>CBFHJL010000011.1:219-42292 GCA_965656195.1 Brumimicrobium sp. | reverse complement strand
GATGGAAATACCTACACTGCTGATAATAACACAGCAACCTGGACACTTCCAAGTGCTGTAGGGTGTGATTCTGTTGTGACTCTGGATTTATCTATCACTAATTCAAGTACAGGAACAGATGTGCAAACAGAATGTGATTCTTATACATGGATCGATGGAAACACCTACACTGCTGATAATAATACAGCGACTTGGACTCTTCCAAATGCTGCAGGATGTGATTCTGTTGTGACTCTGGATTTAACTATCACTAATTCAAGTACAGGAACAGATGTGCAAACAGAATGTGATTCTTATACATGGATCGATGGAAATACCTACACTGCTGATAATAATACAGCGACTTGGACACTTCCAAATGCTGTAGGATGTGATTCTGTAGTAACGTTGGATTTGACAATAAATCCACTTCCAGATAACAATGTAACTCAGACAGGAGCGCTGTTAACGGCAGATCAAACAGGAGCTACCTATCAGTGGTTAGATTGTGATGACAATAATTCTGTGATTACTAACGAAACGAATCAAGCATATACTCCAGCGGTTACTGGGAATTATGCAGTTCAGGTTAACTTGAATGGATGTACTGATACCTCTACTTGTTACTTAGTAGATTACACAGGCATTCAAGAGTTGGATGCTGAGATTATTTCAATACACCCCAACCCTACCTCTGATATCCTGTTCGTTTCAGGTCTAGACCAAGTTTCTGGAGTGGAAAGAATGGAGATACTCTCAGTAACTGGAGAAGTTGTTACAAAACTTGAGCTTTCAAGTAAAGAAATCAATTTGTCTAAACTCCCGAATGGAACTTACTTCTTATCTATTCAACATAAAACTGGAGTTGAGTCCATACGCTTTGTAAAGCAATAGAAATTAGTTACACATACTGCACAAAAGCCTTCCAGATTTCTCTGGAAGGCTTTTTTTGTTCGTCGCAGCACAGGTCAACTGCCTCATTATTTAATCTTGTTTACTCAAAAAACAAATGGATCTCACATCTAATTATTGAATAATAAGAATATTTTTACTCTCATTTCTTTTTGTTTTGATATTAAACCCATTGATTCCTCGGATGCGGAAGTCAACTTTATTAAGCTCCTTCTTAGACTCCGTTAATACAGCTGCAGTTGCAGTTGCAGTAATGGCAGCAGTATTATTCGTCATGAGCTTCGAAACATTGATCGATTGGAAATCAATAACCATTGCAACAGAAAGTGTATTAGTCACTTTTGGTATCGAGAAAATAAGCGTGATGTGGATTATTCTTGGTGGTTCACTTTTGGGGTATATTTTTAGTCTGATCTAACTCAAACCGAAGTATAATATCGCGAAGATTACATTCCACTCAATGGAGTGTTAGAAAAATCAATTGAGAATGCATAAAACTAATTGCTCTTCAATTTTTGCTTTAAACTACCTATTGCTCCTCCATTAAAAGAACTATAACCTTGTTTTTGTAGAATTTTCTTTGCGATAACACTTCTCACTCCTTGGGAACAAAAAGTTATATAGTTATTAGCTTTATCTAATTCCTTAAGACTACTAACGATTTCATCATGGGGTATATTTATAGCCCCTTCTATCGATCCATTACTGAATTCTTTGACACTGCGTACATCTATCAATTGAGCACCCTCATCATAAAGCTGATTAAGTCTTCTAATATTCATTCTTTTGCGAAAGAATATTAGAAGAAAGATACCAAAGAAGGTTGCGGTAATAACCACTGTGTAAAACATATTCATGATAACAAATATGAGGTTTTAAAATAATTAAATCAAGAAGTTAGTTCAATGTGGTTTAACCAATATGATGAATATGTATAGTAAACTAAGAAAATAGGATATACTTATCACATTTGATTTAAACTGGTTAAATTCGCTCATTACTCGCTATTCAAGAACTAAGATGAAAACAAGCTTTAAGCGTAAATTCCCATATATATCAGTAATAGTTGTTCTTATTGTACTTATAGGTTTTAGAATTCAGTATTGGTCTAACAACGACGAGAACGGATATAATGCAGCTTCTTGGGATGCTTTTGGTTACTATATGTATTTACCATCCACCTTTATCTATCATGATTATAAAGAGCTAAAATGGATTGAACCCATAAATAAAAAGTACACGATTAGTGGAGAAGAAATATACCAAATAAGTAAAGTAGACGAAGGCGAGACGTATACCAATAAGTATTTATCTGGAGTCGCCATCTTGGAAACCCCTTACTTTTTAGTAGGTCACTTGATTGCAAAATGTTCAAGTTATGAAGAAGATGGATTCTCAACTCCGTATCAATATGCTATTTTATTTGGAGCTATTCTCAACGTAATCTTTGGTCTATGGATCCTGAAGCGAATTTTAATACGTTACTTTTCGGAAGTCACCGTAGGATTCACCTTACTTTTTATTGGACTCACCACCAATTTAATTCAGTACACGTCTATTGACGGAGCGATGAGCCATTCCTTTATCTTTCCGCTATATTCACTCTTGATATATTTCACAATCAAATGGCACGAAAAACCTAAATGGAAAAGCGCGATTGCCATTGGTCTAATCATTGGTTTAGCGACTATCTCCAGACCTACTGAATTCATTATGGTCTTTATTCCATTATTGTGGAACACTACTACCCCAGAAGGCCGAAAACATAAATGGAATTTAGTTAAAATATACAGGTGGCATATTCTTTTTGCCATGATCGGCGGTTTAATCGCAATTTCACCACAATTAATCTATTGGAAACATACTACAGATTCATTTCTCCATAACGTTGGCAGTAAATGGTATTTTCTCAACCCATGGTTTAGGGTGCTTGTTGGACCTGAAAAAGGATGGTTTTTGTACACTCCCATTGCAATTTTAATGGTAACTGGATTCTTTTTCATGAAGAACAAAGACTTCAAGAGAAGTGTATTAACCTTTCTAATTCTGAATATTTGGATAATAATTTCATGGTCCGACTGGACATATGGAGCGAGTTATTCTACTAGAGCTTTAGTACAAAGTTTACCCGTTTTCGCCCTTCCTTTAGCGACTATGATACAACTATTGACCATTAACAAATTAAGAATGGGCTTAACCGTTGGATTACTTGTGGCTTTAACAGTGCTAAATTTCTATCAAATGAATATTTACAACAAGGGAGTTCTTGAAAATTTCTCTCCACTACTCCAGTAAGGTCGGGTTAAAAATCATAAGCAACACTTATACTTTAGATTAACAATATAAATAAAAACATATGACTATAATTTATTTATTTTGTGGCTATGGCAACAAGAATTGTACTCATTAAAAATGCAAAGATCGTTAATGAAGGAACGATCATAGAAGGCGACGTATTGATCAAAGATCAGCGTATCGAGAAAATAGCAAAATCTATAGCAGAACCAGAAGGGAAGACCATTATCATAGATGCTGAAGGAGATTACCTTCTCCCAGGAATGATTGACGACCAGGTCCATTTCAGAGATCCAGGTCTCACTCAAAAGGCCGATATACACACAGAGTCAATTGCTGCTGTAGCTGGTGGAGTAACATCTTTTATGGATATGCCCAATACAGTTCCAAACACACTTACTCAGGAGCTACTGGAAGAAAAATATCAACTAGGCGCCAAAAAATCATTAGCCAATTATTCTTTCTTCATGGGGGTAAACAAAAACAACATTGAAGAAGTATTAAAGACAAATAACGAAACTGTTTGCGGAGTTACGGATGATGGATTGTACTTTGATGATGAGGATGGGATACTCGCAAACTATCCCGATTATTTGGATGTCTTGTTCTCAAAAGTGGACACATTGATCGCACTGCATTCCGAAGATGATGCAATAATTAAAAAGAACACAGAAAAATATAAGAATGAATTTGGAAATGAAATCCCATTTGGATATCACTCCAAAATCAGAAGTGAAGAAGCTTGCGTAACAGCAACAAAAAGAGTCCTCGAAATTGCAAAGAAGCATTCAACAAGGTTTCATTTATACCATGTTTCGACTGCCGCAGAAGCCAATCTTTTAGAACGTGGAAATTCGATTCGGGACAAAAGAATAACTGGCGAGGCTTGTGTCCACCATTTAATGTTCAACGATTCGGATTACGACGAATTAGGGAGATGGATAAAATGGAATCCTGCGATTAAAGCCAAATCAGATCAAGAAGGTTTACTCAAAGCTTTATTGGATGGTAAACTAGACATAGTTGCAACGGACCATGCTCCTCATACCAAAGAAGATAAAGCTGGGAATTACTTCAGCTCTAAATCTGGAGGACCGCTAGTCCAGCATGCGCTGCCATCATTACTAGAATTACATCACGATGGCAAAATTACACTTCCACAAATTGCGGAGAAGTCAGCGCACAATGTTGCTGAAATCTATAGAATGATAGACCGGGGATATATTCGAGAAGGCTATTACGCTGATTTAGTTCTCGTATCCAACAAGAATCCTTGGATAGTTAATGATAGTAACATCCTTTACAAGTGTGGTTGGTCTCCTTTTTCAGGACGAAAATTCCACTATGCGATTACGCACACCCTTGTGAATGGCCAACTTGTGTATACAAATGGAAAGGTGGATTCAACTCAACGTGGCATGCGTTTAACATTTGAAAAAGAACGTTAGGAAACTGTTCAAAACTCTTCATAAATCAACATGAAGCCGACGGGTTTTACAGCTTGATTTTTGTACATTTGAGTAGTAAATTCTCTCAGCATGTACATCATATTTGATACGGAAACAACCGGACTTCCAAAGAACTGGAATGCACCTTATACGGACACTGACAACTGGCCTCGGTGTATTCAGATTGCTTGGCAGTTACACGACGATGATGGAAACATGGTCGAAGCTAAGGATTACCTTATCAAACCAGATGGTTTTGATATCCCCTATGATTCTGAGAGAATCCATGGTATTTCAACATTGCTTGCCGAGACTGAAGGTGTTCCTTTAAAAGATGTCCTTGAAGAATTCAATATTGCCTTAGAAAAGTCAAAGTTCGTTGTTGGTCAAAATGTAGGCTTTGACGTCAATGTGATGGGTTGTGAATTTGTTCGTGAGGAGTTTCAAACTCCGATGCACGAAATGCCTGTACTAGATACATGTACAGAAACTACCGCCGAATTATGTAAAATACCAGGTGGTAGAGGTGGCAAATTCAAACTTCCAACGCTAACAGAACTACACCAACATTTATTCAAGGTTCCATTTGCAGAAGCCCACAATGCAACTGCCGATGTTGAAGCTACAACGCGTTGTTTCTTTGAACTTGTTCGCCGTCGAATATTCACTACTGAAGAGCTTCAGGTTGAGGAATCTTATTTTGAACAATTTCTCAAAGCTAATCCGGACGTAATTCAACCTGTTGGACTAAAACATGAAAATTTAAAAGCGAAAAGTGCAGAGCTCAATGAAGAGCACAGCACTGATGAGGGGGTTTCTCAGGCTGAAATAGAAGAAGGACTTGCTAAACTGGAAGACACCTCTTTTGTTCACCTCCATAATCATACGCAATTTTCAGTTCTGCAGTCAACGGCTAATATTCAAGGATTAATTAAAAAGACTGCAGAGTATAATATGCCTGCTGTTGCCTTAACAGATACAGGTAATATGATGGCTGCTTTTCACTTTGAAAAGTACATTACAGCGCACAATAAAAACATTGCTGCAGAGCGTGAGGCAGCGGAAGAAAAGGGTGAGAAATTCACCAAAAAAGAAATTACACCCATCATTGGATGTGAGTTCAACATTTGTGAGGATCACACAAATAAAACAGTAAAAGACAACGGATTTCAAGTCGTTCTTTTAGCGAAAAACAAGAAAGGATATCACAACATAGCAAAAATGTCGTCCATTGCCTTTACGAAAGGGAAGTACTATGTCCCCCGTATTGACAAAAAAGTTGTCGAGCAATACAAGGAAGACATTATTGTTCTCTCTGGAAACATGTATGGAGAGATTCCTTCAAAGATTCTTAATGTAGGAGAGAAACAAGCAGAGGAAGCTCTTATTTGGTGGAAAGATCAATTTGGCGATGATTTCTACATCGAGCTTATGCGACATGACCAGGAAGATGAAAGAAGGGTAAATGAAACGTTATTAAGATTTGCCAAAAAGCACGATGTTAAGCTCGTTGCGACGAACAACACCTTCTACATCGAAAAAGAAGATTCTGTGGTCCATGATATACTATTGTGTATCAAAGATGGAGAAATGGTTGAAACACCAAAAGGTAAGGGTCGTGGCTTCCGTTACGGACTACCCAACGATGAGTACTACTTCAAGTCTCCTTCCGAGATGAAGGAATTATTTGCCGATCTCCCTCAAGCCATTGAAAACTCAATGGAGATTGCGAATAAGTGTGAGAAATATACGTTGGCAAGTGAGGTATTACTTCCCGCATTTGATATACCTGAAGAATTTACTGATCCAAAAGATCAAGAGGATGGCGGCAAAAGAGGTGAGAATAATTATTTGCGCCATCTTACCTACGAAGGAGCAAAGAAAAGATATCCTGAGATTACAGACGAAATAAAAGAGCGACTCGACTTTGAGCTCGAGATTGTTGCAAAAACTGGATATCCAGGTTACTTTTTGATTGTACAGGATTTTTGTAATGCAGCCAGAGAAATGGGTGTGGTAGTTGGGCCGGGTCGTGGATCTGCTGCTGGATCTGCAGTAGCCTACTGTAATGGAATAACCAATATTGATCCAATCGCTTATGATCTACTTTTTGAGCGTTTTCTAAATCCTGATCGTGTGTCAATGCCCGATATTGATATTGACTTTGACGATGAAGGACGAGGAAGAATTATAGAGTGGGTAATCGATAAATATGGAGAGAATCAGGTGGCTCAAATCATTACCTACGGTACAATGGCAGCGAAATCATCGGTACGTGATACTGCCAGAGTAATGAATCTTCCGCTTTTTGAGGCTGATCGAATAGCAAAGTTGATTCCTGACATATCATTAGGCAAGCTGTTTAATTTGGATGATGCTGCTTTAGCAGATAAATTAAAGAACAACCAAGAGAATATACAACGTGCAAATCAGTTGAAGCAGATTGCACTTGGAAGTGACTTGCCAGCAGAAGTAATTCAGAAAGCAAGACGCCTGGAAGGAAACGTACGGAATACAGGGATTCATGCCTGTGGTGTAATTATTACACCTAGTGATATTACAGAATACGTTCCAGTAGCACTAGCCAAGGATACTGAAATGTACTGTACACAGTATGACAACTCTGTGGTGGAGGAAGCAGGAATGCTAAAAATGGATTTCCTTGGATTGAAAACATTGACCTTGATCAAGGATGCCGTAGCCTTCGTAAAGGAGCGTCATGATATTGATCTAGTACCTGATGAATTCCCTCTTGACGATGATAAAACCTATGAACTATTCCAGCGTGGTGAAACGGTAGGTGTTTTCCAGTATGAATCTCCAGGAATGCAGAAATACATGCGAGAGTTGAAACCAACGGTATTTGCCGACCTCATCGCCATGAACGCATTGTATAGACCTGGACCGCTAGAATATATCCCTTCTTTCATTAAAAGAAAGCATGGTGAAGAAGAGATCATCTATGATTTAGATGCTACCAAGGAATACTTAGAGGAAACGTATGGTATTACGGTTTATCAGGAGCAAGTAATGTTGCTCTCTCAGAAACTCGCTGGTTTTACGAAAGGTGAAGCCGATACATTGCGTAAAGCCATGGGTAAAAAGAAGTTTGATCTTCTCGAGAAATTAAAACCAAAATTCCTCAATCAAGGAAATGAAAGAGGACATGATACTGATAAGCTTGAAAAGATTTGGCGTGACTGGGAGGCTTTTGCATCGTATGCATTTAACAAGTCTCACTCAACATGCTACGCCTGGATTGCTTATCAAACTGCATATTTAAAGGCAAACTATCCAGCCGAATATATGGCTTCCGTGTTGAGTAATAACATGAATGACATTAAGCAGGTAACATTCTTTATGGAGGAATGTAAAAGAATGGGAACTCCTGTTTTAGGTCCGGATGTGAATGAATCTAACTTTAAATTTACGGTAAATAAAGAAGGTGCTATTCGATTTGGACTTGGTGCGATCAAAGGTGTCGGTAGCGGACCTGTCGAAGCAATAGTAAACGAAAGAGCTGAGAACGGACCTTTTGTTGATATTTTTGATATCACCAAGCGAGTTGATCTGAGAAAATGTAACAAGAAAGCTTTTGAAGGTTTGGCATTAGCCGGAGCGTTAGATTCTTTCACCAATATTCATCGCGCCCAATATTTTGCCGAAGAAAACAACAAAACATTCCTTGCCAACGCAGTGAAGTTTGGTGCCAACCACCAGGAAAGTATCAATTCAAGTCAAGCCAGTTTGTTTGGCGAATCTTCCGGAGTAGCTACTCCCGCTCCAACGATACCTCAAGTTGAAGAATGGTCTTCTTTACAGCAATTGAATAAAGAAAAAGAAGTCGTTGGGATCTACATTTCAGGTCACCCATTGGATGATTTTAGAATTGATATCGAATCATTCTGTACTGGTTCAATCGAGTATATCAACAACCTTGATCAATACAAGAACCGAGAGTTTACAGTAGCGGCTATAATAACAGAGGTCGAACATCGTCACACTCGGAAGGGAGATCCTTTTGGAACAATCATGATTGAGGATTACAATGACTCAACTAAACTTTTCCTTTTTCGAGAGGATTATGGGAAGTTTAAAGATTACATGTCGGAAGGTGCTTTTATCTATCTCACAGGAAAAGTGCAACCTAAACGTTGGAGACAAGATGAATTTGAGTTCAAAGTACACAAGATTGATTTCTTATCTAGCTTGAGGGAACAGAAAGCTCAGGCCTTACAGATTAAATTAGCTTTAAATCAAGTCAATCATCGCTTTATTGAAGATATAGACAGAGTGTTTAAAGAGCACCAAGGGAAGTATCCCGTTCGATTTAACGTATTTGACACGGTGAACAATCTAGAAATAGATATGCCTAGTCGGTTCGTGAAAATTGACATCAATGAGAAATTATTGAAATCATTGAAGGAGTTTGATGTCGAGTATAATTTAGTTTAGAGTTTAGGGTAAAGAAATTAGAGCTTAAAGGATTGAATTTAGCGCAACACTACTTTCTTCACCTGTTCTCCAATTCTAACGAGATATAGTCCCGGTTTTTCTGTTGAGAGATCTATGACTAATTGCTGATCCTTTTGTGCAATGATCTGTTCGTGAATCAAGACACCGTTAATTGTATACACCTCAATATTTGATGGTTTTAATCCATTCCACTTCACAGTAAACTGATCAGATGTTGGGTTAGGATATAGAGATATTTCTTCAGGATGTGAACTACCATTGTTTTCATTTGACACCATCTGATAAGGCACAACATCAAACGTGAACATTGGCCGAGTATCATTTAACCCTGTCAGCAATCGTTCCTTAAACTTCTTATGAGTGCGTATTTTAATTCTTGTTTTCGTCGCTAGTAAGGACTCATTCTCTTTAAGTAATGGATTAATCACCCATGACAGATTACCGTATACATTTCTAAAACCAGCTGCAGTTTCAACTGAAAGATTATCATATAGAAAGTCGCCTTCATCATAGTTAGGCATGTTGTGTTTTTCGCCTCCGAAAATATAGATCACGTGTTGTCCTCCAAGGACATATTCTCCGTTGTTATCTTGTAATCGATCTGTTGGATTCCATATCATATCATCACCGTTATCATTAACTAGTGTTGAGTTCTCGCAAAACGCCATATTCAATCGACGCCCTGTCTCTACATCAACAGCATAACCAGGAAACCATCCCATCCCTATTGGTTGCGTACCTCCTTTTCCCGCCTCTGCATCATTATATCCTGAATCACCTGGCTTGTTTCCATTTTTATCTACAGAAGGGCTTAGCCTGAGAAGACCAGGTTTTCCATTATTCAAAGAAGTATTTTCATCATCATTTAATTCTATAACAGCACATCGCGTCCAAAGCGATTGATTATCGGTAAGCACTATATTAACCCCAGGGTGATTAACCGTTGAAAGATCTATCGAAGCATAACCATGAAATTGTGCCTCTGAAATGATTGGTGAACCTGGAATCTGAATCGGACGAAATGAACAGCCCTGATACCTTGCCATTCGACCAGGGGCAGCAATACCACCTACAAGATCTGTAAACATATTTTGAGGATCATAGAAATTTGAAGGATAACAAAATGGATTATTTACTCCGGACGTATTCATGTTAACAGAAGGACTAAAATCTCCAGACATTATCCAATTCATTGGCGAAAAACCATTGTTATGTTCTATTCCATCCAACCATTTTTGAGAAGTATCTGCAAATTGAATTGAGGAAGAAACGGGTTGTGCAATTTTATTTGATTGAGCACATAAATTAGAACCATCATTGCACAAATAGTCGTGTTGCTCAATTCGAATCGCCATACCCCATTGCGGAATAAGTTGTTCATTTCCATTCGCTATAGTATTTGTAGATTGCACAGAATCAATCAAAGTTCCTCCAAGCATATTGTATCGATAGAGCGTCCAATTCGCTGAGTCGATATTTGTATAATCTTTGAACTTTAATAGGTAATGTCCTAACTCATAATTAACCGTATCAATTAAGTATGCATCTATCGGTCCTTTCCCTCTTTTGTAAGTGATCTCATCAAGGTTATTATCCCAAATGATAGCATTTTCAGTATCTTCCTTGAGTTCAATATCGTTCATCATGTTTCCTTCACCATCCACACGTGTAATCTCGAACATTGCCTGATAATTCGGCTCCTCCATAAAAAATGTATCCTGAATCCCTGTCCCTTGCTCCTGACAGTTATAGTTCACTAGTTCATTAATATAGAACTGCTGAACAGAATCGGCCAGATCAATAACACCCTGCACATTTTCAAGATGATCTCCTCTTCTACTTGTGATTACTGCAAAATCATACTCCAACTCAGTCCCAGTAGAAAGGTTAAGTGGCTCAATACTCATTATCATTCGACGGTCCCCCATAACATTTGATGTACCTTGTCCATCCGTGTTAATTTCTGTCCAGCCTGAATTGGTTGCCGGATTCCCTGTGTACAGATGAGTGGTTGAAGTACTTCCGCCGTAGCCATTTTCTCCAAAGGTGTAATCCGTTCCATCGAGCCACTTACCTTTCAGAAAATTCCAATACTCAGCTGGATTAGCAGGAAAGCCAATCCCAATTGGAGAGTTTTCATTGCCTGGCATACCAAAATAATGCATCTCTCGATTTAATACCTTAACCCCAACAGCAGGAGGATTATTACCAAAAGATCCACTTCCCAAACCACCAGGATCATTGTTCAAACCATTATACGCATAAGCTAAATGTCTTGTAGAGTCGCACCCTATAAATTCATCCTCTGCGAAACCTATATCTGGGTCTAGATGAAACCCAAGAGTAAAATCAGTATAGCTGAAATTTCCTCGATTGATCACGCGCACATTAAGGAAGGTAGTCGTATCAATATAGTTTGCAGAGACAAACTGGTACATCATCGTATGCAATTCAATTCCAAGTTTTTCACTTTCGGACACATAATGATCGCCAGCATCATCATTTAGGATGCAATAGGTTGCTTTCTCTCCTTTTATACAAGGGTACTCACCTATTTCAGGCTCATAAATAGTGTTATTATTTAGGTCCTCAAAGGGAGCTAGTTGCTGTGCTTCACCAACATTTGTATTTCCGTTACCAGGCCATTCCGCTATTCCTCTTGGCGCTTGATAATTCTGTTGATCATAATTATCAATATGATAAATAATCTGCTGACGCGAAACGGACCAGATCGAAGATTCATTTTCGCTCATATAAATTGGATCGTAATATTGGTCTGTAGAAGAATATGGTCCTCGATAAAAATCTCTTTCACTCGAAGCAGACATGGTAGCCATTCTTAACTGTCCTTGTTGATCGTGTCCGGCAAGGATAAATCTTCCAGCGAAGAAGAGGTGAGTATCATTACCAGAGGGGACTTCATATCCCGAAGTAGAATTCTTTCCTTGAAACAACAGCTTGTCAGTCATCTGAGCGCTTACTGCATTTGTATCTACACTTATGCGATGGATTTGCGCTATTCCATTACAACTAATAATGAGACACGAAATGAACAGTTGTAGTAGTTTCATAACTAAGGCTTTTATTCTAAGCTACAGTAAAATACACAAATCACAAAGTGAAACTAATAAAGTGTGTGAAAGAACTATTGTTTGGTAGTTCTTTCAACTCACAACGAAAGAGTAAAAATTAATCATTTAGAACTCAGAATTCTAAGCGCTAAACCCAGAACTTCATCCCTTACATATTTCTTCTGTACTGACCTCCTACTTCAAATAATGCGTTTGTTACCTGACCCAATGAACAGTATTTACATACTTCCATGAGTTCTTCGAACATATTTTCATTGTTGATCGCGGCAGATTGTAATTTACGTAACCACTTTTCAGCTTCGTCAGCTCTTGTTTTTTGCAATTCCTTCAACATGCTGATTTGGTATTCCTTTTCTTCAGGAGTTGCTCGAATCACTTCCTTAGGAACGATTGTCGGCGACCCTTTTGAACTTTTGAAGGTATTCACCCCGATGATTGGGAATTCACCAGTATGCTTTAATGTCTCGTAATACAATGACTCTTCCTGTATCTTAGAACGTTGGTACATTGTTTCCATTGCACCAAGTACTCCTCCTCTTTCCGTAATTCTGTCGAACTCAGTCAATACAGCTTCCTCAACAAGTTCAGTCAACTCTTCAATAATGAATGAACCTTGAATTGGATTTTCATTCTTCGCTAAACCTAACTCTTTGTTGATGATCAACTGAATTGCCATCGCACGTCTTACTGACTCTTCTGTAGGAGTTGTAATCGCTTCATCATATGCATTTGTATGCAATGAATTACAGTTGTCGTATATTGCATAAAGCGCTTGTAACGTCGTTCTGATATCATTGAAGTCGATCTCTTGAGCATGTAAAGATCGTCCAGATGTCTGAATATGGTATTTCAGCATTTGAGCACGTTTATTCGCTCCATACTTCTCCTTCATGGCCTTAGACCAGATTCTTCTTGCTACACGTCCTATAACAGCATATTCCGGATCAATTCCGTTAGAGAAGAAGAATGAAAGGTTTGGACCAAATTTATTGATATCCATTCCACGACTCAAGTAGTATTCAACATACGTAAATCCATTCGACAGTGTCAATGCCAACTGCGTAATTGGGTTTGCACCCGCTTCAGAAATATGATATCCTGAAATAGATACAGAGTAGAAGTTACGCACTGCTTTATCGATAAAATATTCTTGAACATCACCCATCAAACGCAATGCAAATTCAGTAGAGAAAATACATGTGTTCTGTGCCTGATCTTCTTTTAAAATATCTGCCTGAACAGTTCCTCTAACTACAGCCAACGTTTCTGCTTTGATTTTTGCGTAAACATCAGCAGGAAGAACCTGATCACCCGTTACACCGAGTAGCATTAAACCAAGACCATCATTTCCTTCCGGAAGATCCCCTTGATAAGCAGGTCGTTCTGTACCTTTCTCCTTGTAAATCTTAGCAATTTTCGCCTCGACTTCTTTTTCTAAACCATTTGCTTTGATGTACTTTTCACAAGCCTGATCAATAGCTGCATTCATAAAGAAACCAAGTAACATCGGTGCAGGACCATTGATCGTCATTGAAACCGATGTCTTCGGATCACTCAAATCGAATCCAGAGTATAATTTCTTGGCATCATCCAAACAGCAGATAGATACACCTGAGTTTCCAATCTTACCATAGATATCTGGACGAATCGCTGGATCATTTCCATAGAGTGTCACAGAGTCAAATGCAGTTGAAAGTCGCTTTGCAGGCATTCCGAGACTTACGTAGTGGAAACGCTTATTTGTACGTTCTGGCCCACCTTCTCCAGCAAACATTCGCGTTGGGTCTTCACCTTCTCTTTTGAACGGGAATAAACCAGCAGTGTATGGGAATTCTCCCGGCACATTTTCCTGTAAGATCCACTGCAGAATATCTCCCCAAGAAGAATACTTCGGCAATGCTACCTTAGGAATCTGTAAGTGAGAAAGCGATTCCGAATGTGTCTTTATCTTTAATTCTTTGTCACGAACTTTAAATGTAAAGATCGGATCATTGTATTTCTTCACCTTATCGCCCCACTTTTCTATAGCTTCCCAATTGTGAGGGTTAAGGTTCATCTTTTCTTTTTCAAACGCTTCTTGAAGTCCCTTGATCAGTCGATCTTTATCTTCTAAATCACTTGACTCGAGCGTATCAATTGACTTCTGATAACCATATAATTTATCAGCAACATCAACTTGTTGTTCAACCCATTTGTCATAGGCTCTATTGTTTTCTGAAATCTCAGACAAGTAACGTGTTCTCTCTGGTGGAATCACGTAAATCTTTTCAGACATTTCATCTGTGATCTCAAATGTTGACTCCAAAGTAGCGTCGGTATTTTTATTAACCGTATCAATCAGCACCTTGTATAACTGATTCATTCCTGGATCATTGAACTGAGAGGCGATCGTACCATAAACTGGCATATCGTCTACTTGAGCATCCCACAACTGATGATTTCGTTGGTACTGTTTACGTACATCTCTCAACGCATCTAATGCTCCACGCTTATCGAACTTATTCAATGCGATTACATCAGCAAAATCCAACATATCGATTTTCTCCAGCTGAGTGGCTGCTCCGTATTCAGGAGTCATCACATACAAACTCACATCGGAGTGATCCATGATCTCTGTATCCGACTGACCAATTCCAGAAGTTTCAAGAATGATCAAATCATATTCTGCTGCTTTCAAAACAAGTAGTGCTTCAGCAACGTGCTTGGACAATGCTAGATTCGATTGACGCGTAGCCAAAGAACGCATGTAAACGCGGTTACTTGAGATTGAATTCATACGTATTCTATCCCCCAATAGTGCTCCACCCGTTTTTCGTTTCGAAGGATCTACGGATACTACAGCAATATTCTTATCGTCAAAATCAACTAAAAAACGGCGTACTAATTCATCCACTAAAGATGATTTACCCGCACCACCTGTTCCAGTAATTCCTAAAACAGGAGTATCTACTTTATCCGCAAGAGCATGAATTTCATCCAACAGTGCTTTCGATTCTTCAGGAAAGTTCTCTGCCGCTGAAATTACCTTTGCAGTATTTGCGTTGTTTTTCTCTTTGAGTTTATTAGCATCAACCTTAACATTCTCACCAACAGGAAAATCAGCTTGTTTTACCAAGTCATTGATCATTCCCTGCAATCCCATTTCCCGACCATCATCTGGATGATAAATTCGGGTAACACCATACTTATGCAGTTCATCTATTTCTTCAGGAAGGATAGTACCACCTCCACCGGCAAAAATCTTAATTTGAGGAGCTCCTTTCTCTTGCAAGAGATCATACATATACTTCAAGTATTCAGTATGCCCGCCTTGATAAGAAGTCATCGCTATTGCCTGAACATCCTCCTGGATTGCACAATCAACAACTTCTTCTACACTTCTATCATGTCCTAGGTGAATTACTTCACAACCTGTGGACTGAATGATACGACGCATAATATTTATAGCCGCATCGTGGCCATCAAACAGCGAGGCTGCCGTCACAATTCTTACTTTATTCTCTGGTTTATAAGGTGCTATTTGTTCCATAATTATTTTGCTAAGAATGCCAACAAATATAAGTAGATTTCATCGATTCTGGCTTGAACTGAAGGTGGAAATTAAGAATCATCCCGTATAGTGTCAACAAAGCATCAAGGGCAAAAAAACCTACAATTCGATTCACTTTTCTAGCTTCAAATGAATTATCATACTATTTTTGGCTTTAAATAGACTACTTATGAGCGAATTAGAAAATGGAATGCAATTGGACGACAATTATTTAGGTAATGAAAAAGTACCGAATAGTGTTGGCGCATTAGTATTAGGTATATGTTCTATTTTCCCAGGATGTTTTTGTTACGGAGTTGTAGGTATAGCCTGCGGTATAATCGCGCTAGTCTTAGCGAGCAAAGCAAACAAACTAGTTGAAGAACATCCAAACAGATATACAAAAGAATCAATTCAACTAGTCAAAGCTGGGAAGATTTGCGGAATCATTGGACTCGCTCTTTCATCTTTGTACCTCATTTTTATTATTGCATATATCGCTATCGTAGGAACCATGTTTGCTTCAGTAGCGAGTATGGTTCAATATTAATACATGGAAGATCATCTTCTAACATGTTCGTTCAAATCTCGCTTTGGCGTTGAATGCCTGGGTTGTGGTACCCAACGCTCTATTCTCGCTTTATTGAGAGGAGACTTCATCGACTCATTCCTGCTGAATCCAGGGGTACCTATACTGCTCTTAACGATATTGGTCGGAGCTTTCGCCGTGTATAAAAAATCAAAATTTATTTCAAGAATTTTTATCTCAGGTGTTTCTTTGGCCGCTATAGGAATGATTGTTCGACTAGTAGTACACATGCTATAATCAGTTTTTCAAATCTGGATTCATCACTTTCGTTTGATGTCTAATCGATTCCTGATGAATAGCATCCATCAAAGCACGCACAAACTCTTTCGTCAAATGAAAATCTCCAGATTGATTTAACCTATTTTCAATCACTCTTCTCCAATGCTCTTGTTGAAGAATTGTAATATCATTTTCACGTTTATAAATTCCAACCTCTTCTGCTAGTTTCATTCGATTGCTGAGAATCTCAAACAAAAGATCATCCTGAGCAGCTATTTTTGCTCGCATCAGCTCAATATAATTTTGTACCTCATCTGACATATCTTCATGTCGTAGTACGATTTGATCGATAAGAGAGAATAAACTTTCAGGTGTGATTTGCTGTTTGGCATCTGACCACGCTTCATCTGGAGTATGATGAGTTTCAATCATCAATCCTGTAAAATTCAAATCCATTGCCTTTTGAGAAACATTTAATATCCCATCTCTCTTGCCTGAAATATGACTTGGGTCACAGATTATCGGAATATTCGGCATATTCTCTAAAAGAGCAATTGGTATCTCCCAATTGGGTGCATTCCTATATTTAGGATGTTTGTATACTGAAAAACCACGATGAATAGCCACCAAATCATTTATACCCGCTTTTTCCAAGCGCTCCATAGCACCAATCCATAGCATTAGGTCTGGATTGATTGGATTCTTTACCATTACAGTAATATCGGTTCCATTCAGAGCATCCGCAATCTCCTGCACTGCGAAAGGATTCACCGTAGTTCTGGCACCAATCCATAAAACATCTACCCCAGCCTTCAGAGCGAGCTCGACGTGTTTCGCATTTGCCACCTCAGTAGTTGTAGGCAAACCAGACTCTTTTCCAGCATTTACTAACCAAGGCAAAGCTTGTTCACCCATACCTTCAAAACTATCAGGTCGAGTTCTCGGCTTCCAAATCCCACCTCTCAGTAACTCAGTTTTACCATCCTTACCTAATGTTTTGGCGATGTTCATCACCTGCTCTTCAGATTCCACACTGCATGGACCTGCAATCAAAAAAGGGCGTTTAAAACCCTCCGTATTGTTATTTAAATCTAATTTCATATTCACTATTATAACACAGTTTTAAGCTCATTTGTTCCATAAAAAAATCCCATCCGCAGAAAGCGAATGGGATCAATATTGAAACAGTAGCAATACCCTATTCGCTTCGCAAATAGTTATACCACCAGTTATTTTTCATTGTATCCATGACTTCAAATGTAATATAAATTCTAGATAACACTCTATAACTTTTCGTTTTTCCTCCTTAGGGGGGCAATTTCAAACTCAAAATTCCACGTTACGCTCATAGAATGGATAATCAATTTAAGCATTTCTATATCCTCCACGCTGAAAATCGTCCAAATCTGATCTTGACCCTCTGCTTGATAAACCTGTTTGAGAAGGTCTTCTTTCATTAAGTCATTTAAACGTTGAATAAAAAGTTCACGCTTATCACTTTGATCAAATATGCTTTTTGTGTTTTGGAAGTGCACTAGAAAATTCATCATCAACTTTTTGATTAAGTCGTGAAATAAAGGAATTCCTTACATCAACTTTACCAAGGGATATTTTGAAAGTCTCCATTTGTCACATACAGCGTATCTAGAACATTTTGGTCGGAAACAAACTTACATTCAAAAAAACCACTTAAGCGATTATCAACATTATCTATTTCAGTGAAAAGAACATATCCTTCAGCCAGCGTAGAATGTGGAATACCTTGGAAATTCGCGGAAGAGTTTTGAACCTTTAAAGGTCTTGCTCCCAGTGAATCTCCTGCCCCAAAGTTTATTATAACAGAAATGGAGTCATTTTGAAAATTCATTATCCAGTCTGGATTTTTGATTAAATCTCGATTTGAAAATGAAATCTCATCTCCTTGTACTTTCGCAAAAACCGATTCTACTATTAGAGGCTCCTCTCCATCATCACAAGGTGGACACAAACCTCCGCAATCCGTTTGCTCCTCACTACCTGGAGTAAAAACTCCATCTTGACAAGATTGCTCCTCCTTTTTACAGGATAAAAAAAGCAAAGATAGCATCAGTACAAAAATGATATTCTGGCGAAAGTGTTTCATTATCTAACCTATATGGATACTTTTGTTGTAAAATCAAATTTACTGAAAATACCGACAACATACAAAACGCTCAAAGGCACCTCTGAAGGAATGTACAAAGAGAAAGGCTCTAAATTCATTGGTATCGCTCAAAATTGCGAGGATGAAAATCAAGCAAAAGAACTTCTTGACAAATGGAGGAACGACCATTATCAAGCGAGACATCTATGCTGGGCCTATCGTTTCGGGATTCAAAAAGACGTGTACAGAGCAAATGATGATGGTGAACCGAGCAATAGTGCAGGAGCTCCTATTTTAGGTCAGATTCAATCCTATGATCTTACAAATGTTTTAATAGGCGTGGTTCGTTATTATGGAGGGACTAAACTTGGAGTAGGCGGATTAATTAACGCTTATCGAACGGGAGCTAAAGAAGCTATAGAAAACGGAAGGATCATTACAGAAACGGTAAAAGATAGATTCAAACTCTATTTTGATTATGCTGATATGCCGCATATCATGAATGATGTGAAAGAAAGTGATGCAGAGATTAAAGAACAAACATTTGAAAATGATTGTTATCTCCGAATTGCAATAAAAATTAGCACTTCAGCGGTACTTCAGGAACAGTTAAAGAAATACAATTCATTAAAAATTGAAAAGATTGGCACATTTTGACGCAAAACTATTAGAGGAGTTAATTTCAATCAGAGGGGCTTCTGGAGATGAGGGTAAAATCAGAGATTTTCTTCTTGACTACATAGATCAAAATAAAAGCACATGGAAAGCAGTACCTAAAGTATTATCAGGCAAAGGGTTCCAAGATGCTATTGTTCTTGTTTTTGGCAAACCTAAGACAGCAATTTTCGCTCACATTGATACGATCGGTTTCACGACAGCTTATGACAAAAATCTTATCAAGATTGGAGGACCTAGAGCAATTGACGGAATGAAGTTAGTCGGATCTGATAGTCAAGGAGAGATTGAAACAGAGCTAATGATCATAGAAGATGATGAGGGACAACGTAACTTGAAATACGTTTGTGACAGAGAAATTGATAGAGGAACAAATCTTACATTCAAGCCCAACTTCAGGCTGAACAACCAACATGTACAGTCACCATATCTTGACAATCGACTAGGCGTGTTGAACGCCCTTAATGCCGCAAAACATATAGAAAATGGAATAATCGTATTTTCTACCTATGAAGAACATGGAGGAGGAAGTGTCGGGTTTCTGGGTAAATATATTTATGAGAAATATGGAGTATACCAAGCATTGATTTCAGACATAACATGGGTTACAGAAGGTGTGCGCCATGATGGTGGTGTCGCAATATCGATGAGAGATAGCGGAGTTCCAAGAAAAAGCTACCTGAATGAAATTATTGGAATAGCTAAGAAAAATAACATTCACTTCCAATTAGAAGTTGAATCTGCAGGGGGAAGTGATGGAACAATGCTACAAAAAACGGATCAACCATTTGACTGGTGTTTTATCGGTGCTCCAGAAGACAATGTTCATACACCTGATGAGAAAGTATTTCTTTCAGACATTGAAGACATGATGGAATTATACATTGTATTAATGAGAGAAATGAACTAAAACGAGAGCTTTTTCTATCTCGATCAGTTTTTCATATTGCCGAAGGAATACAGATAATATTGTCATGCGTTGGAAGATCTGATTCTTGATGTATTTCAATAAGGTTAGACCGTCTCAGCTTAGTTCCTTTGAGCTTATAGCATTTATACCTTGGTTGAGTTGATAAAATAAAATCAAACAAATCTGCCCTAGAAAAATCTTGGTGCTCGGTTTCTTCTGTGCATTCTACAATTAGTACGGGAGGCTTTTTTCTTCGAAGGATTTCTACCGCACCTTTTAGCACCTCCAATTCATATCCTTCAACATCAATCTTTAGAACATCGATTTTTTGCTGACTGTAATCGGAATCAAGCGTTGTAATCTCAATCTCCTCTCCTTCCCCACTCTCCTTTCCTTTCACAAGACTAGCGGCACCTCTGTTAATGTCTAAATTGTCAAAGAGGAGCTTCTTCTCTTTTTTTGCACCTAAAGCGCTCGACATCAAAGTAATCTTATCTTCAAGATTATTGATCTCTATATTGTGATTTGCTATTTCACGAGTCTTTCTGCTTGGTTCAAATGCGATCACCTGTCCATTTTCTCCAATTCTTAGAGCCGCTACTAAGCTCATGAGACCAATATTCGCTCCTACGTCAATAAAAACACCGTCTTCAGGCAAGTACCTCTCTATTATATCAAGGGTACCCATTTCATATGTCCCTGTATAATATAGCGATCTTTCTACACCTTGATCAAGCAGAGGATCTATCCAAATAATAAGATCAGTTGGAAGCATTAAGTGCAACGGCCCTTTAGGCTTTGGAATCAATAATCCAGGCATAATGTGAGCCAACCTTCGAAAGCCTGGAAAATCAATATTGATTAGCCCTTGAATAAAAAGATGTCGATGCTTGTAATCTATGTAGTCTGCTGTTAAACTCAAAATAGTTATAATCTGAAAGCGAAAGGTAAATAAAAAATGCTTCAAATTAAATACTTGATGTTATTCAGCCTTTTTGATCGAATACATTAAAAAATCGTCTCTACATGAAATTAGCCTTATGTTCTTATTACTTAAGTAATGTAAGTTTAAAATGATTACATTAAAATCAAAATTCCAATAAACGGTTGAAATATCTCATCTTTTTAGTCGTTACAATAAAACTTATGAAACCGAAAGGGCTTTGTTTATATATAAAAGCTATTTTTGGGGATTTTTAGAGAGAATGTCTAAACTGCTAAGCCCGTTTATATACTATGTATTTGTGATTCCAATATCACATTTGCCTTTCCGTATTCTATACGGGGTATCAAACGTGGTTTATTTTCTTCTGTATTATATTGTTGGATATAGAAAAAAAGTGGTTAGAGAAAATCTTAAAAACTCTTTCCCTCATCTCAAGGAAAAAGAGATTAAAGATATCGAACGAAAGTTTTATCGTCATTTTGCTGACTTTTTAGTCGAAAGCACAAAATCACTTACAATATCTGACAAAGCCATAAAAGAGCGTTGTGCCTTGATCAATCCTGAAATTTTATACAAATATTACGATGAAGGGAAAGATGTAATTGTACTTTGTGGGCATTATAACAATTGGGAGTATTATGCAGTTGGTATTGCCCAGCAAATGAAGCATAGTACCATTGCCGCATATCGTCCGCTTAAAAATAAATTCTTTGATAGAGTAATTCTCAAGTCGAGACAACGATTTGGAATGAAGATGATGAGCATGAGAGGAGTCCCTAGATATTTCGCATCTAACGAAGGAGAGAAACCAAAAATGAGTATCATGATGAATGATCAGTCTCCAGGGAATCCAAAAACAGCATATTGGAACACTTTTTTAAATCAAGATACAGGATGGATGAAAGGTGCCGAAAAGCTAGCCATAAAGTATGATCAAGTAATTCTATTTGGATGCATCAGAAAGAAAAAGAGAGGGTTTTACGAAGTTACTTTCTACCCTATTTCAGATGACGTCAGTAAGGAACGAGAAGGCTTTGTTTTAGACAAGCATGCTGAATACTTAGAAATGGTGATTAAGGAACATCCTGAATATTGGCTGTGGTCACACCGACGATGGAAACACGATAAGGCTTAATTACATACATCAACAGTAGCCCAACCACCTCATTTTCTTCACTAGAACTTACGCTATTTGTAGTGTAGTCGTATCGTTATTTTTTACTCAGAAAGCGGAATTCCCCTCGTAAATAGCTATTTTTGAGCTACAAATAAATGAATATGAAAAAGACTCAATTATTACTAATCTCTGGAGTAATCATACTAGCGTCTTCTTGTGCGCCTGTTTACAAGTGTGGAGAAGAAAAACCTGCTGGAAATCTTGCCGGAGGTAATCGTCTGATTGCGGTTGTAGAGGAACGTGATGACCTTTGTGAAACCGTTAAAATTAAAGATGAAGAGAATAAGTTCCTTGTTCAACGAAATCAAGAATTAGGATTTGAAAACGATAGTCTAGTTTCAGTAAATGGTGAGTTAACATCAGACCTCTCACTAATGCATATGAAATATGACACGTTGAATAAGAAATACAAAAAACTTCAACAAGATAACATCGACATCACTGAACGCTTTTCTGGAATGATGACAGATAAACTCAACCAAGGTTATTTATTTGATGAGCGTTTGAAGGAAAAAGAAAGAAGATTAGCGTTAAAAGAAGAAGAGCTAAGACAGAGAGAACGAAGAATTAAAGAACTGGAGCAAGTCATTGCTAGACAAGATTCTATAGCTAAACGTTTGAATAGACTATTACGTGAGGCTTTGTTAGGATTTGATGCAGACGAATTATCTATCGAAGTTAAAGATGGAAAAGTTTATGTGAGTATGTCTGATAAGTTGATGTTTGCATCTGGAAAAGCTGAGGTTCAAGAGAAAGGAAAAGAAGCTCTAGGTGTATTAGCTAGAGTTCTGAAAAAGAACCCTGAATTCGAGATCTTAATCGAAGGACACACGGACAATGTACCGATCAGCACATCTAAATTCAAAGACAACTGGGATTTGAGTGTAGCGAGAGCGACATCAATGGTTCGATTGCTCGAAGGTGAGCATGACCTTGACCCAGATCGTCTTACGGCTTCTGGTAGAGGAGAGCATGATCCAAAAGCTTCAAATTCAACTAAAGAAGGAAGAGCAAAAAATAGAAGAACTGAAATCATACTTTCTCCAAATCTTGATGAGATCATGGAGTATTTGAATGAGTAGTATGCAATAAAGATCATAATGAGAAACCGCGTTAATAGTTTAGCGCGGTTTTTTTATTGGTATTAACTAGGAGAATACGGCTAATTCTTAAATAGAACAAGCATTTGTCCTTAGGTAAGAGATGGATTAAGAGAACGCCTAATTATAGCTAAATAACCGTTTAACCATCTTCATGGACCAAGTTATTCTCCAATGCTAATTATAGCTCTTTATAATGCTAATCTCAGCTTCATCTGTGGCACAGGTAATGTTATCACCGAAAAGAATAAATCATTGAGAATAGCGCATAAAAAAAAGCCGAATGAAAATCATCCGACTTTTTAAATATTGTGAGAAAAACGTACTATTTATGAGCAGTCTTTTTTGAACAACATCCTTTCTTACCCTCTTCTTTTGAGCATTGCTTCTTTTCAGTAGATGTAGTCGTAGAAGCTTTAGTTGTCGCTATCTTAGCTTTAGCTGTTTTTGTTTTAGCTGATGCTTTATCCTTAGAACAACAAGCTTTTTTGTCAGAAGATTTTGCTTCTTCTTTTGAACAACATGCTTTCTTGTCACCAGACTTTTCCTTGTCACAACCTTCTTCTTTACAATCTTTCTTCTTGCACTTTTTCTTGTCGTGATCACCTTCACATTCCACTTCATTTATAGCAGCCGCAGTTGCAACAGAAGTATAACCGATTGTTCCAATGAACAATCCCATTGCCAATATCATTAATATTTTTTTCATAGTTTTAACTTTTTGTTATCTCAAATGTAACGCTTTTTAGTTTAATTCACCAATTTTCGTAATTCTACCTTTTACCTTATCACCAATCTTAACATCGATCTTAGTATCTAAAGGTAGTAGCAAATCAATTCTTGAACCAAACTTAATAAAACCGTATTCGTCACCTGCCAGAACTTTATCGCCTGGCTGCACGTAGTAGCATATTCTTCTTGCCACAGCACCGGCAATTTGCCTAAACATCACCTCTTTACCATTCGGATGTTCGACAACAAATGTAGTTCGTTCATTATCTGTTGAGCTTTTTGGATGCCAAGCAACTAGAAATAAACCTGCATGATATTTAGCATATTTCACGATACCAGAAATAGGGTTAAAGTTTGCATGTACATTGAGCGGAGACATGAAAATAGAAATTTGAATTCTTTTATCGTTAAAGTATTCTTTCTCTTCAACCTCCTCAATAACTACAACTTTTCCATCTGCAGGAGAAATAATTTCATTCTCCCCTCCCTGAAACAATACCTTGGGAATACGAAAGAACTGAATGATTAAGTAAGCCATAATCATCGCACCTAAAGTCAAAATTGCAAACAACCACAGCCAACCAACTGCTATAAACAGTAAGAAATTCAAGAACTGAATTCCGATAAGGATCAATAGTCCAATGGTAATAATAAGGTATCCTTCGCGGTGTAATTTCATTTTAAATACTGATCAAAAAATAATAAAGTGCCAAAATTAATGCAATTTACTAACAACAGCATTTTCTATTGAAAAAAGTTGAATTGAGTGATGGCTAGCGTTAACCATAAAAAGAAGAAAGGGGTTGCAAAAATTACGGCATCAAAACGATCCAACACTCCACCATGTCCTGGCATAATATTACCCGTATCCTTTACTCCCACTGTTCGCTTGATTTTAGACTCAATTAAGTCACCCACCACCGCCGCTGGAGCTATTATAACCCCTGCGATGGCCCAAAAAAAGTACTGTTCATCTTGGAAATAAGCATAAATCATCGCAGTGACTACTGACATCAATATACCTCCTACAGTACCTTCCCATGTTTTTTTAGGTGATACTTTTTCAAAAAGTTTTGTTTTACCAAAAGCCCTTCCAGATAGGTATGCAAATGTATCATTACTCCAGACTATAATAAATAGTCCGATTATATATCTCCACGTTCCCGCTGAAGAGGACATTGAATAAATCTGAATCATCAACAAAAAAGGGAGGACAATATAGATCCAACTCATAAATTGAACTGCCAATCCCTTTATAGGTTGCTCGTCGTTTGAAAACAACATTCCGATAAAAGGCAAGAATAAAATAGGGATCAGATAAAACAAGGCATCTACAGCCCACCAGTTTAATTGATTCCCTGCAATCCCTATAAATATCAAAAGACCCATTGCTATCCCGGAAACCTTGTGACCTGCTCCTGAAACAGCTTTCGGGAACAATCCATAAAACTCTACCAAACCAATTGTCATGAATATTCCAAGCAACGCAATCGTAGGCAACAATCCCCAAAGGAAAGCTCCTATTACGATTCCGACGAACATTGCGCCAGAGAGTGCTCTAACTAAGATGTTATTCATATGATTTATCGATTATGAACTTTGCTCTAACAACATCATCGCGCTGAACGTAGACTTCAATTTGACCGAAATTATTGTACGAAGAATACCTTTATTCCTTCATCTTCAAGTTTCATAATAATCAAACGAGCAAGGTGATCTTCATTCGTTCTGAAGACCACTTGCTTATCATCAAATTCAGTCTTTTGAGGGACTATCTTTCTTATCCACGTCTTGATCTTCTTCCACATTTTTGTCTGGGCTTGAATCCTCCTTACTCAACTCATCTTTGGCGTTTACCAACTTAGCTGAATCCGCATTAGTTTCAGCATTTTTCTTTTCAGATGAGTCTTCAGATACTTCATCGACCTTACTTTCATCGGTAGAACCTTCATCTACTTTACCAGCCTCTTGAATCTTCTCTGCTGGAGTCAATTGATCCCAAGGACGTTCTCCAAATATTGCAATCAAATCTTCTTTGAAAATGACTTCTTTTTCAAGTAATTGCTCGGCAAGTTGTGAAAGTTTATCTTTATTTTCAGTTAAGATTTTCTTAGCTCTCTTGTATTGCTCCTCGATCATTTTACTCACTTCAAGATCGATGATCCTATTCGTTTCTTCAGAATAAGGTTTTGTGAATTGGTTTTGACCTTGTGAGTCATAATAAGAGATGTTACCAACCTCTTTATTCAATCCATACATTGAAACCATTGCATAGGCCTGTTTCGTAACTTTTTCCAAGTCACTCAACGCTCCTGTCGATATCTTACCAAAAATTATCTCTTCCGCTGCACGACCACCTAGCGCTGCACACATTTCATCAAGTAACTGCTCCGTAGTTGTAATACTTCTCTCTTCAGGAAGGTACCATGCAGCTCCCAAAGATCTACCTCTTGGTACAATCGTCACCTTAACTAAAGGGTGTGCATATTGAGCCATCCACGATATAGTAGCATGTCCAGCTTCATGGAATGCAATGGAACGCTTCTCCTCTTTGGTAATTATCTTATTCTTTTTCTCAAGACCTCCAATAATACGATCTACAGCATCAAGGAAATCCTGCTTCTCTACAGCTTTCTTATTCTTACGAGCAGCGATAAGTGCTGCTTCATTACATAGGTTTGCAATATCTGCACCAGAAAAACCTGGAGTTTGCTTCGATAAAAAGTCAACATCCATTCCTTTGGCCAATTTCAAAGGCTTTAAATGAACTTCAAAAATTTCTTTTCGTTCTCTCAAATCAGGCATATCAACATATATCTGACGATCGAATCTACCTGCACGCATTAACGCTTTATCTAGAACATCCGCACGGTTCGTTGCCGCGAGTATAATCACTCCTGAATTCGTTCCGAATCCATCCATTTCAGTAAGTAACTGATTCAGCGTATTCTCACGTTCATCATTAGATCCCATGCTATTGTTCTTACCTCTTGCACGTCCAATAGCATCTATCTCGTCAATAAATATGATTGACGGAGCTTTTTCTTTTGCTTGCTTGAATAAGTCTCTAACACGAGAGGCTCCAACCCCAACAAACATTTCAACAAAGTCTGACCCTGACAATGAAAAGAAGGGAACATCTGCCTCTCCGGCAACTGCTTTTGCTAACAAAGTCTTACCTGTACCAGGAGGTCCTACAAGCAATGCTCCTTTCGGAATCTTAGCTCCTAATTCCGTATACTTCTTTGGACTTTTCAGGAATGTTACAATCTCCTCAACTTCTTCTTTCGCTCCTTCTAAACCAGCAACATCTTTGAAAGACACATCTGTCTGCTTACCCTTTTCAAAAACTTTCGCTTTCGATTTTCCGATATTGAATAGCTGGCCTCCAGGACCTCCGCCACCACCACCAGACATTCTTCTCATTATGAAGATCCAGATGGCAACAATTATTATTATCGGTAATAAAAATCCGAATATATCTCCAAAATAGTTATGTTCTTCATCTACTCTATAAGGAATGGCTTCAAAGCCTCCTTCCTTTCTGACCTCATTTATATCCTCAAACTGATTAATAAATGCTTCCGTGGATGCAATATCAAAACTGAATTTTGGGGATTTCGAGCCTAATGCTGTTCCAGAACTGTTTACTGTTCGTTTGATCATATTAAAATCAGAACCGGTGAAATCACCTTGTTGGATAGCCTCTACTCCAGGTTCGTTGATCTTAAAATCAACTCTTCCAACATTCCTCCAAAGAATAACATCCTCCACAAAACCTTCATTCATTAACTGAATAAAAGTCTCCTTTGATTGAAGCTCTTTGGTTGACGAAGAACTCATAAAAAGCTGAACACCAATAATCGCTATACCTATTGCCGCATAAATCCAATATATCGAATATGGATTCTTCTTTTTGTTATTGTTGTTGCGGTTATTTTTATCTTGTTTTGCCATTTTCTTTCTTAATTATCCTCTACCTTGATTTTTTTACCATCTGCCCATAGGTCCTCTAACTCATAATATTCTCGTAATTCCTTGTAGAAGATATGAACGACAACATTTACGTAATCAAGCAACACCCATTGTGCATTATTCTTTCCTTCTTTGTGCCAAGGTTTTTCTTTCAACTCTTTTCGAGTCAAGCGAATTATAGAATTGGATATACCTTCTATTTGAGTTGGAGAATCACCACTACAAATCACAAAAAAGTCTGTAACAGCGTGTTCTACTTCTCTAAGGTCGATTACGACTATATCTTCAGCTTTATTGTTTTTCATTCCCTCTACGATAACTTCGCATAAGGCTTCTGAATCAATTTCGTTAATTATTTTTATCATTCTATATTTTCCTTGCTTACAAAGCTAATTAAATTTTAAATTTGACCATTCAAAACAAAGTTCATTCGCCTCATGTCTTCATCATATTTCGGACATCGAATTATCCATCTTGACAGCATAGATAGTACAAACAATTATACTGCCAAGGTGTTCAAGTCAGCCGAAGTTCCTCCTGGCTCGGTAATTATGGCAGACATTCAAACGAATGGCAGAGGACAACGTGAAAAAACGTGGCAATCTGGCGCTTATGAGAACTTAACTTTTAGTCTAACTGCAGATATTAAATTATGGAAAATTAACACTTTGATCGATCTAAATCGACTCATCGCGTTATCACTTCACTCCTTTTTTCTAGAATTGGGACTAAAACCTGAAATAAAATGGCCTAATGACATCATGATTAATGATAGAAAGGTCTGTGGTATTTTGATTGAGAACTTTTTCAAGCAAGGAAGTCCAAAATCTGTAATAGGGATTGGAATAAATGTGAATCAAAAAGAATTTGATTTCCACAGAGCAACTTCGATTTCAGAAGAAACGGGTCAGCATTTTATCCCGAAAGAACTTTTGTATCAATTTATAAATGCCCTCAACAATATTTTCGATAGCTTACCAATATCCGACTCTAAAATGATTCACATGAATTATGATCGTCTTCTCTGGAAAAAAAATATTCCTCATGAGTTTACTAAAGTTAATAATGAAAGATTCACGGGAGAGATAATAGGCACGTCTCAAGGTGGAGAATTATTGATAGATAGCAAAAGCGGTATATTAGGGCAATTACAATTCAGAAATGGAGAAATAGCTTATTAAGGCAGTCATAACTGGTATACAGAACACATCAATTTTATCCAATAAGGATCAAGGCTACGTTATACTACTTAGAAATGATAAGTAGTTCAAGAAGTAATTAGCCGTAAAATACAAGAGTCTGATTTAATCAATTATTCAGAGGTTCCAAATCATATATATATTCTCGATTCACAGTCAATGGGAAGCATCTAGATTTGTAAAAAAAATAAAGAAAATGAATTGCCAACGAACAAAAGATGAGTTAATACAGGAAATAATTGACTTTTCAGAATTTTATGATGACGCTGAATCTCTCAGGATTAGGGATTATCAAACAGTTAAATTTATACACCGACTAACGGCATACCCCAAGTGCAAGTCTTACGAAAAATGCGACTTAGCCCGGTTATAAACATCCACACTTTTTTGTAGCGAATTACATTTGTGATAATTCGCTACAAAAGATTCTTTAGTTATTATATATCACTTCAAATCAAATTCCTTATTCAGAATTCGTATACTATCTCTTGCAGTAACTAAATCGTAAGACAACATATCCATGTCACCCTCTAGCATTTGATTTTTTAATTCCAATTCTTTATTCTCAGATTCAAGGTCTTTTACGTGATCAATCAGATAAACATTCCAAACCAATAAAGAAATGAATAGTAATATTGAAACTATCCAGATGGGAAGAGATTTTCTCTCCATCACATTCTATTTTCAATGATTTCCTCTACACATTCCGGATTTAAAAGAGTCGAAGTATCACCCAAGTCACTTAATTCTCCCGCGGCTATTTTTCTCAGAATCCTTCTCATTATTTTCCCCGATCTTGTCTTAGGCAAACTAGAAGTAAATTGCATTTTAGATAATTTTGCTATCGGTCCGATTTGATCAGCAATAAGCTCATTTACTTCTTTCTTTAATTGTTCATATTCATCTTCAGAAACATCTCCTTTTAGTGTTATAAAACCATAGAGAGCGTTTCCCTTCACATCATGTGGATACCCCACAATGGCTGATTCAGCAATATGTACATTTTCATTAATTATGTTCTCTATCGGAGCCGTTCCCAAATTATGTCCCGAAACAATGATTACATCATCCACTCTACCAGTCACTCTATAATAACCAGCGGGATCTCTCAACGCTGCATCTCCAGTAAAATACATACCTGGATAAGCTGAAAAATAAGTGTCTACATACCGTTGATGATCTCCCCAAATTGTTCGAGCCATACCCGGCCAAGGAAACTTTATGCATAAATTCCCTTTTACATTATTCCCTTTCAATTCGTTACCATCACCATCCATTAAAGCCGGCTGAACGCCTGGAAGCGGAAAAGTAGCATATGTCGCTTTCGTAGGAGTGGAATATGGAATAGGTGATATCATTATGCCACCTGTCTCTGTTTGCCACCAAGTATCTACAATCGGACACTTTTCTTTTCCAATATGATGGTGATACCAATTCCATGCCTCTTCGTTGATAGGTTCTCCTACTGTTCCAAGCACCCTAAGAGAGCTTAGATCGTGTTTTTCTACATGTTCCACCCCTTGTTTAGCAAGAGAACGAATTGCTGTTGGTGCAGTATAAAATTGATTCACCTTATATTTCTCAATGATCTCCCAGAATCGATTAAAATCAGGATAAGATGGAACACCCTCAAACATTAAGGTGGTAGCTCCATTTAATAACGGACCATAGAGAATATAGGAATGACCTGTTATCCAGCCTATATCAGCGGTGCACCAGTAAACATCATCTTTCTCATACTGAAAAACGTTCTTGAACGTGTATGCAGCATAGATCATATAACCTGCAGTTGTATGAACCATCCCTTTTGGTTTTCCAGTAGACCCAGAAGTATATAAAATAAACAAAGGATCTTCACTATCCATTACTTCAGGTTCGCATTCTTCACTTTGTTCTTCTATGATTTCATGAAGCCAAACATCTCTTCCCTTCATCATTTCGGCACCATTATCAATTCTCTTTACAACAATTACGCTTTGAATTGAATCGCAATCCACTAATGCTTGATCGGCGATAGTTTTTAAGTCAATTGTCTTGGACCCTCGATACGAACCGTCTGCCGTTATCAACATCTTGCATTCAGCATCGTTGATTCTAGAGGAAAGAGCTGATGAAGAGAATCCAGCAAAAACCACCGAATGTATAGCTCCTATTCTCGCGCACGCCAGAACGGCATATGCTAACTCCGGAATCATAGGCAAATAAATACAAATGCGATCTCCTTTTTCAACACCTTTCGACCTCAAGAGGTTAGCCATTTTATTGACCTCTTTTGACAATTGACTGTATGAAATATGCTGCTCCTTTTCTTCAGGATTGTTCGGTTCAAATATAATCGCTGTTTTATCACCTTGTTTTTTAAGATGTCTATCTAAACAGTTTTCCGTAATATTCAATTTCCCCCCTTCAAACCATTTGACCTCGGCTTTTCTCAAATCATATTCAAGAACATTATGAAATTTTTCAGACCAATTGAACTCCTTAGCAATTTTTTTCCAGAATTGTTTTGGCTTATTAATCGCCTTAGATTGATATTTAAAATAATGTGGTAAATCTTTAACCTGATATTTCATTGGAGAACATTTTACGTTTATATCGGAACAAGATATCAAGAATTTTATAAACTTTGCTTCTGTCAAACTAAAAAATATCAATGAAAACTTTTCAAGATTTAGTCCAAAGTATTAAGGAGAATTTCTCTGGAGAAGGCACTGGTCATGACTGGTATCACATAGAAAGAGTACTTAACACATCTATATTTATACAATCAAAAGAAGGAGGAGACAAAGATGTAATATCCTATGCTGCTTTACTTCATGATATTGACGATCACAAGTTTAATGGCGGTGACTTTGAAAAAGGCGCAGAAGTTTCAAAAATTATTTTAAAGGACTATCCTCTATCTTCCGATCAGCAATCCAAAATCGTAGACATAGTTAGAACTATTTCATTTAAAGGCAGTGGAGAAAATGACCAAATGGAAACTCGTGAAGGCAAGATAGTCCAAGATGCTGATCGAATCGATGCTATAGGTGCCATAGGAATTGCTAGAACATTTGCATACGGTGGCTCTGTGCAACAGCCGATATATGACCCTGATGTTTCCCCTTCAATAAATCAAAGTAAACAGGAGTACATAAAAAGCAGAACCCACACAATCAACCACTTCTATGAAAAACTACTTCTCCTCGAGGAACGTATGAAGACGGCAACGGGTAAGAAAATAGCCAAAGAGCGAACAGATTACATGAAAGCATTCCTAGATCAATTTTACAATGAATGGAATGCCTACAAATAAAAAATGCGCTGTTATTAGCAGCGCATTTCTCATTTCATCTTTAAACTCTTAAATGACCTCGAAAGAAACTCTCCTATTTTTAGCAGCACGAGTTTTATCGTCGTCTTCATCTTTCACGTAAGGAGAAGACTTAGTACCTTTAGCGTCTTTGATTACAAATCTACCTGCATCAATATCTTTATTCACCATCAAAGATCTTATGTATTCAGCTCTCTTTAGTGAGATATTACCATTTTCAGGATTCTCTAATTCTCCAGCATCAGCATGACCCGTTAGTTGAATTTTCATATCTGGGTTAGCTTTCATTATTTCGGCTAATTTATCCAGTGTCTTATCTCCGTCTACTCTAACATCATATCGACCTTCTGCATAGTACACATCATATTCACTGACGATTTCCTTTGTCGTCATTTCTTTCGTGATTTGAGGCGATCTTTGGTAAACTGTTGAAGCTTCTTGTTGAGCTTCATCTGCATAATTACATTCACATTGATCGTTTGGCCCTAGTAACTGTACCGAAATATCATCTATGTAATAATACGCTGCTATAATCTGCTTTCCTTTCACCCCTCTTGGCTTTCTATTTCGCTGCTCTTTCACCTCATTATCTGAATAAAAGTTACCGATCGTAATATACTTTTCATTACCTTCTGCCGTATATTCGCCACACACTAAATCCCAACCAAAGTCACCGTCAAAAACTACTTCTTTAGGGTGTTCAACATGCGTCTCAAGAATAAGTGCAGGAACCTTATCATCTGTACCTGGTGCTCTTTTCGAAAAATGAGCTCCCAATCTGTTTGCAGAGTACTTAGCTAATTCAGCACGAGACGCATAAAACTGTACTTTGTAACGCATTCCCTTTTTCATAGGCGTATTTAACTTTGCTGTTAAGTACGTTCTATCTTCTTTTTCTCTATAAGAGTACGTGATAATACCTGCGTAGTTAATCCCTTCTTTTGGCTCTTCCATTCCAAAGAGATTATCTGGTGTCATTACATCAGGCATTTTCGCTTCACTAGAAAACAAATCTGCTGAATTACCTGTAGGTGAAACCCAAGATTCACTTCTAATGATATCTCCAGGTCTTCTTATTTTCTTATTCTTCGCATCTTCGAAACCAGGGTTATCTACCATATTCTCTCCTTCCTGAGCAAAGAATGAAAATGAAAGGAATAACGCCGGGATTGCTAATAAAATATTTCTTGTCTTCATACTATTTAATTTCATAGTTCTTAACCGTTTTTATAAAAGTCTTCACTTTTTCAGGGTCTATATCCGGATAAACTCCGTGGCCCAAATTTACAATATGTCTTTTACTTTTAAAGGTATTCAACATGTTATTTGTCAACTTCTCAACTTCTTGATGACTGGAGTACAGCGCACAAGGGTCAAGATTTCCTTGCAGAGTCTTGTTTTCTCCTACAATTTCTCTGACCTGCATTGGATTCATATTCCAATCTAGTCCTAGCGTATTGCAATTTGATAAAGACAGATCCTGCAGAGATGCATACGCACCTTTAGCAAATAAAGTTACAGGCACTTCATTTATTGCATCGGCAATTTTATTTAAATATTTTAGGCCAAATTCAGAATACTGTTCATTGCCTAAAATCCCTGCCCACGAATCGAATACTTGAACAATATTTGCACCAGCTTTGATTTGCATTTTCAAATAACGTATTGTCACTTCTGTAATACGATTAAGCAAGTCGTGTGCCAAAGTCGGATTAGTGTAAAGCATTTTTCTTGATTTTGAGAAAGTTTTTGACCCACTTCCTTCAATCATATAGCAGAAAATTGTCCAAGGAGCACCTGCAAAACCAATGGTTGGCACCCTACCCCCGAGCTCTTTAACTGTAATCTCAATAGCTTCTTTTACGTATCCAAGTCTATCCTCAACATCGAAGTCAATATTCGCATGTTTTTCAAAGTCAGCCTCCGATTTAATTGTTTTTTCGAAATAAGGTCCTTTCTTTTCAATCATTTGATACTCTAACCCCATTGCCTCAGGAATCACTAGAATATCTGAAAAAATGATAGCTGCATCGACTCCGAGCAAGTCGACGGGTTGAATAGTAACTTCAGCGGCCAATTCAGGAGTTTCAACTAACTCCTTAAAACCACTTAAAGAATTTCTTACTGCACGGTATTCTGGTAAAATTCTACCTGCTTGCCTCATAAGCCAAACGGGATATCTTTCTATATCCTCTCCTCTGGCGGCACGTAATAAAAGATCGTTCTGTAATTTCATGTGTCAAAGATACATTTTCAGTACGAATTGCAGTTTAACAAACTTAAGTTTTTAGCTACTTATAACAAACGAAAAAAGGGAGCCTCAATAAAGACTCCCTAACAATTTCTTGGTAAGCACCGACTATAATCCAGCGATGTGCTGAGCTAAACCTGACTTGATGTTGGCAGCCTTATTCTTATGAATAACGTTTCTTTTTGCCAATTTATCAAGCATACTAGATACTTTTGGAAACTCTTTTTCAGCTTCTTTTTTATCCGTAGTTGCACGTAAATCACGAATCGCATTACGCGTTGTTTTGTGCTGATACTTGTTACGAACGCGTTTAGCTTCGTCTGATCTTACTCTTTTTAATGCTGACTTATGATTCGCCATAATCTTACTCTTATTAAATATTTATTTGTAGCCCATAGGAGAATCGAACTCCTGTTTCCAGGATGAAAACCTGATGTCCTAACCACTAGACGAATGGGCCATAAAAAAACAATGAACTAAATGTTCGTTAAACTTAGTAGCCCATAGGAGAATCGAACTCCTGTTTCCAGGATGAAAACCTGATGTCCTAACCACTAGACGAATGGGCCGTACTGTTTTTTTTATTTCAAAAATCGGAGTGCAAATATAATTGCAATTTGCGTTAAAACAAAAGAAAAAAGGTGAATTTTTAAATTATTTTATTCTAACTCAGATTTAAACTTGAAACCCAAGCGTTTACCGGTCTTTAATTCGTGAGCTGAAGAGAGTGTTTTTATCTGCATTACATTAATAAACTTAACATTTTCGTATGGAGGGGTTTGCAAATCAAATTGAATCGCATGCTTCATTGCAACCTCTAAGACTTTTAACATATCTTCTGCCTCAAAAACGGATCCTTTAAAATCCTTAAAAAGGAAACCAAGTTGTCCTTTTCCTTCAATCATATAATGGCCTTCCTTGTTAATAAAGATACGTCCAATCATATAACCAGCATCATTTAACCTATTATGTAAGAAAGAGTCTGCTAGGAAATTATAAATATGTATCACTCCGCAATATGCTCGATCCTGATCCTTTTCAACATATGAATTTTTCCAAACCCCATGTTCTTTAGGAAACGTAAACACATTAGAATGCATATTAAACACTAGAACATCACTTCCGATAAAAGCATGAGTCTCATATTCACCATTCTCATCATACTTTAATCTCACACGCTCATTCGGAACCTCTTCACGTAAGTTTTTAATCTTATCCTCAATCACTGTTCGGAATGCGGCATACGCATCACTTGTTTTCTTATAAACATCTTGCTTAAGAATAGACCTTTCTTCCAGTAATTGGGCTAATTCATTCTTTTCGTTTTTCGCCATAATTAATATGCTTTTGCAAATAGTACCCTCTGCTTAGAAGGCTTGCCAGAATACATACAAACTCCCTCCTCTTCTTTTTGATCTAAAGGAATACACCTGATTGTAGCTTTCGTTTCTTCTTTTATCTTTTGTTCGGTCTCTTCAGTTCCATCCCAATGAGCAGAAATAAATCCACCTTTCTCAGAAAGCACCTTTTTGAATTCTTCATAAGATTCTACAGATGTTGTATTTTCAGTCCTATGAGATTTTGCTTTTTCGAATAGGTTATTCTGAATCTCTTTTAATAAGTCAACAATATATTGATCAACTCCTTCCCAATCTACAATATTCTTTTCCTTGGTATCACGTCTAGCTACTTCTGCTTTGCCTTTATCTAAATCTCTTGGACCAATTGCAATACGAATAGGTACACCTTTGGCTTCATATTCAGCAAACTTCCATCCAGGCCTTCTATTATCATCATCATCAAATTTAACAGATACACCTTTAGAGACTAAAGAGGCTTTCAATGTCAGAACCTTCTCGGTGATTGCTTTGAGTTGATCTTCGCTTTTATAAATGGGTATAATCGCAACTTGAATTGGTGCAAGTTCTGGTGGCAAAACAAGTCCTTCGTCATCTGAATGTGTCATAAGTAACCCGCCAATCAATCGAGTAGAAACTCCCCAAGAAGTTGCCCAAACGTGATCTAACTTACCGTCTTTATCGGCAAACTTTACGTCAAATGCTTTGGCAAAATTTTGACCTAAAAAATGAGAGGTTCCTGCCTGTAGTGCTTTTCCATCTTGCATTAGAGCTTCGATACAATACGTTTCTTCCGCACCTGCAAATCTCTCAGATTCCGTTTTTAATCCTTGTACAACAGGAATACCCATATAGGTTTCCAATACATCAGCATAGATACGCAACATTTGCTCGGCTTCTTGAATAGCCTCGTCTTTTGTAGCATGCGCCGTATGACCTTCTTGCCACAAAAATTCTGTAGTACGCAGAAATAAACGTGTTCTCATTTCCCAGCGCACGACGTTTGCCCATTGATTGATTTTCAATGGCAGATCTCTGTAGGACTGCACCCAACTCTTAAATGAATTCCAGATAATAGTTTCTGAAGTAGGTCGAACAATCAGTTCCTCCTCAAGCTTCGCCTCAGGATCAACAATCACATCTCCATCTTCTCCATTCTTTAATCGGTAATGGGTTACAACAGCACATTCTTTTGCAAAACCTTCTACATGCTTTGCTTCCTTACTTAAATACGATTTAGGTATAAAAAGAGGGAAATATGCATTATCATGTCCAGTTTCTTTAAATTTCTTGTCAAGGATTTCTTTGATTTTCTCCCAAATAGCATAGCCATAAGGCTTGATAACCATGCATCCTCTAACATCTGAATGCTCGGCAAGATCGGCTCTTTCAACAAGCTCGTTATACCATTTTGAATAATCCTCTGAACGCTTTGTATATTTGGCTCCCATAACTTGGTATAGTATTTGTTAATTTTTAGTTAAATAAATACGAATGACGGATTTTGTCAACTGCGTACTTGATTGAAGCAAAAGTAACAACTCAATTTGGAATTCGTTTGATAAATCTTTAAGTTTATAACATATGATAACCACAAAAAAAGAATATTTCTTCAGATTATTAACTTCAACTTTTTTAATTACCCTTTTTGCAGGATGTGCTAATTATGGAATGATTTCAGAGAATGATGTTTATTTGCAAAAGCCAACAGCACTCAGCACAGGCGAGGACGAAACTGATTTGACCTCATACAATGCATTTAAAGCGCGTCAACGAGGTGAGTATCAAGATGCGTACCTTATTGATCAAATGTACAGCAGAACACTTATATCTTCTGCTCTGTATGGTGCTCGTCCGATGTTTGGATCTCCATTTTTGCGCGGAAACTTCATCTCTTGGGGGTATAGATCACCTATTTTAGCCTATCAAAATAATTTTTATTACAACGGTTTTAGCCATCGGAATAATCCATGGAGCTATGGAAATTCTTTTGGATTCGCCGGATTTGGTCCATGTGGACAAGGGAGCTTTGGCTATGGATACGGATATGGTTACAATAGTATATACAACAATTGTAATGGCTTTGGTCATGGCATTGCTTCAAATCAGCCCGATTTTAATCAAAATAACAGCAATACTCCCAACAGTGAAAACTACTTCACTGGTAGACCTCGTACTTCCTTAACTTCAAACTCTGCACGTTCTAGCACTTTTCCGAATTCTCTAAAAACTCAAGAACTTCAACCAGGTAGTGAAGTTTATGTTAATAATGAAAAATTAGGTACTTCGAGAAGAGCAATTCAAAAGAAAAGAGTTCAAGGGGTACATATGCCTTTCACTAACGGTTCAAATGCTAGCATCTCTTCTTTTCAGCGAAATAAAATGAATAGCGCTCAACAGCAAATTAGAGTGAATAATCAATTATCGTCTAGAACGAATTATATACCTAGTAATTCCGCAAGAAGAAACGGTATAGCTCGTTCACCAAGAGCCACTGTCAATACAACAACGAGAACTGGATACTCCTCCAATCAATATAGAAGAGTTTCGCCTCAAAGTTCTGGAACATCTAGAGGGACAGGCTTTAATACTTCTCGAACGACTTCTCCAAGTATGACGAGATCAACAAGAGGGGGTTCTTCCACTTCGAAAGGAGGTTCGTCATCATCAAGTTCATCATCTAGAAGAAGATAAACATGAGTTATAACATTAAAAATATTGCACTAGTCTTGGTGTCACTATTGAGCACACCTTTGTTTGGTCAAAATGAAAATGACGTTCTTCGCTATAGCACTACGGATGTTTTTGGCTCTGCACGTGTCGAAGCAATGGCTGGATCATTTGGGGCCTTGGGCGCTGATATCAGCGTTGCTCAAATAAACCCTGCTGGAATAGGACGGTATTCAAGGTCAGATGCCTCATTCAGCCTGAACAACACATTCGTACAAACCTATGGGAGTTATAACGGAACTTCTGCAATGGCCAGAAATAATGATTTGGTCATCAATTCTGCAGGTGTAGTTATTACAAATGACTTGAGCGGAGAAAACACAGGAAGAAAATATGGTCAATTCACCTTGGCGTTCAACAGATTGAAAAACTTCAATTTCAATCGATCCTACGAAGGACAAAATTTTTATTCTTTACTTGATGTTTTTGCTAACATCGGAGAAGGAATAGCGCCTCCTGGTATATATAATGAAAGACCCTTTACGACAGGTCTGGCCTACGACGTATTTGCTTTGGATTATGACAATTCTAATGGTATCTATACATCTCGGCTAACCATGGGGGATAATTATCACACGAGAGATATCACTTCAGAAGGAGGAATGAATGAATTTACGATAGGCTATTCTGAAAACTATATGAATCAACTGTATTACGGAGGAAATATTGGTATCAGAACTATTAACTACGCTCAAAGCTATGATCACAGGGAGAGACTTCTAGACACCGTCGGAACAAGTCTTAGATCATTTAATTATTTATATAATCAAGAAACTAGCGGAATTGGTTTGAACTTGAAATTAGGTTTAATGTATCTCCCCACTAATGAAATCAGGTTAGGCTTATCTTTTGAGTCTCCTACTATTCTTAATTTGGAGGATGAATGGACTGCTAATATGACGGCAACTCACTATGATGGTGTGAAATTTATTGAGCCTGAATACGTACCTGAGGGAAAATTCGCTTATTCAATGAAAACTCCCATGAAGCTTCGCGGATCTTTCGCCTACATTTTAAATATGAGAGGTGCCGTAAACATCGATCTGGAAATGGCGAGTTATGGTCGTGGAGAACTCAGACCAGACCGTAGTTCAAATCTTATTTATCCATACAGCTTCAGTATTGAAAATGGAGAGGTGATTAATCAATTCCGCACAGTAATAAATACGAGAATCGGGCTTGAATATATGATTTTGCGTGACTTCTACCTTAGGGCTGGATATGCCTTTCTGCCTCAACCTTACAAAAGAGATGTTGGTAATACTATGAGAGGAAATCAAACGATATCCGGAGGATTAGGATGGGAAAACGAATGGCTTAGACTAGATGCTAGCTATCGATTATCCCAACTGCATTATGACTACTATTCCTTTGATCCCTCAAAAATTGAAAACCTAACATCTTTCAAGTCAAACCTGCACAACTTTGTATTGAGTGCAGCGCTTAAGCTTTAATTTTAGCTTTTACAAGCTCGACAAATGAATCTTCTGTAATTTTAGATTGCAACCAACATTGGATATCTATATAATCTAAAATAACTCTTTCATTATCATCTTTTAAAAGGGTTTGTACTTGCTCTAGCGTCTCCTTATAAATTGAAATAGACTCTAGTTTAGTTGCTGTTCGAGCAAGCTTCCTCATTTGTTTTGCAAACACAGTTTCAATCTCATAGTCCCTCTTAATCTTATTTAGGTAGCGAATTGCAGAGTTTGATGAATACTCTAGGAATTCATAATTCTCAAGTTCAAAATGGATTAATAAGTTTAAAATTCGTGCGAAGCTATAAAGGTCTTGTCTTAGCTTTTGTTCGTTATCGTTCAAAATATCGTTGAGTACCTTAAGCGCTTTTTTATACTCCCCTACACCAAAAAGCGTGTAAGCAGCATTGAAAAGGAATTTAATTTGCTGCTCTTTACTAGATTTTTCAAAAATCTTTGTCTTTTCATTCTTTCTTGATTCGTATACTTCTAATGCCTTGTTAAAATCGCCCTGCAAATTATGCAGGTTCATTTGATCAATAACACTGATGTTCAGAATCTTTAATGTTAAATCCAAAGAATTAAAACCCTTTTTACCATTCATGGACTTAATTTCATCCAACATTTTCTGAGCCATAACGAAATTGCGCTCATCTATATAACAGCGCATTAAATGAAACAGCGTAAGGATATATCTTTTACCAAGGTCTATTCTAATCTTTGGGTTCTTGTCAAGAATCTGTTTTGTTCTATTAAAAAAGGCGTAACTGTCTGAAAACTCTCTATTCGTTGCAGCGCACAACCCTTTTATATAATAACAAATGGAGGCGGCACGAGTCGAGATTGCAGTGTTCTTTCCCTTAATTAAATAGTTATCTGATATTTCATGGACAGTTGCCCTTTCTTCATCATTTCTTGTGAATCCACCACTCCGAAAGATTGCATTTATCCGAGAATAGAGTATATGGTATTCTGCAAGATTACGCAGCTTATCAATCACCTCACTCTCCTCCTCGATGATTTTCTTAAGATCAACATTAAAATCCCCAGACTCATACGACTCCTCAGTAAGTTGCTTCTCCCAAGAAATCAAATCAATAAGAAAATAAAACTTCTCGTGTTCATGAGCTATCCTCTTTGCACGTTTCAAAAACTTTTTACACTCTTTGAATAAAGCCTTATTGTATAAGATCTCAATATTTTTGAGTTCTTGTTTTAAAATACTTGAAATTGACTGCTCCCCATAAAACTGGCGAAGACTTTTCAGTATTAATTTGTATAAATGATTTTTTTCTGAAGGAAGGTGTTTAATAAAAGTTTCCTTCTTGAAATAGTCTTTTAAATCCGCCTCGTCATATTCCTCCTGACCATCTATATAATCGAAAATCTTTAAATAATTTTTTTCACCTGTCTGGATAGAAGATGATAATTTAAAGAATCGCTTTTCTGATTTTGTAAGCGACTTGATAAGGTCAAAGAGTTCATTACTAGGCTTCATAACGACTAATTTTAAAACAGTTATTACGAATTTAACAATTAAATACGTAAACGTGAAAAAGGGGTGT
>CBFHJL010000011.1:0-209 GCA_965656195.1 Brumimicrobium sp. | reverse complement strand
ACAACAAACTCAAAACCTCTTAAACATTAGTTAATCAACTAATTATATCAAAACTACTTGAGTAAAACTACATCACCTTCCTGCATAGCTACATCAGGCGAAGAAAAATTATTTATTTTCACTAGCGTTTTGAGCTGAATACCATATTCCTGAGACACCTCCCACAACGGCTTAGATTCATTAATTTCAACTCTTACCTCATTCGAAGC
>CBFHJL010000010.1:8486-42639 GCA_965656195.1 Brumimicrobium sp. | reverse complement strand
TTCGGACGAACGAATAATGAACTCAACACGATTACAGGTAGAGATATACATGAGTTCGTCGAATCCAAATGCATCTTTCAGTCCTCGCAATCGATCTCTCTGATCATCAGGCGTAATGTGCAACCATCCAATCTGATTCACCTCTAATTGCCGGTGCGTAAAAGCTAATATGTGAAAATCCTCCACTAAAAATTTCTTTCCTTCTTTTACAAAATTCGTCAAAACCCGCATACTTATTGTCATAGTATTGTCAGATCCAAATTATTTAGAACTGTTTTAAAAAAACAATAAATTGTCGGGTTGACAGAACAATCAAATACTACATAAAAAAAGCCCACAGGAAGTGGACTTTTAAAGTATTGTTTAACAGTGCTAGTAAAGTTCTTCTTTCAATGCGGTTCTGTATTCTTTAATCTCTTCTCGATTGATTTTATGATCCGATTTAAGCATTAAATTTAACAAGAACAATAAGTTGTCTTTGTCTTCAATTTCAACTGGAAACTCTCCTCCTTCTTCATCTTCTTCCCACTGCGCTTGAACGTCGTATGCACCATTTTCAGTAAGGTACTCGTATGAAAGTCGTGTAACTTTCGCCAATAATGGATCTTCCTCCTTAAGGGCAAATTCACGCAATTCTTTGAGTTCGTCAATGAGCTTATTAGCCTTTACGCCTTCTTTTTCAACTAAAGCGATGACTTTTTCGACTTGTTTATTTGCTGCACCAGTTTTCATTAATTCTCGGATTTTGTTACATACAAAAGTAATACCTTCATTTGATTTTGGGTATGTTATTTAAGAGAAAATAATTCATTTTTATTGTTGCCTTAGTATAGCTATTTGTTCTTTTCTCCTTTTTAGTGTTCTTAGGTAATCGTTTGTTAGTTTATTACCACATGAAACCCTAGGGCTTTGAAATACTCGGTTTTCTTTTCGAATCGTTTTAAATGTTTATTAAAAAAGTCAATAACGTTGTTGGAGTATTAGACCGATTAAGCAAAAAGTAATCAGAAATCTTAGGCTAAAATTTGTATGTTTGATTTGAAATGGAGCTACACGTAATATCTTTTGATGTCCCTTGGCCCGCTAACTACGGTGGTGTCATAGACGTTTATAATCGACTTGAGGCTTTAAATGAATATGGTTTTAACGTGATTTTGCATGCATTTGACTACGGGAGAGGTGAGCCAGACGAACTCTCAAAACTATGTTCAGAAGTTCATTTTTACAAAAGAAAGAACAGAGCAATCGGACTGCTAAAGAAGGATCCGATGATCATCACTACAAGATCCTCAAAGGAACTTTTACATAGATTACAAGAAGATGATTTTCCAATTCTTTTCGAAGGGCAACACACTACCGCTTTTTTAGACAACCCCTCCCTTAAAAATCGAAAAAAATTAGTTCGACTGCACAATGTAGAGCATGAATATTATTCAGGATTAATCAACGCAACAAAAGGCAGTGGTAAAAAAATTTACTTTAAGCGGGAGGCTCAAAAACTAAAAAAGCATGAGCAAATATTAAATAACGCAGACCAGCTTTTGTGTATCACCGAGAAAGATACTGAGTACTATCAAAAAATATTTGGAAACGCGACTTACCTTCCTGTTGCAATAAAATGTGAAGAGAAGAAAACCCATAAGACGTTTGAGCACCCTTATTTTTTATACCATGGTAATTTAAGTGTTGAAGAGAACATAAGTGCTGTAAAATGGCTCTTGGAAAATGTATGCCAGGATGTTGAGCATGACTTTATTTTTGCTGGGAAAGATCCTTCAAGACAATTGCAAATGTTGATCGCCAAACATCCAAATGCTTCATTGATTAAAAACCCTTCACAGGAACTGATGCAACAGTTAATCACTAGTGCTTTAGCTCACGTTTTTTATACAAACCAAGCTACTGGAATCAAAATTAAATTACTTAACGCATTGTGCACTGGGTATCCAATATTTTGTAATTCACATATGGTTGAAGGCACAGGTCTAGATAAAACATGTATAGTAAATGATGACCCAAAGTCATATGTCGCTGCTTTAAAAGAATATATTAATGGAGAGTTGAAGAGCTATGTTTTTAATCGCAAGGATCTTTTGGAAACCTTCAGTTATAATAGTCATGCGCAGAAGTTAAAGACGTTTTTACAATAAGTTAGCATTCAGCATTGAGCATACCGTGTTTTTTGGCAGTATTATTCCCATATTTGTATTCGCAATTTGAAGTAGTATGGATTTTTGGATAAAAGCAGCACAGCTTATTTTGTCTTTAGCGATATTAATCACGCTCCATGAGTTTGGTCATTACATCGCTGCAAGAGCATTTAAAATTAGAGTAGAAAAATTTTACCTCTTTTTTGATCCTTGGTTTTCTTTATTAAAAAAGAAAATTGGTGATACTGAATGGGGTATTGGATGGTTGCCATTGGGGGGTTATGTGAAAATCGCCGGTATGGTTGATGAATCTATGGATAAGGAGCAAATGGCTCAGCCCCCAAAACCCGACGAGTTTAGATCAAAACCCGCTTGGCAAAGACTAATTGTTATGATTGCTGGAGTAACGGTAAACGTTATCCTTGGTTTCTTCATATACATTGTCGTTGTTGCAGCTTGGGGGGATTATGCAGAGGAAAATGATACACTAAAATATGGCTTGGCCGTAAATCCATATTTTTCAGAAATAGAATCAGGTGTTGAAGATGGAGACCTTATTACAGCTATTGATGGGGAAAAGGTGGAAGATGTAAATGCGATCAACATTCAAATTTTCCTAAGAGGGGCGCGAGAACTTACTGTTCAGAAGCTTGATGGAACAACAAAAACGGTAACATTACAGGAGAATATTAATGATGAAATGTGGCAGAAAGGAGCTGTTATGGCCTTTTCTGAGCGGAAACATACTGTTATTGATTCAGTCATGTCAGGTTCTCCAGCAGAAAGAGGTGGCCTGATGAAAGGAGATAGCATTGTTTCTATCAACGGAGAAAGCACGCCTTATTTTCATGAGTTCCAATATTCCTTGATTAAACAAGAAGAAAAAGACTCTGTACAATTTGAATTAGGAGTTTACAGGTCTGGAGAACTCAAAAAACTTGATGTTTATGGCACTTGGAGTTCAGATGCAAACTTGTACACGTTTGGCTTTGGTGTTAAGACCCCAGATTGGTATAGTTTGACACACAACACCTACTCTTTTGGTGAGTCTATTTCGCGAGGTATTGAAAAAGCAGGTTGGACAATGCATGATTATGCTGCGCAGCTGCCGTTGATCTTTACCTCAAAAGGAGCAGAAAGTCTAGGAGGCTTTGGTGCTATAGGAAACTTGTTCCCTCCAGCTTGGGATTGGAAAGTGTTTTGGGCAAACACAGCCTTTATATCTTTAGTATTGGCAATAATGAACATTTTGCCTATTCCTGCTCTAGATGGTGGTCACATAGTATTCTTGCTTTATGAGATGATTACTGGTAAAGAAGCGCCACAAAAAGTACTTGAATATGCTCAACTCGTTGGGTTTATTTTATTGATTTCACTATTCGTATATGCAAATGGAAATGATGTTTATCGTGCATTTTTCGAATAACACCTTCACCACTCAGCATTGAAATATGCGGTTGAAAGCTGAATAGAACCAAAAAAGAAATTGTAAGATGTTTTCGGCATCAATATTGTATATTTGAGAAGCAAATAAAAAAGACAACTATGAAAATATTATCACTTCTGACAACACTTGTTTTATCAATTGGGCTTATGGCTCAAGAAGCGACTATTAAGTATGAACTTACAATGGAGTCGGATGACCCTCAGGTACAATCTCAAATGGCCATGATGGCGAACTCTAGTATGACTATGTTCATGAAAGGAAAAATGTTCCGTCAAGAAACGAATATGGGTAATGGCCTTATGATTACTACAACGATTGTAGATGGGGAACAAGAAAAAGGAATTGTACTTATGGAGGGGATGATGGGAAAAATGGCTTCTCCATTTGATTCAGATGAACGAAAAGATGAAGATAATGAAGCTCATGAGGCTGATGTCGATATAGAGTTTACGGATGAAACTAAAGCAATCCTGGGATTTGATTGTAAAAAAGCAATCATTTATGACGATGAAGGTAATGAGGCGTTATACTGGTATACAGACGAGATTGACTTACCTGATACAGAACAAAAATATATAAATCAAAAAATTCCTGGGATGCCTTTGGAGTTTTCTGTAGAGCAATCTTCATTTAAGATGGTGTTTAAGGCTGTTGACTATAATGATAAAGTGAAAAACGCCAAGGAGATTTTTAATACAAATGTTCCAGAAGGTTTCACAGAAAAGTCAATGGAGGAAATACAACAAATGACGGGAGGTCAATAATATATAAAGATGAATAAATTAATCATTATAACTGCAGTATTCTTTACTGCAGTTTTTTCAGTTTTTGGACAGAAGACCAGTGGACAGGTTTCATATGATGTTTTTGTTACTACCGATGATCCGCAAGCACAAAGCTACGTTTCAAATATGGAAGGAAGTATCTTAGAATTATATTTCCATGAAGGAAAGATAAAATCTGAGCTTTTCATGGGTGAACTTATTACAACAACAACCGTATCAGAAAAAGATGAGGACACAGTATTAGTGCTTGTAGATGGTATGATGGGGCAGATTGCTATGAAAACTACTGAGAACGATATGAGTGATGAGCAGAAACTCGCTATGTCTAAAAGGGATGTTGAATTGGTAGATGAATCCAAAGAAATTATGGGGTATGAGTGCAAGAAAGCGATCGTAACTGGAGCGGACGACAAAGAGTCTGTTATATGGTATACTACGGAAATAGTACCGTCATACAGAGGAGGTCAGTATATGTATGAAGACATTCCTGGTGTTCCTTTAGAAATCAATTCGAGCTGGGGCAAAATGGATCTTAAGATGGTAGCCTTTGAATATAAAAAGAAGATTAAAAAACCAGAGAAAGTTTTTAGCAAGGAAGTTCCAAGCGGATTTGTTTTGAGAACAGCAGAGGAAATGAAACAAATGCGCAGAGGACGTTAAGTGCTAAACTCATTAAAGACAGAGTTACTGTTTTTGATTAATTGTACTGAACAATTGGTTTTTCTCAAGAATGTCAAGGTGCCTATTATTCTAAATGAAGCGAGCAATCATCCTCTTTACATTAGCAATGACTTTATTCAACTGTAAATCATTGGTTCACAAGTTTGATGAACGTTTAAAGAGTAAGTATTTAAAAAGAGGTTTCGTTGAAAAGACTCTCGATTCAGGGGAGAAAAACGTCCATTATTATGACAATCAGCTCGAAGATAAGCCAGTGCTTTTGTTCATTCATGGGTTTGGAGGTGATGGAAAAATTTCGTGGTGGCAACAGGCCAAGCAAATGCATGAAGATTATCGAGTGGTCATTCCAGACATATTATGGTTTGGAAAAAGCTACTCCAGTGAAGAGCCAACATTAAATGCTCAAATCGAAATGGTGAAAACCATTGTTGAAGCTGAGCAGTTATCAAACGTTCATTTAGTAGGAATATCTTATGGTGGCTTTATTTCATTAGGATATGCCCAGAAATACGTTCATGACCTTCAAACTCTTATCATTGTTGATTCTCCTGGTACTGCAATGTCAGACGAGGAGGTCTTAGACTTCTGCAATAGGGTAGGTGTGAAAAATGTTCAGGAAGCGTTTGTACCAAAAACAGAGAAAGAGGTCCAGAGATTATTAAATTTTGCGTTTAGAAAACCTCCGATGATTCCATCAGGAATTCGAAAGGAAACAATTGGGCTTTATTTCAGTAAACACCCTGAGGAGCAAGCTAAATTACTAAAAGAGCTATCCTTAAATCGAAATACCATGTCTGGCGGTGTTAAGTTGCCCACACTGATTTTATGGGGAGAAGATGACCAAGTCTTTCTTGTGCGAGAAGCAAAAGAATTACAGCAAATTTTGGATGCGGAATTAAAGATTATTCCCAAAGCAGGGCATTCACTTCCCGAAGAGCAGTCCAAACAGTTTAATGAAGAATTACTGCGTTTTATCGAACTCAATAGATAAACCGGGCTAAACCTCTTGCATCGTGCTCAACTTGTAGTAATGTCCTTTTTTAGCAAAGAGTTCATCATGCGTACCTTTTTCTACGATTTTACCCTTACTAAGAACTAGAATAGTATTGGCGTTTTTAATCGTGCTCAATCGATGCGCAATAACCAGCGAAGTTCGGTTTTCCATAAGATGATCGAGCGCTTCTTGTACTAGTTTTTCACTTTCCGTGTCTAGTGCTGATGTGGCCTCATCCAAGATCATCACAGGGGGGTTCTTTAATACGGCACGGGCAATACTTAATCTCTGTTTCTGTCCTCCAGATAATTTATTTCCACGTTCACCTATATTTGTTTCATAACCATCATCCAGACTCATTATAAAGTCGTGTGCGTTGGCAATTTTAGCAGCTTGAATCACTTCTTCCTTTGAAGTGCTTTCGGCACCAAATGATATATTGTTATAAACGGTATCGTTGAAAAGAATTGATTCTTGGCTCACCATTCCTATTTGAGAACGAAGTTCGTGTAGCGTAAAGTTTTTAATATTCGATCCGTCAAACTCAACACTTCCTTCGGCTACATCATGAAAGCGAGGAAGTAAGTCTGCAATGGTAGATTTACCACTACCTGATTCACCAACCAGAGCAACAGTTTCGCCTTTAGGAATACTGAAGCTAATATTCTTCAAAACAACTTCCTTCTTGTAGGCAAACGAAACGTTATTAAACGTTATTTTATCCTTAAGCGTTGCTATAGGCTCAGGGTTTATAGGGTCCAGGATCTTTTCATCTAAATCGAGAATTTCTTCTATTCGTTCTTGAGAAGCCTTTGCCTTGCTAAGGTTAGCCATGTTTTTTGCTATATTTTGTACAGGGACAAGTAATTGTGAAAAAACAATAATAAATCCGATGAATTGTTTTCCTGTAAACCCATCACCGGCGTCACCGTCTAAGATCATGTTCCCTCCATACCAAACGATCATAATCATTACTACAGCTCCTAAGAATTCATTTAGAGGAGAGCTTAAGTCTCTTTTGCGAAAAGCCCTTGTTATTAGTTTTTGGTGATGAAGGTTGATGCTTTTAAATTTATTTACAGAAGAGGTGGTTGCATTGAAGGCTTTGACAATTCGAATTCCACCTAAGTGCTCATCCAAAAACGAGAATAGAACACCCATTTGCTTTTGACCCTTGCTGGCAGTTCGTTTCAAACTCTTACCTATTTGAGATATGATCAGTGCTGAAACCGGGAGTAGAATGAAAGAAAAGAGAGTAAGAGCGGGGCTCCAATAGATTAAAACACTAACGGTAATTATTACAGATAACGGATCTCTAAAAATTAGCTCAAGTACCGCGATTACGGCAGCTTCAACTTCATTTACGTCGCCATTCATTCGGGACATAAGATCACCTTTACGCTCTTCAGTAAAGAATGATACAGGAAGACGCATAGATTTTTCAAAAAGCTTGTTTCTATAATCTCTAACCACGGCCATACGCAATTGAGACTGATGATAAATGGCTAGATACCTGAACAGACTTTTTAGGAAAAAAGCAATGACAACGGATACACAAACGAACATCAAAGCGTATTTAGGATCTTCTTTAGCCATCGAGCTCATGAAATAATCAAAATAATCCTTTACGTAATCAATTAAACCGCTGATGCCAGATCCGGTGTAATTTGGCTCCGATAGAACAAGTTCAGTATCCTCACTTGGAAAAATAACCTGTAAAAAGGGTACGAATAGAACAAGTGAAACAAGATTGAATATTACAAAAAGTAGATTAAAAAAAATCGTAGCAAATGCGCGACCCTTATACAGAAAAGTTGACTTAAATATGGTTATCAATTGTTTCATTCTGTGCAAATATAGGGGAATTTCATTTGTATATATGGAAGTGGACGCAAAGAAAACCACTTTATTTCCCAGTGGTTTAGTACTGATACATTACTTTTGTGGTATGAGTTCGATCAGACAGAATAGAATTGAAAATGTTATCCAAGAGGAGGTTTCAAAAGTGTTTCAACAGAACGCTAGAACCCTTTGTCTAGGAGCGATGGTAACGGCTACTGTAGTTAGAGTCACACCAGATCTTGGCAAGGCAACTGTGTATTTAAGCGTATTTGCTGGGCCACCAAAAGAAGAGGTACTGCAAAATATTCAAGCAAATAAGAGTATGGTCAGAGGTGACGTAGGTCGCCGATTAAAGAATATGAAGCATATTCCCGACCTTGACTTTAAAATAGACGATTCTCTTGACTACGCAGAGAAGATCGATGAATTGCTTAAGAAGTAAATGAATGTAGCACGGTTCATAGCTCGTCGCTACTTTAAAGCGAAGAAGTCTCGGAATGTAATCAATTTGATCACTAATATTAGTGTTGTAGGTATTACCATTTCCACTGCTGCATTGGTAATTCTACTTTCTGCATTCAACGGGGTAGAAGACTTAGTAATAAAGCTTTACAGTGACTTTGATCCAGACATCACCATACGTTCATCAAAAGCGAAGACATTTAATCAAACATTTATTGACGTACAAGAGATCGATAGCCTCTCAGAAGTAAACTGTGTAGTAAGAGCTCTTGAGGAGGTTGTAATCCTTAAACATGAGGAAAAGTGGGTACATGCAAAGATGCTTGGCGTTGATCCCGTTTTTATTGAATCTTCAAAAATGAAGGAGCATCTTGTGGATGGAGAGGCCGCACTTTATATTAATGATCAACCACAGGCGATATTTGGGGCGTTTTTACTGGAAAAACTTGACGCATATATCTCAACATCAGGAATGATTGAAGAGCAGGTTATTTTTAATGTCCCGTTGAGGGAAGGCAAACTTAGACCCGGAAAACAGCCATTAAATTCAAGAAACGTATCCGTTGCAGCGCGCATGAACTATAATAGTAAGGTAAACAGTGACTATGTAGTCATACCTTATACACTGGCGAATCAACTCCTCGAATATGGAGAGGATATTTCAGCATATTATGTTGACGTAAAGGACGACCAAGATACAGATGAGGTTAAACTTCAGATTCAGAAGATGCTCGGTGATGATTTTACAGTGAAAACGAGTTATGAAAAGAATGAGCTCATTTTTAAAACGAGTCAATCTGAGCGTTTAATCGTGTATTTGATCCTTGTGTTTATTTTTATTCTTTCATCGTTCAATCTTATCGCTTCTATTGCTATGTTATTCGTTGAGAAAAAGGATGACATTGCGACTCTGTTTAGTTTGGGAGCGAATCGAAAAACAATTTTTAATATTTTCTTCTTTGAAGGGTTGATGATCGTAAGTAGGGGAATAATCATTGGGTTAATTCTTGGCTACGCTGTTGGTTTTGCTCAAATGCAGTTCTCATTTATCACCATGCCTGGGGCTCCAGGGGAAGCTTTCCCAATTAAATTTATCTTTTCCGACGGGGTATTTATCCTGTTATCAGTCGGTATTTTAGGCTTTATTATTTCATATTTACCCACCAGGGTTTTAGTCTCTCGACATGAAAGACATAAGAAGCTAAAGTAGTATTCGATTTATTTACCTTTCCTATTAATCATTATCAAGCGAGAACTTTTAAATTTGCAGATATAAACGCATTTAGAATTATGTTAGAGATTACTCGTATTCGCACATCGAAAGATGAATTAGTAGAAGGTCTGAAAAAAAGAGGTGTAGATTTTTCAGAAAAGTTGAATGAAGTTCTTCGTTTAGATGAAAAATGGAGATCTAAGAAAACAGAGCGTGAATTCATTCAGTCTGAGAGTAATAAGCTTTCCAAATCAATAGGTCAGCTTTTTAAGGAGGGAAAGACTGAAGAGGCGAATGAAGCTAAAGAGAAATCTACTGCTTTAAAATCAAGCGAGCAAGCATTAAAAGAAGAAGTAACAGCACTGGAAGATAAAATTCAATCTCTTTTATACGATATTCCAAACGTGCCTCAGGGAATTGTTCCGAATGGAGTTTCAGAAGAAGATAATGAAATTACGGAAGAACATGGTGAAGCACCTTCTTTTGGTTTTACACCTAAGCCTCATTGGGATTTAGCAAAAGAATTAGAAACTATTGACTTTGAATTGGGAGTAAAAGTGACGGGTGCTGGTTTTCCTTTCTACACGGGTAAGGGAGCAAAGCTTCAACGTGGATTGATCAACTTCTTTCTCGACGAAGCAGATAAGGCAGGTTACAAGGAAGTTATTCCACCATTGGTAGTAAATGAGGCCAGTGGTATAGGAACAGGTCAGTTGCCTGATAAGGAAGGTCAAATGTACCATGCTACTGAAGATGATCTTTACTTGATTCCAACCTCAGAAGTTCCTTTGACAAATATTTACAGAGACACAATTGTAAAGGATGAAGACTTTTCAATAAAGATGACGGCTTATACCCCTTGCTTTAGAAGGGAGGCAGGCTCATATGGTAGTGACGTTAGAGGTCTGAATCGTCTGCATCAATTCGACAAAGTAGAGTTAGTAAGAGTTGAACATCCAGATAAAAGTGAGCAAGCTTTAGTAGAAATGGTAGATCATGTTAAGGGGCTACTGGAAAAGTTAGAGCTACAATATAGAGTACTCCGCCTTTGTGGAGGTGATCTAGGGTTTACTTCTGCTATAACCTACGACTTTGAAGTATATTCTGCTGCTCAAGACAAATGGTTAGAAGTTAGTTCTGTGTCCTTGTTTGATACATTCCAGGCAAATCGCTTGAAGCTAAGATATAGAGATGAGAACAAAAAGACTCAGCTGTGTCATACGCTGAATGGAAGCGCCCTGGCTTTACCAAGAATTGTTGCTGCCTTAATGGAAAACCACCAAAACGAGGATGGATCTATTTCTTTGCCGAAGGCAATCCAGTCTTACATTGGAATGGATAAAATTTGATCTGTCACAAAAGTCACTGTATCATTTATTTAAAGACCATACATTTGTTTTAAATTATTAAACAAGCAGTTATGAATGATAAGACAGTTGTAGACGTGAGATCACATGGAGAGTTTCAAGGTGGTCATATAGCAGGTAGCAAGAACATACCTTTAAATGAAATACCATCAAGAATGGAAGAGTTCAAGTCAATGAAAAATTTGGTGCTTTGCTGTGCTTCTGGGAATAGAAGTGGACAAGCTGCAAGTTTTTTAAAGGCAAATGGGATCGATTGTGAGAATGGTGGTGGATGGATGGAGTTAAATTACAGACTTCAAGAAGTAGGTTAATTTTAAAATGGTTGTCTGCTCATAAAAAAAATTAGTTTAATTTCTAATCGACTTGTAAAATAGTTGAAAAAATATTGGAAAGCTAAAAGTATATTATTGAACCAGAACAATTGTTTTTATTGAGTTTTAGTCATTTATTGTTTAAGACTTATAGCCTATACAAAAGTTCTTTTTAGCGCTGTTTTTTTTAATAAACAAACATCTTTCTTTATATTTGCATTTATAAATAGCGCAATAACGTTATCAATTTTTTCAAAATGTCCAAAGTTACGAAAAGTTGATAATGAGATTTGAGACTCGTGAAAGCGAGTCTTTTTTCTTTCCATGAACTTTATATCTTTTCCTTGTGTTTTAATTTTCCCCCTAAACTGAATCCATAAACTATTGTTATTTTTGTGTGTGGTAAGACCACTCAAAAAAGACAAGTGAAACTATGGATAAGAAGCGAAGCAAAGAAACGTTGAAAACAAGCAGAGATCCCATTAGAGTTGGTATCACAACTGGAGACTTGAATGGAATCGGCCCAGAAGTGATTATAAAGGCCTTGAATAATAAAGAAATACTAGTTGAATGTACACCGATTATTTATGGCTCTACAAAGACAATGTCTTACCATAAAAAGGCGATTAATGATGAACTATTTAACTACCATCGTATTCAGGATGCCTCAGAATCACAGCATCGAAAGGTAAACATTGTAGCTTGTTGGCAAGAGGTTGTCGATATGAATTTAGGGGAAGCTAGCGAAATAGGGGGTAAGTATGCCTTTTTGTCTTTGGATAAGGCCACTAAGGATCTTGCCGCTGGAAAGATAGATGTACTTGTTACAGCACCAATTTCAAAAGAAACAATACAAATGGCAGGGTTTAAGTTTCCTGGCCACACTGAATATTTAGCCGACTTATCGGGTAAAAGCGAAGCATTAATGATGATGGTTTCGAATAATTTGAGAGTAGCTCTTGTAACTTCTCATATTAGTCTAAAACAAGTCGTTGAAGAGGTTACAACAGAAAAAATATTATCAAAGTTAAAAGAGTTTGAAAGTAGTTTAAAGAAAGATTTTGGACTTGTACGACCTAGAATTGCAGTACTCGGGTTGAATCCTCATGCTGGAGAAAAGGGTAAGATGGGCAGCGAAGAGTCCGAAGTGATTAATCCAGCTATAAATCAAGCAAAAGAATCGGGTGTTTTAGCTTTTGGTCCATATCCAGCTGATGGCTTTTTCGGGAGCCGTCAATACGCTCAATTTGATGGGGTTTTATCTATGTATCACGATCAAGGCTTAACAGGGTTTAAATCAATAGCATTTGACGATGGCGTTAACTTTACTGCAGGATTACCAATAGTTCGAACATCTCCAGATCATGGAACTGCATTTGATATAGCAGGTAAGGGTGAGGCGCATGAACAGTCTATGAGAAGTGCTATTTATTTAGCAATGGATATTTTCCGCACAAGAAAGGAAGTCAAGGAAATGAATGAAAATGCATTGCCTGTAAGTGAGAAGAAAGAAAGAAGACAACCGAACAAACGATAATAAGAAATGGCAATTGATTTACAATTATTAGAAGACGTATGTCAGTCTCCGGGAGCACCGGGGTACGAGCAAAAGATTAGAGCATTAATAATCGATAAGGTTACACCTTATGTTGATGAGGTTCAAACGGATAACATGGGCAATATATACGCTATAAAGAAGGGTAATGCCGATAAAAAGGTCATGATTGGTGCGCATATGGACGAAATAGGGTTTATTGTAACTCATATTGATGATAATGGTTTCATTCGCTTTCACACACTAGGAGGGTTTGACCCAAAAACCTTAACTGCTCAACGTGTTTTAATACATGGTAAGGAAGATGTGATTGGAGTAATGGCAGCAAAGCCGATTCATGTGATGACTCCAGAGGAGCGCAATAAAAACCCAAAGACAAAAGATTTCTTTATTGATACTGGTTTGCCCAAGGAAGAAGTTGATAAGCTTATAAAAGTTGGAGACCCTATAACTAGAGAGCGATCTTTCATTACAATGGGAGAATGTGTAAACAGTAAATCTCTTGACAATAGACTTGCGGTATTTATACTCCTTGAAACGCTTAGAATTTTAAAAGACAAAGAAGTGCCTTATGATATTTATGGGGTGTTTACTGTTCAGGAAGAGGTTGGAATTAGAGGTGCAAATGTCTCAGCATTGAGAATTAATCCAGATTTCGGTTTTGGATTGGATACAACAATCGCTTATGATCTTCCAGGAGCAGCAGCGCACGAAAAAATAACTTCTTTAGGAGAAGGAGCGGCGATTAAAATCATGGATGCCTCTACAATTTGTGATTATCGCATGGTTGAATACATGAAACAAACCGCTGATAACCATAAGATCAAATGGCAACCAGAGATTTTGACTGCTGGAGGAACAGACACTGCTGGTATACAAAGAATGACAGAAGGAGGTTCAATTGCAGGTGCAGTTTCAATCCCAACAAGACATTTGCATCAAGTTATTGAAATGGCAAATCAGAATGACATACAGTCGAGTATAGATCTTCTGACGGCTTGTGTTTCTGATATTGATAAGTACGACTGGAGCCTTAAATAGAGGGACTTTATTTAAGAATACGCTGGTATATTTTAAAGTATCTTTCAGAGCCTTTTTCAAGACTGAACCATTCTTCAGCTCCTTGCCGGGCTGTTTTTGGATCAAACTTTATTTTGTCCAGGTTGATTTGAGAAAAGGAAAGTTCACTAAGTTCATCAATCACTTCTCCAGCTTGGTAACGATTGATTATCTCATCAGTATCACCAACCCCCGAATTGCATATTATTGGGATTTGCAAAGCCATTAATTCACCCTGTTTAGTTGGAGAAGAAGCGCTTTTTGAGAAGGTCGGTCGAATAAAGAAAATAGCATAGTCAAAAAGAGAAGCGTAAAGAGGAACATCAGAGTGCCTTGATTTTTTAACGATAACTTCACTTTTTGGGATATTATATTTTGCAGCAACACGCATGATATTCTCTTCGCTTTCTCCAGATAAAAAAAAGAAAACTGGTTGCTCTAGGTTTTTTCTTATTTCAGCGTAAAACATCACCATTTCCTCCAGCATGTACCAGGTTCCGATGGATCCTAGATACCCAATTATAGTAGATTTTTCATTTATTTTTAGTGTTGAGCGTAAAGCTTTATGTTTTGCTAAATCGATACGCTCTTTGGAAAACGAATCAAGATCAACACAACATGGAATAACTGTAATTTCGAGGTTTGCCCCCTTTAAAGTAGGCATTTGACTAATGATCTCTTTACCTTTTTCGGTAAGGGAGACGATGGCATTTGCTTCTTTAAAAAGCTTAGTTTCTACTTTCTTAAAGTAATGATATAGAATATTAAATACAGGGTTTGTTTTGTTCCAAATACCTCCTTCGACTCTTTCATCTGCCCAGAACCCCCTCATATCAAAGATAAATTTTATACCCCACCTTTTTTGAAGGTGTAGTCCAATCATTCCTGGAATATCACTTCTGCAATGAGCAATGTCAAAACTAACTTCTTTTTGGAGGGATATTGCTTTGCTTTTTAGCACTTTATAATTTCTGAATGCTGATAAAACAGGGACTTTAGAGGCATATGGTACTGGATGCCAAGTGATGGAGTATTTGTCGCAAAGGTTTCTAATCTCATCTTTATTCTCTTGAAAGTTATGCTCTTTTTCAAGACTGATGATATGAAACTCACATCCCCTTTTTGATAGCTTTTGTAGATAGGGTAAAACTTGAGATTGCCCTAGGCTATCAGTCATTCCATCATATGAGATATATAGTACTTTCAAATTTATTTTTTCTCCCTGATTGAGTGACAATATACAATATTAGATGTTCGATTTCTCGTGAATTTTTTAATTATTTGCGTTACTCAAGTAAAAACACACTGAGGTTTTGTATTTATTTCTTAATATTGGTATCCCTAAAATAGGAATTATGAGAGATGAATTATTGGCTATACGAAAACTGCTTTTAATACTTATAGTACCATTTATTCTGTACTTATTGAATGTCCTTTCTATGATATTCATTCCTTTTGTTTTTGCTCTTTTTGCTGCACTTGTCTTTATGCCTATGATGAGGTGGCTCATGAAAAAAGGAGTCCCAAATTTTGTGGGCATAATCTTGGTAATCATCATTATATCTGCAGGATTGAAAGGTGCTTATGAGGTGGTTCAACTTTCTGGGCAGGAAATTGCCAATGCCAATGATGATTTTTATCAAAAATTTGACAAACGACTGAATGATGTTATTTCACCAGTAGTCGAGTTCATGGGTATTGAACCAAAAGCAGGGGAGACTGAATTAAAGGCGTTTTTGAATAACGATAAAGTAAGTGAAAACCTATTCGGAAACGTTGGTAGCGGCTTAAATTTCGCAAGACGTTTTGTGAGTATGTTATTGATGACTATCTTTTTTACCATTCTTTTACTTGCTGGTTCAATGAATATTCAAAAAGTAATGGAGTTACTAATATTTAAACAGCGGTTTGCTTCGGTCAAGACTTTCAGGCAAATAGAAAAGGATATTTTTAAGTTTATTGTGGTTAAGTTTTTATTGAGTTTATTCACTGGTATTGGTTTCTCCTTGGCTTGTTATGCCTTTGATGTGAGTTTCCCTATATTCTGGGGTTTATTTGCTTTCTTAATTAATTTTGTACAAATGATAGGCTCTGTAATTTCAGTAGTAGTGCTAACCGCTTTTGCATTGGTTGAGCTTAATTTAACTGGAAATTTGGCCTTTTTTATAATCATTATTACAGGTGTTCAAGTTTTGTTTGGTGGAATATTAGAGCCAATATTAATGGGTAAATCATTCTCTATAAACACGGTTACCGTTTTATTCATGTTAGCTCTTTGGGGCTTTGTTTGGGGAATACCGGGCCTTATCTTATCTATCCCTATAACAGCATTAGTTAAGAAGATTATGGAGCAGTTTCCGGGAAGCGCAGTATATGCTAGAATAATGTCTTAATATATTTACGTTTATCTTTCAATAGCTTGTTATTAACGACTGTATTTAGCGTTGTCGATAGATCGTTGTCTATTAAGGAATCGCAGCTGTACGGCCACCCTTCTAGCTAAACCATTAAAACAGGTGTTTGCAATCGTGTTTCATATGTAAATCAAAGATATCTCGCTAGGTATCCCAACACTTTTATTTGTATTGTTGTGTCATCATTTCCTTTTTGAACTTTCCGATTGTATAAGTTCATCTTTAGATTCTTAATAGTGAAAATTGTTCATTGGAATAGCACCACACTGTTCAATCATACCCCATCTATATAATGCGCAGTAGCCACAATCAAAATTCTCAATAAACCTATAAAAACAAAAAAGGCCGCCCCATTGAGACAGCCTTTATCGTTTATTATTTTATGTCTTACTTATCTGTATCTCTTACGAGTTGAACAAATCCATGCTCTTCAGCTTCCTGAGTACCTTCGCCTGTAATATTGAACTTGTAGAAGTATGTTCCATCTACGCACTCAGCTCCATTATTTTGGATTGTACCATTCCATTCGAAGTCAACATCGCTACTTTCGAAAACAACATTACCCCATCTATTTAAGATAACTATTTCTAATGTCTCGGCATTTTCTGCGTTGATAGTAAAGTTATCGTTCGATCCATCATCATTCGGAGTAAATACGTTTGGCAAATCATAGATAAGCGGTAGAATCAACTCTGCATTAATGATCTGAGTTGCTTGATCAGTACAGTTACCATCCGTAATTGTTAACGTAACAGTATATATCCCCTCTTCAGTGTAAGTTGAATACTGGTCATCCATATTATTTACAGAATTTGTTTGACCATTGCCAAAGTCCCAATCATATGTTGTCGCCGGGTCAGAAGTGTTTTGAAAAGTAACATCCAGTGGAACCTCTCCAGAACTAGGTGTCGCATTAAATGAAGCAATTGGTGGAGGATCTTGCTCTAAAAATATACTGTCCTCAACAAAACATACATCATCCTCTATTGTAAAATAATACCAGCCTGAACCAAGGTTCTGCCAAACACTAGCATTTATAGAATCGGAAGCAGGTTGACCTGGACCTGACCATTGGAAGTCTGGTGTACCCGTGTAACCATTAGGGTCGCCGTATCCCACGACAGCACCATTTGGAACCCCACAATCTGCAGGGAACTGAGTTAATGAATCAATTATTAAGGTTTGATCCATGGTTATCCGAGCTGTATCAATAGTTTCTACACCACATGCATCAGAAATGGTAACAATGTATTCGTATACTCCATTTGTACTAACATCATAATATGCTGTATCTCCGGTTTGTGCATCTTGCCATGTGTAAGTGAAAGGATCAAGACCAGAAGCCGTTGTCCATAATGGAACACTATCCGTTGCACAGAAAACAGTTGTGTCAAGAGAATTAACAATCGCTATTGTATCTAAAACATGAAGTGTAACGGTTGTATCATAAAAGCATCCAAAGTCATCTTCAACATTAAATGTGTAAGTGTAGTCACCAGGTGCTGAAGGATTCACAGTAATGGAAGTGTCTCCATTTAACCCTGAAGTGATGCTAGGTTCAGGAGACCAATATGTATCGACAATTGAGTTTTGATAAGATTCATTATTTGGGAATAATGAAGCATCAAAGTACAGTCCCCATTCAAAAATGAACCCATCATCAATACCTAGGTTGTCACGTATGTTTAATGTCCAGTCACCATTTAAAGGACAACCAACCAAGTCATTGAAAGTTTGTTCAGGGAGGTATACTCCATTAGGGTTCATAGTATTTCCTGCTGAAGGAGCAGGAGGACTTGTAAGAGTAACAGTGTTATTGTTACCAAATTCTGTTGGAAAGTCTCCCCAAGTATTATTTACCGATGAAAAGCAGTATTCGTAACCATTACCAGGATTCCCTGTATTTCCATCAATTGGTTCACCTAGATAAGTACCACCACCACCAAAACCACCAGGAATCTGACCACCAGTATTTGCGTTGAAAAGAGTTACAGTGGTTCCATCTGGACATTCTAACCACATTTCGAGATCACCTAAATAACTATGCTCCATTGTAACGCAAATCTCTTGCAGGTCTGAAACATCTGAAAAAGTAGAGCCTGGAGGGAACCCTCCCATAGAGATTAAGGTAGAATAGTTAATACCAGACCCATCGGGAAGAGGAAGTAATCCAGCAAAAGATCCCCCAACTTCAAAACTACCTGGAGGAAATTCAACACCCACCGTATCCGTTGAATTGACACCCCCAAGAACAGTCGTTTCCTGATTGAAGCAAACGGTGTCTTCTAGTGGTCCGGTTCCATCAAAGATAGGTGTTTGACTTACTCTTATTTTACAGAAAGTAAATACAGTTTGTGGAAAATCATCAGTGATTAAGAGATTAACGAAATATCCATTTTGAGCGTTAGGTGCGAACCAAACACTATCATTATTGGGGCCTAATGTACCATCACTGAACTCCCATTCGAACGTTAAATCTTCGACATTTTGAGAATAACCGTAACCATTATTTTCGAAAGAGTATAATAGGTCAGGTGTTGCAACGAGTAAAACTGAATCACCAGGACATATATCAACGTATCCGGTATCTGCTGGATTCAGTGCGTCTCCGCCTACGCCATTAACAAAAGCTTCTATTCCTGGTCCAATTGGTTGAGCGGGGTTAGAACAAGTAATATTTGCTCCCCAACCTGTTCCTTGAGTGGCTCCATCTGAGATAAAAACAAATGTCAAGCAACCCGAAGGGTTATTTTCAAATGATGAAGTATGATTAAAGCCATTTGGGTCCGTACTAGAGTTGTGAACTCCTAGTAGGGGCGAACTTGTATTTGGTCCGTCATAAACGTATAACGTGTCAGAACCGTCAACATCCCATGTGAAACCTGTATTAATTCCAAAAGCAGCAGTTACTTTGGGGCCATTAGGTAAGTCAGGACAAATAGTAATGGTGTCATTAAACCCGGCAGAATAGTCTCCACCGGCTCCACCATCATCAAAAAAGTTGATAGTTGCTCCATCTACGTAATTGGCACAAACTATAGGGTTTATTTGATCAAAATCAGCATCCGTGATGTTGATCTGTCCAAATGAATATAAACCTACAATTGATGTAAGTATAAAGGATAATAATCTTTTCATAATTTTAAACTATTTATTTGATCAGACTTTTTGGTAATACACCTACCATTTGATCAGTTCCAGTAATTTTGAAGTATTGATATTCATTCTCTTTCAAAACAATACCTAAAGAGAGAAAAGTATGATCTTCTTCAGGGTTGATGTCAAATTCACCATCAAACTTTACATCTTTCCCTTTTTCTTGTGGTATTTTTCCGATAAAAATGGCTTTATCAACTGCTGTATTTAGAAATTCGTATTTTTCTGGAGAGTTCGACTTTAATTCATCTAATTCCTCAACAGAGTACTTTTGTAATAAACGACTATCATGATTTTGGCTGTATCCAAAAGTGACGATAAACAATAGTAATACGAGTGAAAATAGTTTTTTCATAGAGCTTCTTTTTTGTTTAGACGTGAACAAACCTTATAAGGTTGCATCAAATTTAACAAAAAAGATAGACTTTGTATAAAATCAAAGAAGGAGACAATTGCCTCCTTCTTATATTATTTTCCTCCTCCCGTTTTGGTTCTGGTGGGGACACTCCTCGTTGGAGGGGTACTCCTCGTCGGAGCTTTTGTTCCACCCTCTTTTTTAATTGTAGATTGAGTAGGTGCTATTCTTCCGTTTGTTGGGGTTTTTCCCCTTGTTGGCTTTGTTTCTCTTGTAGGTTTTGTTTGTCTTGTAGGCTTTTTAGTCGAAGTGCCAGTAGGCTTAGTAATTGTTGTTGGTTTAGGTTTTTCTACAGACCCTTTAATAGTCCTACCAGTACCTCTTGGTGTATTATTACCATTATTAATATCTATGGATTTTGGCTCACAAGGACTAGGAGGTCTATTTCCTCCATTTCCAGATTGAGGCACAGCATCGGACTCAATACAAACTTGCCAATGTCCCATTGATCCTGGATGAGAAGTACTTACTGAAACACTTAAGTTACCTTCGAATAAGTAATATCTTCCTGGCTGAATAGTATAGTTGTTACCATTTACGATTGCATCTCCACCGCCTGCTATTGACTTAATATATAAGCTTGAAGCAGAACCAGTATAATTAAAGTTTGGGTTATTCGCCAAATCATCTCTAGTATACGTTCCAGAAGGTGTAATCAAACAGAACTGCCAAGCAGAGTTACCTGGGTTAATTCTAGGTCCACAACTTTGAGGAGCATCGTAAACAATTGTATAGGAAACAGACTCTTGAGAACAATCATTAGATAAATTCACCTGAATGTTGTTGTTACCCTCGTTTAAAGGGATATTGTTTATACTGAATTGAGAACCCGCAACAGAATAATTTGTGAAGTTACCACCGTTTACCATAACTGTAGTAGATGTTGCATTCTGAGCAGTCAACGTAATACTAATATTATCTGTTGTTACTGTTTGCATTACTTGAGCCGGGAACGTTCTGTTATACGTTACAGGGTCGCAATGTACCTCTAGTGCTACATTGTATGTTTGGGTAACAGTATCACAACCGTTCGCAACAACTTCAAAAATGTTAGTTCCTTTATTTAAAAGAACGGAACAACCGAAGATTTGATTTGAACTTGTATAGTTGCAATTCACAGGCTGACCATTGTGTGTAATACTCACTTGGTTTGCAGTGACGTTATCAACGAAAATCTGGAATTCATAACTTGCATGCTCTGTATTATTAGCGCTCACCAAGCTCATTACTGGAGTTTCACATGGTATAACCTCGCAGCTACCGTCGTAACTAACGTTAGGAATCCATTCTCCATAATCAGGCCCATCATTGGACTGATTACATCCAGATTTAACCCAAGCTCCAATGATACACTTGTCGGCATTATTTCCTGTACCACCTAATGTGATGCTTGTACCACTGAGCCCATCAAATTTTTGCGTTGTTTGATCTGAAAACTTCAAAACAACATTCGATAAATCCATCGTGCTTGAAGCAGTTGCGCTCTTATGGTCGTTAGTGAATGAAGCGTCCACGCTAGGCAAACAATTTGTTTCAGGTTCTTGCATGACTATAGAAACAGATTCTTGATCTGAACCGGCGCTATTTGTTCCTATCGCAGTAATTGCATAATCTGTATTAACAGCAGGGTTAATATTGATGTCAAAACTAAATTCTACACCATTGCTGAGAACAGTTGTAGTATGTGTTGTAAACGGTTGTTGATTAACTAACAACTGAAGTTGGCCAGGAGTGCTAATGTTCTCAACAATTCCATTCACTGTGAAATTACCTTCAGGAACTACTTTCGGAGTAACATCAGGGCTATAAAATATTACATTCGGAGGTTTCACCACTACAGGTTTATTGTAGATTATCGTCAAATCATCAGATGCGGTTCCATCATTGTTGACAACAGTCACAGAAATATCATTTGAACCTTCTTGCAAACTAGCTACAAAAGAAATTTTATTTGTAGCCGCATCAAAAGTGAAAGCCTTGTTTGATCCGTTAACAGTGACATTTACTTGACTACTTAAATTTATGTTCGTAGTTGTCGCTGATATATTTTGGTTTGCATCTTCCGTTGTGTGAGGGTTCGAAGACGGAACTGTGATATTCACAGTAGGAGGCTCGGGTATTTGAATAGGCTTAAATGTTGCTTTAAATATTTCTTTATCTCTACCACATCTGTTTTTAACTTCCACCTCAATAGTATTTAAACCAGTGGTTAATTGAAGGCTCATATTGAAGTTACTTGTAACCTGATTATATACAAAGTTTACAGCATTACCGTTATGTATTGCCTGAATTTCATTGCTAGTAGCATTAGCAATTGTTCCAGAAATTTGAAGATTATCGTTAGTTAAAACTCCCGCAAGTGAACTCGGCGTTGTAACCAAATTGATTTCTGGGACTTCACATACAGTTCTTGTGATATTCCAAACTGCCTGAGCGTTGTCACAATCATTTTGAGCTTTTAATACTATAGTATTATTTCCTTCATTTAGTGGAATCATGCTAGACAACTCATGCGTACCGATATCAAAATTAAAGTTCGTTATCGCTCCATTAACAAGGAATGTTATGCCTTGTGCATTAGCTACGTTGATTATACCCGCACTAAACTGAATGTTTTCATTTTCCGTATTCGAGTTCAGCGAATTTGGGTTGATAGCGGCAATCTCTGGAGGGAAACATGGTGCTTCGGGTTCTATATAATTGATTATAATTGTCTCATCTGCTTCTCCACAATTATTCGTAGCTATAATTTCTATAACATTGCTTCCTTCCATAAGGTCGATTCTACGAACCATTTGGTTAGATGCCGGGTTGTACATGAAGTTACCGATCTGTATACCGTTTACGAATAATTCAACGCCGTTTTGACCTGTAACATTACTAATGATTGCACTTAGGTTATAGAAGTCTTGATTAACTTGAATACCCGAAGTTGAAGGAGCTGTGAAGTTTATCTCTGGATCATCACAGTCAGGCTCTGGCTCTTTATAAATAACGTTTGTAGCCGATTGGTGTGATCCTGCACTATTCGTTCCTTTGACTTGGAATAGGTTATTACCACCAGTAAGACTGACGTTATATTTAACTTCTTTTGTTTGGGGAATATAAGTAAAGAGGCTTGAATTAATTAAACTACCATTGAAACGTACCTCAATGTCATTCTTGCTTGTTACATTTTCAACCTCTGCAACCATTTGGAAGCTTGGGTTAGTCACAATATACCCAGAACTAGGAGGGTTTGTAAAAGTTACAAGTGGTGGTTCTATAACCTCTTCTTTATTGTAAATAATAGTTGTATTGTCACTGTCTGAACCTGCATTGTTTGATGCACTTACCTCAACTGTATTGTTGCCTTCAGTAAGGTTTGCGGTAAAGACAACCTGCTTTGTAACTGAGCTGTATGAAAATCCTGGAATTGAATTGCCATTTACACTAACTGAAATATTTTGTGATCCGGAAACATTAAGTACCGTCGCTTGAATCTGTCTAGAGGATTGAACAGTTGTATAAGGATTTTGCACAGGATTAATGATGTTTACCATCGGAGGCTTGATCACGGATGTTCTTCTGTAAATTATCGCAGTGGTTGCCACATCTTGACCGTACTGATTTGTTCCAGTAATTTGTATCGTATTGGCTCCTGGAACTAAACTTGCATTAAACGTCATTTGTTCCGACGTATTAACATAATTAAAGTTTGTACTTAAGTTCCCGTTTATCTTTAACTGAATATCATTAGCGCCATCAACATGCTGCACTTTAGCAACAACATTATATACTGAGGAATAGACAGTTTTTGGATTGTTGATAGGGTCTATGAAAGATACAATCGGAGGTGTTGGTTTTTCTCTTTTTCTGTAAATAATAGTCATGGTTTCACTATCCACACCGTCATTATTTGACCCTGTAATATTTACAGTATTCACTCCTTCAATCAATGAAGCTGTGAAAGAAACTAACTTTGTTGAATTGTTAAAGTTGAAAGTCGAAACTGCTGCACCATTCAATAGCACGCTGATTTGACTTTTATTATTCACATTTAGTACTGTGGCATTTACCAATTGACTTTCATCAAATGTTTGATAAGGATTATTTGATGGAATGATGTACTCAACAACCGGTGGTTTAGGCTGACTAGGCTTTCTATATACAATTGTCGTTTGATCACTATCTGTTCCGTCGTTATTTGTTCCAGTAACTACGACTACATTAGTCCCTATTTGTAGAGGGATAACACTTGTTAATATACCCGTTGTAGGATTGAAAGTAAAGCTAGTGAAGTTTCCACCGTTCACTGTCATCGTTACTTGGTTTTGACTATTGACGTTAAGCACACTTGCTTTAAATGCTTGTGCAACATCATAAGTCACGAAAGGATCAGTTGAAGGATTCAGAATAGAAACAATTGGTGGTTTTGGTTGAGCAACCTCATAATTGATGATCATTGTTTCTTGATCTGTTCCTGCTGAATTTGTCCCAATTAACTGGAAGATATTCTGACCAGGACTCAATACTACATTAGATGAGAACTGAGTTGTTGTTGCATTAAAGCTAAAATTGGCATTAGTATTCCCGTTTTGTATGAACTGAACGAAATTTCTTCCATCAACATTCTCGACTGTACCTGTTATGTTAAATGTATTCGTGTTTACAGTGATGGGGCTAGAAGATGGGTTTGTGTAATTAACAATTGGAGGAGCAATTATTGGCTCTCTTTTGTAGATAAATGTTGTTTGATCACTATCTGTTCCATCGCTATTTGTTCCTGTGATTTTTATAGTATTCACACCTGGGTTCAGTGTTAGATTCGCTTGGAAGTTATTTGTTCCAACAGGTGTAAAGTTGAATCCAGTAAATGGCTGTCCATTAAATACCACTGCTAGGTTTTGAGCCGAACTTACATTTTGAATCGTGGCCTTTAAGTTATGCGTATTATTTGGAGTTGTATGAGGATTATCAGAAGGATCTGTGATATTCACTATCGGTGGAGTTGGAGTTGTGATATCATCATTTCTATTGATAATAATCATTGTCGCTTCATCACTACCAAAATTATTTACGCCTTTTACTATGAATATGTTTTGTCCAGAGTGAAGCTGAACAGTACTCTGGAATTGATCTGTAATTGGGTTATACGTAAAGTTATGATTCACCAATCCATCTTGTCTAAAAGACACATCGTTTGAACTACCAACATGTTTTACATCAGCCCGAAGGGTAAATGTTTGAGCATTTGATGTATGTGGGCTCGAAGAAGGGTTCGTGAACGTTACAACTGGAGGTTGATTGTTAGTTGTGGTATTCGTGTAGTTATTAACATTTGTATTTTCTTCTGGCTGAATAACTTCTTGAGTAACATCTGTTCTTCCCGTTCTTAAATACCATCTAAAGTATACACTCGTATAATGATAAATGTCGTTTTCAAAATCACTAACGAGTCCATTTTGATTGAGTGTGGTTCCATCAAAATAGTCATCCATGAAGAATGTCGACTTATGTTCAAAGCCCATTGAGAAACGGCTCGTGAAATAATAACCTAATCCGAAACCAAGGCTAGGAACGAAATTAGACTCGAAATCGACATCATCATATGAGTCGCCAGTTCCATTTTGATCAAGAGGTGTATCATATAACTCTGCGATTTGTCCACCTGAAGGATCAAATGAATAATCGTAAGGCGACCCTTGGTTTAATAAATCACCTTTTGTTCGGGTTGCTGTCAATCCAATACCACCAAATAAGTATGGGTCAAGTCCAGTTCTTTCTCTAAATCTATTCGCATGTATTGCGAGCTCAAGTGCTATATGATGTTGATCTGCCTTGAAATTTTGTGTCGCATACCCCTGAGTACCGTATATATTATTTACGGCAACGTTTTGACTAATAGCACCTGTTGTATCAGAATCTTGACCGTACCACGAACCGCCTAAATAGCGTAGACGAATGTCAAAAGAAAAAGCCGAACCATAATTTTGGTTAAGCGAACCGCCAAAAATAAACCCAGCACCTAAAGGAAATCGGCCTTGCACATTTTCCACATCTGACGTATGCCATGTTCTTCCAATGTTGAAACCAAAATAGATATTGGAGTTATTATCGTAGTCAAACTTCTGAGCTGTGCTCATGAAGATGGTACCTATTAACAAAACAATAAGGGATAGACTTTTTTTCATAGTATCAGTTTTTATCATCTCAAGCAATGCAGTTATTGTGCCAAAAATAATCTCCGTAAATTTAACAGCATATTTTTTGAATCACAACAATTCTCTTGATACTTACGACTATATACATGCAATAAAAGTCTTTTTAATAATTAATCAGTTGTATTTTTGAGCGATAAATTAATTGTATCTTCGTTGTTGGAACATTTTGATATATGCTTAGAACTATTTTTGCCTTCATTCTTTTGTTCTCCTCTGACTTTAGTGTTTCGAGTCAAGAAGCATATGACAATTGTGCCAACGCCTTTCAACTATGCCCATCAACGACAGTAAGCCTCAACAATATTGGAGCCTCAAGCACGCTTTGCAACAATTGTGAAGATGATTTCAATTTTTGTTTTGCAGGGGAAAATACAGTCTGGATGACCTTTAATACGAATGATGTAGGAGGAGATATATCCATTGATTTTTCAAATATACAGTTTGAGAACAACGCCGGTCAAGGAACAAATTTACAGGCTACAATTATAGAAGCTACTGTGCCATGTGTTTCTTCATCTTATTCCGTTGTTTCGAATTGTGAAAATAGCGTGAATGCACCTTTCAATTTAGCGGCAGCAGGATTACCAGCTAATACAACATATTACGTTATTGTCAATGGTGAAATGGGAGCTTCATTAAATGCTGAGGCTGAGTTTGATGTTTTTCTTTCAGGTGATGGGGTAGAGTTAGCCCCTGCGTTTTCAATTGGAACGTCTTCTACAACGATTTGTACTGGAAATCAAGTGTTGATAAATGCTTTTACAACTGCCTGTAATGATTCCTCAACTTTTTCATGGTTTATCAATGGAGTTGAAGTTGCAGAAACGGCTGATGCACAGTTTATAGCAACGAACCTTCAGAACGGAGATGAAGTGACTGCAGAAATTACTTGTTTCGAAAATTCTGCTTGTCCTCGAACGCTTACGAGTAACATTTTACCTTACACTGTTTTAGATTTTGAACTAGACGCTGGGCCAGACCTATCTATAGAGCAAGGTGAATCGGTAATTCTTCAGGGATCAAGTGATGTGACAGATGTTATCTGGACACCATCAATAAACATGAGCGATGCATCCGATATAACACCGGTAGTTAATCCAAGTCAGACAACAACTTATTTCTTGACTGGAGACAATGGTATTTGTACCATTACGGATGAGGTAACGGTTTTTGTTACAAATTCCCTGGAAATTCCAAATACCTTCTCTCCTAATGGTGATGGTGTTAACGAGACTTGGGAGATTTTAGGAATAGAAAAATATCCAAACTGCAATATTCAAGTTTATACACGTTGGGGGCAATTGGTTTTTCAAACTACGGGATATTCAGTGAGTAAGCGATGGGACGGAACATCAAAAAACGGAAAAGAATTGGCGTCTTCGGCTTATTACTATGTGATTAACTTAAGGAGTGATGATTTCCCTGACCCAATAAAAGGAACCGTATCGATTATTAAATGAGAAAGCTGATCATAATATCGTCTCTTTTGGTGGCTTCCATTTCTTTTGGACAGCAAGTAGCGCAATATTCTCAATGGTCTTTCAATCAATTTGCAATAAACCCTGCATTAGCTGGTGTAAAAAGATGTTTGGATGTACGCACCGCTTACAGAGCTCAGTGGGCTGGTTTCGAAGGCGCTCCACAAAGTGGACTTTTTACCATTAATGCCCCACTTACTAAGAAAAGAAAGCGATTGAATAGTTCTTTTCATGGATTGGGAGGTAAAATAGAAAGAGATCAGTTCGGAAGCTTTAATAATTTCTCTATTAGTCTTGCATATGCTTTACATTTCCCCATTGATAGAGATAAAAGGCTAAGCTTTGGGGTTTCAGGAGGTGTTCAACAATTTGGTTTTGATCAAACACAAGCAACCACGATTGAACCTGATCAGGCTGTGGCTCAATCTGGGAATAGTTTTTTGTTCCCTTTGATTGGTTTTGGGGGCTGGTTCAATACGGATGAATACTATATCGGGGCCGCTGTAGATCAAATTGCTAAGAATGACTGGGGAGATGATATTGGTATCGCCGCAAGGTTTAGACTGCACACTAAGATTCAGGCAGGGACAAAGTTCTCCATAGATGATGAAAAAACACTATTGCCAGGTGTTTTAGTGAGAATTCCCCCAGCTGGACCAGCAAGTATAGATCTAAACCTGATGATAGATTTCAGCAATACGTTTATGCTTGGACTTGGTTATAGAAATGTAGATGCGTTCATTGGTTTTTTCAAAGTGAACATCAAGCAGTTTTCAGTTGGATATAGCTTTGACTTTATTGCTTCTGATATTCGTGGAGGGAATTTCCATACACATGAACTCTCTTTGCACTATACAGGCTGCAGGCGAGGACCTAGATCAAGGAGTGCTTGCCCGTTATTTGAGTAGTTAAATCATTCCTTTAGACTTCAACTCTAAGTACTTGTTGAGTGTGTTTACAGATAAAAGATCAGGTTTTGTAAGTACTGTTTGGATTCCATTACGGTTCAATTCGCGTGCGATTCTCTTCTTTATATTGATGACATCTTCAGCTAGACTAGAAACATAAATATCGCGTACTGTTGAAGGCTGACTTGTTACTGTATTCTGCAGTGTAGTGTTTTCAAAGAATACAACAACTAGAACGTGTTTTTTATTGAGCCGTTTGAGTAACGGTAGAGCTCGTCTCATCGATAGTTCTGTCTCAAAGTTCGTATACAACATGAGGAGTGAGCGTGAAGGAATTCCTCTTTGAATGGTTTGATAAAGTAAAGGATAATTCGCCTCTAAGAAATTTGTTTTTTGCGCATATAAACTGTCTAAAATACGCTGTAAATGTCTGCCCCCGCTGTGAGCAGGAAGCCGCGTTCCCATTTTATCTGCAAATGTAAATAACCCTACTTTATCACCTTTACGAAGTGCAATATTTGAAAAGACCAAGGAACTATTGACAGCATGATCTAACAGAGTGAGCCCTTCAAACTCATGTTCCATTGCGCGTGATTTATCAATAATAGAATATACCGATTGAGAGCGTTGAGCCTGATATTGATTTACCATTAATTCAGACTTGCGAGATGTTGCTTTCCAGTTGATCGTTCTAATGTCATCTCCCTGAACATAATTTTTTATTTGCTCGAATTCGTTGTTGTGGCCTATTCTTCTGATCTTTTTAATTCCCCTGTCTTGACTTTGTTGGTTAAACATCAAAAACTCATACTTTTTCATTTGAACTACAGAAGGGAAGACGTCAGAGGTTTGAGAAGCATCTAGGATCACTCTTCTTTTCACTAAGCTTAAAAAACTGCGCAAGAAAACATGCACATTACCCCATTCGTATACGCCTCTCCTTGTAGGTCTGAAAGTATATGATAATACAGTCTTTCTTTTTGGAAACAAGGTCTTCGTGAAAGACAAACTTCGGGCTTGCATCTCAATAGGAGGCTCATCATAAAGGGTAATGAAAAAGGGTTGATTTGCTTTGCTCTTGATGCTTAGTTTTACCTCTATTGGATCACCAAGGTTTAGCCGATCAGGAAGTATTCTTACCAACATAACAGGCTTTTTGTTTCCAAACAAGATAAGGCCGTCTAATATCGTAAGGGTTAATAATACGATGATTCCAAACTGTCCAACATATAGTAACCAATTTACGTAATAGCCCATCAGTACCAAAATGGCACAGACAGCTATTCCTATAAAGAAGATGCGCGATATGTATAAAGATTTAAACATCTATTATCTTGGAACTTCGATTTCCTGTAGAATTTGATCAACCAGTTCGGTTGTTGTAGTTCCTTCCATTTCTGCATCAGGTGTAAGAATGAGCCTGTGATTCAACACATGAACAGATACGAACTGTATGTCATCTGGGGTTACAAATCCCCTTCCTCTAATAGCAGCAATTGCTTTGGCACTTTTTAATATCGCCAATGAAGCACGTGGTGAAGCACCCAGGTATATTTTACCGTGATTTCGCGTTTTATCAACCAATTGAGCAACATATGAAACAAGGGCATCTTCGATGACAACATCTTTAACCATTTGTTGAACTTTCTGAATGTCATCGCTATTCAAAACAGATTTAATACTGTCCAAAGACGGTGTTTTTATGTTGTTTTTGTATCGATGCAAGATCTTTACTTCATTTTCAAAGGATGGATAGTGTAAGTTAATCTTGAAAAGAAAACGATCTAACTGAGCCTCGGGAAGATTGTAAGTTCCTTCTTGTTCGATAGGGTTTTGCGTCGCGATGACAAGGAATGGGAATTCCATTTGATACTCCTCACCATCATAAGTAATCTGTCTTTCTTCCATGACTTCAAAAAGTGCTGCTTGCGTTTTCGCAGGAGCTCTATTGATTTCATCGATCAGCACGATATTTGAAAAAATCGGACCTTTCTTAAATGAGAATGTGGATTCTTTCATGTTGAAAACAGAGGTTCCAATAACATCAGACGGCATTAGGTCTGGTGTAAATTGGATTCTTGAGAAGTCTACATCCAATGCTTTTGAAAGTACTTTTGCAGAAAGTGTTTTTGCAACACCAGGAACTCCTTCTAAAAGTACGTGGCCCGCGGAGAAAATACCCGTCATTAATAATTCAACCATTTCTTCTTGACCAACAATATAGTCGCTCAATTTTAGGCGAATGTCATTTACTTTTCCGGCGAGCCAGATCAGTTCTTTATTCGTTTCTTCGTAAGGTAATTTTTCCGAAACAGAAGGTGAATTTTCTAAGTTGTCCTCGGTAGGTTTTATTTCAGCAGAATCTCCCACAGAGGATTGTTCTTGAGCTGCACCAGTCGTTTCCTTCTCCTCAGTGTTTTTCGTTTCTCTTGGTTCATTTCCTGGTTTGTACTTATCATGTTCTTCCATAGTACTATGAATTAAGTTTATTTTTTAATGCTTTAACAGTTTGATGATATTCTGGGCCAACCATATTTAGGTTGATGACGATTGAACCGCCACTAAAAAGGTTAAGCTTTATTATGTCACCGTCTTGAATGATACTTTTAAGTTCCTTGAAAGTAATCTTTTTTGATGGTTTTAGTAACGGTAAATAAGTAAAGTGATCGGCATGAATTTTTAGAATTGGAAGGCTGAACATTCTCGCCCCCAAAGCTAGCGTTATGATTCCGAAAGGCCAGAGAAGGATTCCCAAACCAATGCTTGATGATAACAAAATGAATCCAAACACGATCAATAGGATTCCTGCCGCGATTATTCCAGTGGATTGAGTTTTAGATCGATATACAAAAACCGTTTGGTTTTTAACTTTTTCTCTAACTTTTTCATCCCATATTCCGGATTGAAAATAGAACTCGCGTTGCAGTTTATTCACCTTAGGTAGAAAGTTATTACTGATATCCATTTTGGTCTCCAAAAGCTTCAGCAACTCCTCAATTTTAGCCTGATCTACTCCCGACTTTTTCGACAAAGCCTCGAGAGGCTTCTCATTTTTGCGATGTCCAAGATCGATATAAAAATGACGGTACACTGCGCTGTAAAAGTTCTTCCGCATTACTTTCAACATCTTTGGAGCTTTATTTCCTTCAAAATAGATCCCTGCCAACGTATCAACAAAGGAGAAGCCGGTATTCTTCGTTTGTTTCAATGCAGGAATGACAGGACGTTCTCTTTTACTTCTGAATAAAAAATACAGTAGCAGTCCAAACACTGCTATGATGAATGCCCATCGGAATGCCTGAAACTTAAAGAGTTCAGTGAGCAAACCATTATCCTCCATTCCTTCTGATGAATCAATATCGTACTCAACCGGTTCGTAACGCGCAAACGTCAACCATTGAATCTTTGGTTTATCGAGGTGAGAAAGCACTTCTTTTAGATAATTCTTGCCCTCTTTACGCAAAAGCTGAAAATTGGTGAAAATGACTGGATTTAAATGAAGTAGCACTTCACCTTCACCATATTCCAGGGAAAGAAATATTGGTGAGTCAAAAGCTGTTGACTTGGTAATGTCTTGATTAGATATTTTCTGATTATCGAATAGGTCCCATACCTCGGACAACGTATCTTGTTCATAGATGAAGTACATGTCATAGGTGTTTTTCCCCGATGTAATTGGAGCAACTTGCGCAGTATTAAATGTAATCGGGTATTGGTTAAATAACCTCGAATACAAATACTCTGGAATATTCTCAGAACATAGAAACAGATCGTTTCCTCTTGAAACACCCTCTAAAAGCTGGTCTACCTCTTGATTAGTGAGTGTGAAGTCTAGTCCAACGTACATATAAATCGACGAGTCTAATTTACTTAAGGAATCAAGCAGGGAATAGTCTTTATATTCGTTAAACTCTGAAAACTGGCCGCTTGAAGTAATGAGTTCCTCAAAAACATAAAGGCCATAAGGGTCTCTGCTATTTAGGGAAAGTTGAGGCTCCCAGCGATTAGACTTATAAGCAGGTTCCGGATTGTTCTTATCGATAACTTTGTGATTACTCGATGAGTTTAGAAAAAACACAAGTAGAACACCTACAACAGCTATTGTAGCAATAATATATATGAGGTTTTTTTTACTCATTATTTAATTGCTTTAAGAACCGTTGATAAAACCTAAGAACATTATCAAAGGCAGGCTTTTCAGGTATGTTTTTGCCATACCATACCCATTCGAATACGCGAATACTCTTATCGAAATCTTCTCTCTCCTCTCTTGCGTTCATTTCAAGGAGGTAATTGTAATTTGTTTTCTTCTTTTCCCAAACGATCCAGTTTTTTTCAACCAGTGCCTTGAGGTTCATTGTATAGAGTATCCGAACCGCTAAACGATAGTCTTCTTTATCAATAGCCTCGTCTAAGTCAATTTCAAGCTGAGAACGCTGGATGGTGGAGGGGTCAAGCTCCTCATCTTCATAATTTGCGGGAGCCACGGCTTCATCTTTATTTTTATTGGCGTTTTTGAAAAAGAGGTGATAGATAATAATTGCGAGAAGAATTACACCAATAGCAATAAATAAAAATTTCCAAAATGAGCCACTTGTTTCATCAAAATCAGGGCCGTCCCAGTCTGGAGCATCTATATCAGGCGCATCGGTATCCGGCTTGGAAAGATCGTCAAGCTGATCTTTTTCAACATCCTTGATTCGTCGCTCAACTCCTTTTTCTGTGCCGTTGTTGTATCTTTTCTCTCGAGAGTAAACAATATCATCATCTGAAGGCTTTGCAGGGTTAAAGTTTCCAGATTCCAGTGGACTACCACCTTCATTCATGTTTGGTGGGCTGCTATATCTATTTGCCGGACCGTCTGGATTATTCGAAGGAACGTATTCTATGCGTTCATTCATTTGCTTCCATCTTTTATCAACGGGATTGGCATCTTGAGCAAAGATTACTTTCGAAAACATCAAAGCAGACCAAATGGCGATATAAAAAACTACCGATCTATTCATCGTAGTCTGCTCTTGATTCTTGAGTTTTACTCCGTTTTCCAAACTTCTCAAATGCACGATAGAGCCCAGTCGCATTTACCTCTTCTCGTGCCGTATAAAAGATGAACCCTGAAGCTATAAAAAAGAGGGGAAGGATCAACAGTAAGAAAGACGCATAGATTGCCTGTCGAAGTAGGTTCACAACCTCAGTATGATAAGAGGTGTATTCCATCAATATGGGTTGCAAGAAACCAAAGAACCAATCGAGTAAGTCATTCATTACAGGTTGGTCAGCAGGACCTTCTTGAATAGATAACACGAAGGCGAAAGGCTGCGATAAGAAAAACACGCTTAGTGAAAGTACAAGTAAAGTAACGAATCCTTTGGCCCAATGTTTCGAAGCAAAATCAAAACCTTCACGTGCTGCCATTTTAGATTTGCTGAGCCCCATACTAGATGGAAGTATGAAAAAGAAAGGAGCAATAAAAACTAGAGGCAGTTGAATATAAAAAGGAACATAAAGCAGAATTAAATAAAAAGGAATCATCCCTAGAATAATCTTTCCGATGTGTTTTCTCAAATAGTTTAAAAATTCTAAGTCAGAATGATTTCCCTTATCGGTTTTAAAAGCATAAAAGAGCGTGCTTGCATATATAGAAATAGGGATTATCCAGAATATAGAAACAATCAGATCTGATAAACCATTGTATGTACTGGAATAAATATTC
>CBFHJL010000010.1:6879-8389 GCA_965656195.1 Brumimicrobium sp. | reverse complement strand
CATATATAGAAATAGGGATTATCCAGAATATAGAAACAATCAGATCTGATAAACCATTGTATGTACTGGAATAAATATTCCCAAAAAGTATGGAGAGTTGAGAAGCCCAATCGAAATAATAAAATGTATTCTGGTCATCCCAATGGACGTAGTTTTGATACATTGCTATGATAAGCACCAATGGAACAACAAATTTTATATTTAGCTTCCAAAACAAAGGGAATTGAATGCGATAGAACTGAAAAGTGTCCCGCAATACATCTGTATTTTTCCGAATGATATGGTAGTCAAATTTTTTATTTGTCAAAGGATTTACCTCGGATGGTTCATTTACACGATGCGGATATTTACGTGCAATAAGAATAGGGTAAACGATATAGTAGAACAAAACAATTGAAAAAGAGAACAATACAATCATCCACTTTGACCAATCGGGTAAGGTTTGATAATGCCGCGTTACATAACTCTCAAGAAATCCGGCAATAACAAAAATAGGAACGAGAGACAGCATGATCCTAATCCCTCTCATTCCACTCATTTGTAATGCTTGAAGACGAGTATAGCTCCCTGGAAAAAGAAGGCCATGCCCTAAGGTAAATCCCGCACCCGATGCAATCACGATTGCGGAAATCTCAAATGCTCCATGAATCCAAATGGTTAAGAAAGAGGTCAGCAACAGCCCTTTCATTTTAAAAAAGTATTGAAAAACGCCTACCATTACGGCGTTGTTGAATAAAATCACGTGGGTTCCTAATGAAAAAAGTATCCCTCCGAAAAATGCCATCAGGGCAACTTGAATATTGTTAATCGTAATGTCAACGAACATTGAGCCTTGCGAAGATGAACCATATATCCCCAAAGGGTTACCATTTGCAATATTTTCTTCCGTTAAGTTGATATATCCTCCACCTAAAATACTTCTTGCAAAATCGATATCCTGATACGTAGAAAAGGCACCGATGATTGCATAAATCATGAAGAGAACAAATGCAAATAGGATGTTTTTTCTGGCACGATAAATTTCCAGAGGTATATCAACAGTCCAAGCTTTCCAAACCATTTTGAAAGGCTCTTTCTTCTGTTTGTATAATCTTCTGTGGGCATCTTGAGCAAGATGATTCAAATAGGCTTTGACCGTCCTTTTTTTGTAAAAGGTTTGAGCATAACTTAGGTCATTATTTATTTCAGAATAGAGTTCTCCAAGTTTCTCTGGGTCGGAAGAAGCATTGTTTTTGTTTCGCTCAAACTGCGCCCATTTTTTCTTGTTTTGCTCTATGAATGTGGTTTCTTTCATACTCAATAATCCTAAAATTAAACTTTTTCATGAGAATACTGAGCCTTGGATGTGTTTTGAGTCAGAAACAACAACCTTATCATGCTCAACATCTATTAAATATTTCCTTAAATTAGCACTATAGAGATGCGGTCACTTCAATTAACAACAGATCATAACGTACCTATAGATGTAGAGCTAGCATCTGTTGGTCAGCGCGTTGTAGCAGTTTTGCTA
>CBFHJL010000010.1:0-6781 GCA_965656195.1 Brumimicrobium sp. | reverse complement strand
TCAATTAACAACAGATCATAACGTACCTATAGATGTAGAGCTAGCATCTGTTGGTCAGCGCGTTGTAGCAGTTTTGCTAGATGTCATTATCATGGTTGCCTATTTTGTGATCATGTCCTTGATCATGAATGCTATTTTTATTTCGTCCTTTCGATGGGAGAATATGGAAGAAATGGAGGTTTGGAAGATCTTTTTTATGATCATAGTTTACCTCCCTTTTGTGTTGTATACCCCTCTTCTTGAGTATTTAACCAAAGGACAAACCGTTGGAAAAATGGCCATGGGTATACGTGTGACTAAATTGAATGGGGAGAACGCAAAGTTCAAAGAATACTTTACGCGATGGTTGTTTCGTCCCATTGAGTTTTATATTATACTTTTTGCTTCTGGAGGTATTCTTCTTTTACTTGCATCGGCTTTCTTCGATATATTAATAGCTTCGGTTTCAGGATCAAATCAGCGCATAGGAGATTTCATGGCTAATACTGTGGTAGTGCGTAAAAATCCAAATCGTGCTTTTTCAATACAAGATGTATTAGCCATAAAAAGCAATAAAAACTATGACCCGACTTATCGAAATGTTACGATGTATACAGATGAGGATATGATGTTGGTTAAAAACACCATTACAAGGGTAGAAAAGTATCGTAACGAAAACACCAAGAAGCTAGCAATATCACTTGCAGAAAAAATAGCGAATGATCTTCAACTTCCAGAGGTCCCCGAAAAACGGCTCAAGTTTTTGAAGACAGTACTGAATGATTATGTTGTACTGACAAGATAAATGATCCTATGAGTAAATTATATGTTGTTCCAACTCCAATTGGAAACCTTGAAGATATTACCATACGCGCAATAAATGTGCTGAAAGAAGTCGATTTGATATTGGCCGAAGATACTCGGACCACTAAGAAATTACTTCAGAAATACGAAATAGAAAGTAATCTTCAATCACACCATATCCATAACGAACACAAGACATTGGAAAGTGTGGTTGGACGAATCAAACTAGGTGAATTAACTGCCGTTGTTTCTGATGCTGGAACCCCAGCAATCTCTGATCCAGGGTTTCTGCTCATTCGTGAGTGCATTGCGAATGACATAGAAGTAATTTGTCTTCCTGGGCCATCGGCTATTTTGCCAGCAATTGTTGGAAGTGGCTTTCCTTGTGATCGTTTTATTTTTGAAGGTTTTTTACCCCATAAAAAAGGTAGACAAACGCGATGGAAGATCATTGCCGCAGAAGAAAGAGCAGTGGTGCTTTATGAGTCTCCTCATCGATTAGTGAAGGCACTGAAAGAAATTGTAGAGTATATCGGGCCTGAACAACAAGTTTGTGTTGCACGAGAAATTACTAAGCTGCATGAAGAGTTTAAAAGAGGTTCGGCAGAGGAGGTATTAAAGTATTACGAGGAGAAGAAGCCAAAAGGTGAAATCGTGATTGTTATTGACGCTAAGAAATAAGAATGAAAACAACAGCAATTCAGTTGGTTCGGAATGGAGATGCTCACCAGGCATTTGAAGAGAAAGAAATCACACTACCATCATTAGAAGAGGATGAGGTTCGAATCGAAGTTGAATCTTTTGGATTGAACTACGCAGATGTCATGGCAAGAAACGGCTTGTATCGAGAAGCTCCTCCACTACCGTGTGTGATTGGATATGAAGTCGTAGGAAAAGTTGTGGAAACTGGGGTTGATTCACCCAAAGAATTAATGGGGAAACGGGTAATTGCATTCACTCGTTTTGGAGGCTATAGCAAGCACGTCAATGCAAAACACTTTGGTGTAGCTGAAATTGGAGAATACGACGGAGGAAAAGCACTGTGTTTGGCAACGCAATACGTTACCGCATTTTACATGTCGCATGTTGCTACGACTGTGCAAAAAGGGGATAAAGTTTTAGTTCACGCGGCAGCAGGAGGTGTTGGAACTGCGTTAATTCAACTCTTAAAAAACAAGGGGGTTACCATATTTGCGAAAACGGGAAGCGATAACAAAAAGAAATACCTGGAAGAAATGGGTGTGGATCACATCATTAACTACAATAAACATGATTATGCCGAACAGATTCAACACATACTAAAAAGAGAACGCATCGATATTTCATTCAATCCAGTTGCTGGGTCAACGTTTAAAACAGATTGGAAGCTTCTCGGAAACGGTGGAAAACTGCTGTTGTTTGGAGGAAGTGAGCGCTCTGGAAAGAAATGGGGTATACTTTCAACGCTGAATTTTGTGCGCAAAATGGGAATTGTCATACCCATCACTTTGATGATGCGCTCTAAAAGTATAATAGGAATCAATATGCTGAAAATAGGCGACCATAAACCTTTTACTATGGAGTTTTGTCTAAAATCTGTAGCAGAAAAAGCACTTCAAGGTGAAATTGATCCTCAGGTTGGGGCGGTATATTCCGCCGATAAGATCGCCGATGCTCATGCATTTTTGGAGTCAGGAAAATCGACGGGGAAAGTAGTTGTGAATTGGTAGTTATCAATTCTATCACATATTTCGGAACTTTTATAGAATCAATATCTTAAAGGATATTATCGTTGTTCTAAAGTGGAATCATTAAGTAAGAATAATTTTATTCTACTTGATAGATTTGAATTCGAATAAAGTTAATATTCATCTCTCTAAGATCATTATTATACAAATAGAAGTGGAACTGGCGATCTTCTGGCTGTAGCTTAATTATTCTATTCGTAAAAACAAAATTAACATCTCTGCGATCAGAAAAGTACCAGCTAAGTATAGGACTGGTTGTTGACACAACATCGTTGCTTTCATTCAGAGTAGTTTGATAAATATTGAAATTACTTGTTGGTTCATTTAATTTTATGTCAGCATTTATTTGTACCTGAATTGATGTATTTTGGAATTGGCTATCTATGGGCCGTTTGAATATTGTAAAGTACCGATCATCTGTATTTAGATCTTTGAGCAAGGTATCTATTATTACTCTTTTTGGTGCGGTTGTATTCCGTTTTATGATACAGTTTGTAGAACGGGAATTTTCTGTTAGCGAACTGTAGCCAACAACGGGATCGCATCCCAACCAAGGAATGTGGTAGTCACCAAAAACGACCTCTTCTTTGTCAACAGTGTAGGCCACATGGACTTTTTCATCATTTCGACAAGAATAAGCATATGATAGGTGAGACACGTACTCAGCACTTAGCGTATTTTCATCATTTATATCCTTTTTAATAAGACTAGTTAGTGAGGTTGGAATTCGATCTTTCGGTGAGTATATTGATGTATGTAGATTTAGGTGATAAATGAATGAAATTGGCATAAAAAGGAGTCCAAAAAGCAAATAATTCAAACGCTTAACCTTCGACAAAAACACACTGATAAATAGAATAAAAAGGGGCACTAAATACATTCCAACACGATCTACAGGATAATTCATATCCAATAGATAACGCATGGAAACAATTCCTACTAATGTCCCTATGAATAGTGTGAACATCATTGCGTCATTTTGCGCTAAGTAGGGCCAAAAGCTTTTTTGTTTCCAGGTATTTACGAATAAAAAGAAGCAAATAAGTATTAATGCCGTGATTAGGAAAAAGACCCAAAATGAATCAGTAAATAATACGAGACGGCTCAAAGATTTACCAGTATTTTCCCAGAGACCAACTTGGTCACCCCACCAAAGCGCTCCGGATTCTTTCAGTCTTAAACTGTAGAGAATAAAAGGAGTGATTGCCGAAATCCATCCAAGTATAACTAGCGAATTGAAAAGAATTTTTGATTTTCGATAGTCTTTGATAATAAAGAACACAACCAGGATATAGGCCAGTAATATTAAACTTGGTAAAAGATAAGTTAAGCTCGACGCAATAGACAATAGTAGGAAGATAAATATTCCTATAAAGTTTTTCCAGTGATTAAATGACTTCCATCTTAGCGTAAAGGCAAGTGCAGTAAAAAAGAAGGCAATTGCCATGCCGTAGCCTCTTGAATAACTAAAGTATTCAAACAACCAAGGAATACAAATGAGCGAAAGAAATACAACTACTTGAAAAGTTCTTGGGAGAATCGTTTGAACAATATATTTTAATGAAAAGAAATAGAATGGAAACGCCAATAATGAGGATATACGAAACAAGAAGAAATGATCTCCGAAGAGTAGGAAAAACTGATGTCCAAAGAAAGAATTCAATACATGGTTATTTGCATCAAGATGTTTGATTGAGTTGAAATAATGTCCAGTACGGATATAATCGAAAAATGTAGCCAACTCATCCAGCATTGGGGCAACTAACCAGGCTCGCATGCTTGCATATATAAAAAGACAAACAAAGAGCGCCCAAATGAACAAACTATTTGAAAGTAGACCTCTTGATTCTGTTGAGATTTTATTGTTCATCAAATTTTATTTTGATTACAAGTGCTTTTTTGCAATTCTTAATTCAATAATTGCTAGTGAAAATACAATCAAAATTTCAACCCAAAGGTAGATCCATCCTAAATTAGTAATTTCCTTTCTATGATAAACTGCTAATACAATTGACAAAGAACAGTATACAAAATTGCCAACCGCAATGGTTTTTAAAAAAACACCTAATTTTTTATCAATTTTAAAGTAGCAATAGAAGTCGTACACTGCAAAAAAACAAGGTAAAGTGGCCAAAAAGTATAAAGATGTTTTCGGGATTCCAAAAAGATAATCCAAATCAATTAAAATAATTCCTAATAGTGTAGCAGAAATAATAGCTCCAAATCCATCAATTTGAAACAGTTTCTTGGGGTTTTTATTGACACAATCTACTATTCGTTCAATTCTCATTCTTGGCCCTTTTATGCTAAATATAAAAAACGTTTTATATTTTGAATACGTTCTATTTCTAGTTAATTCTTTGCAGAATGGCTATAACCGTGAAACAAAAAAAGCGACACCTGATTACTCAAATGTCGCCTTTGTGTATTAATAAATGAGTTTTATTGAATAATCAAACGTTTCACCATTTTCACATTATTAATCGTCAAATGAATCATATAAACACCAGCCTCTAAAGACGAAGTGTTTAATTCAATCGTAGATGTTGTTGTCATGGTTCCATAAGCTCTAGATTCAATTTGCTTTCCAGACATATCAACTACTGCTAATTCAACATCTGAAGCCTTTTCAATAACGACTTCAATCTTAGTTGATGCAGTTGCCGGGTTAGGATACATGTTGAATGTTTGAGCTGCAGATGTATTTATGTTCTCAAGTCCCGTAGCACTGAATATTGTTGATTTACCTGCGTTATCTATTCTACCGGATGGGTCGATTAATAAACCAATAACGTTTATATTATTCTCATTCCAACTCGCTGGTAAAGTAAAGGTAAATGTTCTTGAGTGTTGATCACCGGCATTCACAGATGTTGGAAAACTTGATGCATCTCCGTCAAATGAAGGAAGAATTTCTCTTGCCACGTGATCGTATACCATTTGTGAAGCCGGGACAGGGTTAGGCAGTAACTCATATCCACCCATTACACCATTTCCTCCTCCAGCATAAGCATTTGATTGCGCATAACCATTAGACGTTCCAGTCACACCATCTTCAGTTAGTACACATGCTAACTTGTAATTACTGTTCGCAGATGATTGAAAATCAGCCGTTACTGTAACCTCAAGTTCACGTGTAGCTGCATTCCAATTTGGTGTATTCGTAATAATGGCCGTTGGTGCCACTTGAAGACGTTCAAAGAATTGTGTACTCATTCCACTAGGATCAACTTCTGCGCCCCGATCCACAATTGAACTCGGATAGCCACCAAAGTATGAAGAAATTCCAGAATCATAAACACTATTCGTCATTGGGTCACCATTATGAACTGCAATACCAGCCCAAAACTGCCCGTATTCCTCTTCGTATCTATCCATAAATACAGTACCACGAGGACACCATTGACACCAAGTACCCGTTCCTTCTTCTCCAACGACCACCTTTCCTGGTGCTGGAACAACTGGATTCACTAATGCACAACCTTCATCGTCACTAGGGTCATTATCTGCACCACCATTTACATTACTTAAAGTAACCGTTGCTGTGTTTGCTCCTGCTACTAGATTAACCGACGAGGCAAAATCAACATCATAGGTTTGACCAGCATTCAAGTTTTGTCCCGAAACATTTTCTACATATTGATTTCCATTATAATCTAATGTAAGGTCAAATGAATTAATGACATCTGTTCCCGCATTTACAATTGTTGCTGAAGGATTGACGTAAAGTCCTGCAATAGCTCCACCTATATCAAAAGAAACGACAGAAGCATTTAAAGCTGATGGTGTATAAGTAGCATGATCAAACACCACATCGTCTATATAATAACCACTATTTAGTATTGGGTACAAGTTCAATGAGGCTACCTCATTGATCGAATTCGCCCAAACACCAATACAGTCACCATTTATAAAAGCCTGCCATCTACCCGTAGTAAGGTTTGCGACAATTCTTAAATTAAACCATGTATCATCAGGGTAAGTTCCACTTGCCAAATCTGGAGTAACACCATCATCTATTGTGATTGTCCCGTTGTCCATGTTACAGTTCATTGCCCACGTTGTTCCAATAGTTTCAGTTGCCTGAAAATTGAAATAGGCATTTTTTCCTGATTCTATAAAGAAGTTGGACTCGTACGTGAAAATTCCGTCCACAAATTGTTGCCCGAATTCAAGAACAATATCTTGTGGTCCTCCATTTGTCCCTGTTGAAGACAAGTAGATTGAATTAGAACCACTACTCGCTTCAGCATCTGTTGCTTGAACATCTT
>CBFHJL010000009.1:0-45263 GCA_965656195.1 Brumimicrobium sp. | reverse complement strand
CATTGACCTATAAGACCCAGTGGAAGTAATATGAATAAAATTAAACTCTTTGTGGTCATGTTTCAGTTGCTTATAACTTATATATAAGAAGCACTAATATATAAATTATGCTGCCTATAATGAAAAAATGAGCGTATAGAAGTCACTGGATGTTTTAGTTATCCGAGAATAGTCATTTGTAAATAATTAACTACTATTTCCGTACCACGTCATAGATATCTTTTCGTCGATCTTTCAGGTTTTTTACACTTCCATAACTGTGCAATTCATTCAGTTGATCGATCTCTACATCTGCAATCAAGATCATCTCTGTGTTTGGCGTTGCTTCAGATTTAACGCCCTCCGTTGGAAAAGCAAAATCACAGGGTGTGAATACCATCGATTTAGCATATTGAATATCCATGTTATCGACTTTTGGTAAATTACCTACACTACCCGCTATGGCTACGTAACATTCATTTTCAATTGCTCTTGCTTGTGCGCAGTATCGAACGCGAGAATAACCGTTCTGTGTATCCGTAAGGAAGGGAACAAATAAGATGTTCATGCCTTCGTCTGCTAATAAACGTGAAAGCTCAGGGAATTCGACATCGTAGCAGATCAATACACCGATCTTTCCGCAATCTGTATCTATCGTTTTCAGTGTTTTCCCTCCTTCTATTCCCCAACATTTCTTTTCATCAGGCGTTACATGAAGTTTTTCAAACCGCTCCGTAGATCCATCTCTTTTGCAAACATACCCTACATTATAGAGGGAATCGTCAACCATTTCTGGCATACTTCCCGTGATGATATTAATGTTGTAAGCAACCGCTAATTTTGAAAAACGCTGCACGATCTCCTCAGTATAACCAGCCAACTTTCGAATCGCTTCTGGTTCTCCCAAATGGTTGTACTCTGCCATCAGCGGAGCATTGAAAAATTCAGGGAATAATGCAAAATCGGCTTTGTAGGCACTTAAAGCATCCACAAAGAACTCTACTTGTTGCATGAGCGCTTCGAGATTGCTGTACGGTCGCATTTGCCATTGTACAAGCCCAAGTCGAACTGATTTCCGAATATACGCTGCTTTCTTGTTCGGCTTATCATATGAAATGTTGTACCATTTTAAAAGTACCGCATACTCCTGTGAGGCCTCATCTCCCTCTAAATATCCTTTGATGACTTTGACAGGCTGAAAATCATTCGATAGGTGGAAATTTAAAACGGGGTCTTTGATTTGCTTGTTCTTAACCCGCTCTATGTACTCTCGAGGTTTCAGTTCAGTTGAAAACTTGTGATAATTCGGGATTCTTCCACCAAATATTATCGCTTTTAGATTCATATTTTCACAAAGCTGCTGGCGATACTCATACAATCGACGTCCTAATTTCAACCCTCTGTATTTTGGTCGAACGAAAACATCTACACCGTAAAGTGTTTCTCCCTCAGGATCGTGTGTGTCAAATGAATAATTTCCTGTGATCTCTCGATAGGTATGCGAATCTGAATACAGTTCATCATTGAGTAAAATGGCAAGTGCACAACCCGCTATTTCACCGTTAACTTTTATCGCTACTTGTCCATCAGGAAAGATGTCAATCAATTTTTTCAGCTGATGTTTTTCCCAATATGGATCTGTTACAGCAGCATAGACTTCCTCCATGATCTCTTTGACCTCTTGGTAATCCGCTATAGTTAAAAGTTTCAATTCTACATTCTGAAGATTCTCGCTCATGATTCAAATTTAATGATAATACAGGCCAATACGAAAAGACGTCACGGTTAAAACGACTCTCCAAAACTAATGTAGAATCCACTGTTCTGTTCATTTCCAAGAACATAGTCGAATCTTAGGTTTACGTCATTTTCCTTATCCACTAGAAATCTTAGTCCCATTCCGTAATTCGGTCGTATCACTTCTCCAAAGGATGTGTTTACACCATATAAGGTTGAAACACCTGAGATCGCAGCAAAACTAACGCGCCAAAGCATAGGTGTTCTTAACTCGGCTTGAAGGGTAGATAAATTCAAATCTCTGTATCGTCCGTAAAAATATCCGCGCACATAATCATCACCACCGAGAACCGAGTAGTCATAAAACGCGGGTTCGTTAAAACAGAATTGATTATATGCTCTTCCGGCCAATACAAAATCATGTTTCAGCGTATAATATTTACGAAGATCAAAATCAAAGATGATGTAATCATTTGAACTAAAGTTATACTCTAGGTCTACGCGTAAAAAAGAACCTTCACTGGCATTCAATAAATTATTTCGATTGTCGTAAAATGCGGAAATCGAGGCACCAAAGTTCTCCCGCTGTCTGAGCTCATCGAATGTATTTATGCTATCACTTTGCACTTTAGCATAATTGGTGTATCTCATCGCACCACCTAAAAACAACTTTCTACCAATATTACGGTACAATCCTCCGCTAAGATCCACCCTATTTGTTTCAAATAGCAATTCATCTGTGAGTTGTGAATTGGCTCCCACTCCATAATATAGATCGGGGTACCTAGAGAAATGGAGTATTCCTTGACTGAACCATTTTTCTTCCTTAAAAAAGTAATTCCAATCAGATTCTAAGATAATTTGATTTCTGAGTGTATAGTTAAACTCTACTTTCGCATTAGAAGTTCTGGTCAGTGAATCTTGATAAAGATCAAGCGTGAATAAGGCTACAGCACCGAAGTGGAATTTAGTTTCTGGTTCATAACCAAGTGTAGGAAAAGGCAAAACTTTCACCTTTCTCGGTGATCGCTTAATAGAATTATTCACTTGACACTTGAGTTCCAATGAGATAAAACTAACCACAATACACATCAATTGGGCGAACCTAATCATAACAATAAAAGCTAATTACTCGAAACGCTTAAATAAAACTGCTGCAATATGACCTCCAAAACCAAATGTATTGGACAATGCGTATTCTACATTTCTGTCAAAACCTTTGTCTGTAGGGAAATGATATAAATCTTTAAAATCAGGTTCAAACTCCTCAACGTTAATTGTTGGAGGAACAGATTGATGCATCAAAGACTTAACACTTAAAATTCCTTCAATGGCTCCAGCAGCACCCAACAAGTGACCAGTCATTGACTTGGTTCCACTTACGGAAAGACTTTTTCGTTCACCAAAGGTTGTTTTTAATGCTTTTAATTCGCTAATATCCCCAACAGGAGTGGATGTTGCATGCATATTTACATAGTCAATGTCTTCAGGAGATATTCCTGCCTCCTGGATTGCGAGTTTCATTCCCCTTACTGCTCCTTCTCCTTCAGGATGAGTTCCTGTGAGGTGATAAGCATCTGCAGCCATTCCGCCTCCAACTACTTCAGCAAGAATAGTAGCACCTCTCGCTTTTGCATGTTCATATTCCTCAAGCACCAAAGCTCCGGCACCTTCACCCATCACAAAACCATCTCTATTCACATCAAAAGGTCTGGATGCTGTTGATGGAGTATCATTTTTGGTAGACAACGCTTTTAAAGAACCAAAGCCTCCTATTGTAGCTGGTCCAATTGGCGCTTCAGAACCTCCAGAAACGATAACATCTGCCTTATCCCATTTGATATAGTTAAAAGCCTCTATTATCGCTGTTGTTGAGGTAGCACATGCAGATACAGGACAGAAATTTATTCCTCTAAAGTCATGCTTCATCGAAATAACACCAGCAGCAATATCCACCAAAATTCGAGGGATGAAAAATGGCGAAAAACGTGGTGTTTCAGGGTTATCATTGTATTGTTTGAGTTGATCTTCAAACGTTTGAATTCCTCCGTTACCAGAACCCCAGATCACTCCTACTCTATCTCTATCTATAGTATCTCCTAGATTCGCTTCTGCAATCGCTTCTTCCGCTGCGACCAAGGCATACTGAGTGAACAAATCATACTTTTTACGTTCCTTTCTATCCAAATGGTCCGCGGGATCGAAATCTTTTAACTCACAAGCAAATTTGGTTTTAAATGCGGATGCATCAAAAGATTGAATTTCTCCTGCTCCACTCTTTCCTTCCAAAGCAGACTGCCAGAAATCGTCAACATTATTCCCTAGTGGTGTAAGTGCACCCATACCTGTAACAACAACTCTTCTCATATTCATTTATTAAGCGCACGAAGATAGGCTTTTTTGAAGATTCAGATTAGACAAACCAAGAATATCAAAGCTTTAGTTTTCGGTATTACGCCAATTTGACAGAAACCTTGAAGCGGAATGAAATTTGACAATCTCTCGTCGTGGAATATCAACGAAAAATCAGGAACGCAACAGCCGAAGCAATTCTATATCCATTGCTCATTGTAATTGTCATGTGGAGTGTGTTTGTGATTGATCGTTTTTACGAATTAGACTTATACCAATATGGTGTAAAACCTCAAACGGTAGAAGGTCTGAAAGGTATCTTTCTAATGCCTTTCATTCATGGCCAGCGAGACTTTGGACATATCATCAATAATTCTTTTCCGACACTGGTTCTGTTTGCAACATTAATCTATTTCTATCGTGAGATTGCAGCTTATGTTATTCTCTTCTTATGGGTAGGTGGTGGATTTCTACTCTGGTATTTTGCAGAAAACACGGGGAGCTATCACATTGGAATGTCGGGAGTCATTTATGGTCTTTTTGGATTTATTCTCACAAGTGGATTTTTGAGAAAGTTTATGCCTCTTCAAGCCATAGCACTTTTTGTAGCCTTCGTATATGGCTCATTAATCTGGGGTGTATTCCCCATTAAAGCTGGAGTTTCATGGGAAGGACATTTAGCCGGACTTCTCGTTGGGGCAGTAGTTGCATTTGCATTTCGAAAGAAAGGGCCTGTTCCTCCTAAATACCGCTACGAAATTGAAAAAGAAATGGGTATTGAACCTCCTGACTATGAAAAAGAATGGATTGAGCGCAATGAAGCCTACCAACAAGCCATTCGAAATGCTCATGCTCAACAGGAGCGCAAGGATAAGGATGTTGTGGATGGCGAAGAAAGTGCTAACCAGAACTCAACAGGAATAAGGATAGAATATACCTATAAACCGAAAGATCAAGGATCAGAGAAAGAATAAGTACTTAAGCAATTGGAAGGTGAAGACCTAACTAAGATTTTAATGGCGTAATATCTTTCACTTTAACTTCTTCCCAATATTTATCTAAAACAACAGGATTCTGATCTCGAGGGGTAATAATTTCCATCAAAGCCAACCTCTCATTGTCTTGCCAATCATAGAATTTCTGTAATTGACCATCTATTTGTTCAATTGACGTTGCTCGATAATAATTCACATGATATGCATCACAGATACCCTTAGCTTCTGCATTGTTTCTTGTGATAAAGTAATCTTCTCCTTGCGGAGTACTTTTGGGTCCTGGAATAATTGAGAAAATCCCTCCCCCGCTATTATTGACGAGGAATACTCTTACGTTAGATGGAACATGATTATTCCAAAATGCATTGCTATCATAAAAGAAACTGATATCTCCAGTGATGATCACATGCAATTTATCTGGCTCAGCGATTGCTGTACCGATAGCTGTACTGATCGAACCGTCTATTCCACTTGTTCCTCGATTACAGTGATATGTTAATGTGCTTAACGCATCAAACAACTGAGCGTAACGGACCACAGAACTATTCGCAAGATGCAAAACTGCGTTGTCAGGAACTGCATCCATTAAGAGTTCAAACACAGCAAGGTCAGAATATTCTACATCTCTTAAAAACGCTTCTTGTTTAAACTGAATTTGATAGTCCAATTGTTTCCATTGCTCACCATATCTGGAAGTATTTCGATCAAAATCCTCTTCGCCTAAAACCGTTATGAAGTCTGCTGGCTCCATCTCAAAAGACTTAGATAAACACATATAAGTATCCATATCAGGAAACGCATATCCAACTTTCCAATGGTTTTTAGGACTGTATTCTCTTAAATATTTTTTGATCTTTTTAGATATAACGGCATCTCCTAATGTGATCATCAAATCAGGTTGAAAGAGCTCTGGACATTTGTGTTGAAAGCTATTCAGCGATCTATCGATACAATGGTTGAATGATCTATCTTGTAAATTACTTGTGTTCTCTACAACAACTGCAACCGAAGGGTCTTTCGCCAGTTGCCTTAACTGATGAAGCAATTGAGGATTTTTGGGCATCTGACCACAAAGAATAAGCTTCTTTGGACTTTTATTCCAAATATTTCTGACATATTCTTTTTCCTCTTGATCTAGCTTACGCTCAACGGGAATGATCGTCTTAACCTTTACCTCTTGACTTTCAACTTCCACCATATCGTACAAAGGCTCACTGAAAGGAAAGTTTATATGAACAGGTCCACCAGCAGGCTTAACCGCTTCATTAAAGACCCTGTTTACCTCATCCTCATTAAACCTTTGTTGCTCTTCACTTGCGAGGTCTTCGTTTAAAGATGTTTCTGCAAGAATATGATTCTTAAAAACTCCCTCCTGTCTGATCGTTTGGCCATCTCCCTGATCAATCAGCTCTGCAGGTCGGTCAGCTGAAATTACGACCAACGGAATACTTCGGTAAAATGCTTCACTTACAGCGGGGTAATAGTTCAAAAGAGCTGAACCAGAAGTACAGGCTACTGCAACAGGTTCATTTAATTCTTCTGCCATACCGAGTGCATAAAATGCAGCGCTGCGTTCATCAGGAATAACGTAAGTCTTAAACGACTCACTATTTACAAATGCTATAACTAAAGGTGCGTTTCTTGAACCAGGAGAAAAAACAATATGCTTAAGACCCTTGGCTTTGCAAAGTTCTACGAATTGCTGTACTCCCTGTTTTGCACTTGTTTTAGCCATGAACTTTATTTTTGTGCGCAAATAATTTAGATTCAAAACCATCTGCTTCTTCTTCGGTGATTAAATCCAATCGCTTCAAGTATTCTACCGCTTTTTCAAATGCTTCAGGGAATTCTTCACCATTGTAATTCCATTCTGTGTCTTTCAACCAGCTACGAACATCCTCTTTCTTGAGTCCGTATCTCCAGGCAATTATCTCTTGAGCGTTAGAATTGTGCTTAAGTTTCTGAGCTTTTGCATTGATGATCTCGCACATCTTCTCTATTGCGTCTTGGTGTTCTTCTAGAACCTCTGTCCTCACGGCAATAGCAAAACATGGCCAAGGCGTAACCACCTCATCAATATATCTACACTTTTCTTGCTCTGTATAGGGTTGAGTTGTAAACTTCTCCCAAAGAAATGCCTGAGCTTCATTATTCTCAAGTGCCCATAGACCTCCATATATATCTCCAATCACCTTGAAGTCGAGTTTCTTGATGTCCCATCCTTTTTCATCTGCCAAAACATATGACATTAGGTGAGATCCTGATCCTTCTCTGGAAATCGCAAAAGTCTGACCTTCAAGATCAGCGACTTCTTTGATCGATGATTTGTACGGAACATGAATTCCCCAGTGTAATGGAGATGTGACATAAACCTGTACTATTTTAGCGTCCAGACCTTGTAAGATTGACTTTGTAATCCCTTCTGTCAAGAGAACAGCTACGTCCAGCGCCTTATTCTCTAGTCCACGAACCATTTGACCTGTTCCTCCGCCCATATCTTCCCAATGAAGCGCTATATCATGGGCTTTGAAATCTCCTTCTTCCATTGCTAATCTCCATGGTAGATTGAAATGTTCTGGTACTCCTCCTATTTTTAGTCGTGTCATAATTCTTAATCTTCGTTGGCCAAAAATTGACGTTCATAAAGGTTTTTGTAAAAGCCATTCTTCGCTAACAAATCCTGATGATTTCCAGCCTCCATGACTTCACCTTTATCTAAAACAATGATGTTATCAGCTTGTTGTATCGTAGACAGCCTATGTGCAATAACTATGGATGTTCGTCCTACAGTTAACTTTTCCGTGGCATTTTGAATCAATGCTTCACTCTCATTGTCCACACTTGACGTAGCTTCATCAAGTATAAGAATGTGAGGGTTGTATACATACGCTCTAATAAATGCTAGTAACTGTCTCTGCCCCACTGACAAAACTCCTCCTCGTTCACCCACAAAATAATCGTAACTATTCGGTAAACGCATGATAAAATCGTGAGCTCCAACAACCTTCGCTGCCTGTTCAACTTGCTCGCGTGTAATACTTTCGTCACCAAGTGTAATATTGTTCATGATCGTATCAGAGAACAGGAATACATCTTGTAATACAATTGAAATGTTCTGGCGCAAATAATTGAGGTCAATATCCTTAATATTTGTTTCTCCGATTCTGATTTCACCCTTCTGATACTCATAGAATCGCGATAAAAGATTCACAATCGAACTTTTTCCCGCACCTGTTGCCCCAACAAAAGCAACTGTTGTATTGGGTTCAATAGTTAAGTTGACATCCTTCAGTACCCAATCCTCATCTTGGTATGCAAACCAAACTTTATCAAATGAAATCGGCTGTTGAAAATCGACTTTATCCAAGCTTCCATTGTCTTGAATCTGTTCGTCTACATCTATCGTTGAGAAAACTCTTTCCGCTCTTACCACTCCTCGTTGAAGGATATTGAATTTATCTGCCAACTGTCTAATCGGACGATACAACATATGCACCCAAAGAATAAACTTCAGAATCGTACCTGTTGAGGCATCTCCAACCGCTTGAAAATCGCTCGCCAGACTCCACGCACTGAACACAACGAGAAAGGCAATGGATAAAGAACTTAAAAATTCAACAAATGGAAAGAAGATAGAATTCGCCCAAATTGTGGCAATATGAGCTTTCTTGTGTTCTTCGTTGATCTTAGCAAAACGCTCCTCCTCAACTGTTTCTCTATTGAATAATTGTAATATCGCCATTCCTGAAAGACGCTCCTGCACAAATGAATTCAGTCGGTTTACTTCTTTACTTTCTTTCTGATATGCTTTTTTCATTGCTCTTGCAAAAATTCGCGTTGCAATAATTAAAAGTGGAACTGGAATCAGAACAAAGACTGCCATCAGCGGATTTGTGATAAACATCCATCCCAGAATAGTAATCAATACGAGGATATCTCCTAACATATTGATTAGTCCTTGAGAGAAAACATTAGACATTGCTTCAAGGTCTGAAACGACTCTAGTCACTACTGATCCTATAGGAGTTTGATCGAAATACTTCATCTTAAAAGCAATCATGTGCTTAAAGAGTTTTTTACGAATATCCCGAATTACGGATTGAGCTAATAGATTTGCGAAATAAGAGTTCAAAAACTGAAAGAGTGCTTCAAAAAACAGCATTCCCAAAACGACCATCGTCCAGAAAAACAGTGCATCTTTATCTTGAGTTCGAATCACATATTCGTCAACAATATTTCCTATCACACTAGGGCGCAGAGGAGCAACAATCGAAAGTCCGATTGTAAACACAAAAGCAAGAATGAAATATCCCTTGTAAGGACTGGCATAACTCACCAGTCTCTTAAAGACATTCACATTAAATTTAGTCCGTTTTTCACTTGACATGGTACAAAAATAGTGAGGGAGATGAGATTATCGGTTTAAAAACCAAAAAGAAGTAGAAAAGTTTAGTAGATCGGGAGAAAACACTGTATTAATCAGAAATAAATCATTTGAAAAACCAGTATGTGTTAGGAATGAGTTAATTTTGCACTCAATTTGAATGATATGGGACAAAGAAGGGAAATAGACGATCTAATATTTGGCGTGCACGCGGTTATAGAAGCGATCAAAGCGCAAAAGACGATCAACAAGATAATGATCCAAAAAGGTATGGACAAAACCTTGTTCAGAGAACTTAAGGAAGCTCTCGCGAACAAGAACTATACACTTCAATTTGTTCCTGCACAGAAGATCAATAGCTTAACGGCTAAAAATCATCAGGGTGTTGTTGCCTTTATCTCTCCCGTTGAATACCAAGACTTGGATCCAATTCTTTCTGAGGTATTTGGAAGAGGTGATTCTCCAAACATTCTTATACTTGACCGTATTACTGATGTTAGAAACTTTGGAGCGATTGCAAGAACTGCGGAATGTTCTGGTGTTCACGCGATCGTTGTGCCAGACAGACATTCAGCTTTAATTACCAGTGATGCGATAAAAACATCTTCTGGAGCACTTCACAAAATCCCAGTTTGTAAAACAAGAGATTTAAATAAAACCGTGGAGTATTTAAAATCTTCAGGTATTAGAGTTGTGGCATGTACTGAGAAAACGAATGATTTTGTTTTTGATGTTTCTCTTTCTGGACCTACTGCAATCATAATGGGTTCTGAAGAGGATGGAATTTCAAGAGAATTGCTTTCATTAGCTCATCAACGCGCTAAGATTCCATTATTGGGTACAGTTGGGTCGTACAACGTAGGTGTTGCCTCAGGAATTGTTCTTTACGAAAAAATGAGACAGATGATTCTAGAGTAAATCTAGGTATTGCGTAATCTCCTTCACTGTTACTTTTGCTGTACGCCCCACTCCAATTAGTGTGGCTGAAGCCATTCCTGTCCAGTTCCCATATCCAACTAACCATAGCCCTGGTACTTTAGAAGCCGTTGTGCCATCCATTGCGCTTCGTCCTTTCTCGTCCAGAGCTAAGATTGAATTGAGATGATTCGTGGTATAATTAAATCCTGTACACCATACAATTGCATCGATGGGTTCTCGTGAACCATCTCGGAACAGTACTTCGTCTTGCTCAAAGCGGTCGATAATTCCATACTTATCCATTGCACCTTCCTTATAAGCTTCAAGAACACCAGGTACTAAAACAATATTTCCAAGGTTAAACAATCCTCGATCTATTTCTTCACCGTTTAATTTCGCTCTATATATTTCACTCGCTTGATCAAACAGAGCTTTTCCATCAACATTTTCAGGAAGAAATTCCGGCTTTTTATTCACTCCCCAAAAACAAATCGTATGCTGCTGTAATTCAGCATAGATTTGCGCACCAGAATTCCCTGCACCTACTACAAGGGTTCGCTTGCCTAAAAAATCAGCAGGACTTCTATATTCAGATGAGTGATATTGATCACCATTAAAAGAATCTATTCCTGAAATTTCAGGTGTAAAAGGATTTCCTTGAGTCCCAGTAGCAGATACAACGGTCTTACTTTTAAACACGCCTTGACTTGTCATCACATGAAAAATGGATTCTTCCAACGATATATTTTCTACCTCAACTTCTCGCTCTACAGGGAAATCGTAACGTTTTTCATACTGTTTCAAATATTCTACAACCTCATTTCTTGAAGGATATGTTGATCTCGTAGGTGGCATAGGAAAACCAGGCAATGCATTATGCTTTGCGGCCGAAAACAAATGGAGGGATTTCCAAACGTGATTCCAAGATCCACCTGGCTCAGTATTTTTATCCAAAAGAATATAGTTGAGTTTTGCTCGTCTTAAATAATAGGCTGTCGCTAGAGCGCTTTGACCGCCTCCGATTACAATACAATCGTATGTAATTTCAGAATTTTTCATCATGCGAAATGTATGAGATCCTTGCCGATGACAAAGTTGTTCTCATTTGCCATTTTATTGATTTCATTGCGACCTTTATCTTTCGCTATTGTGGCTATAATTTGCTTATCTGACCACTGAAAAGAATCCAGGTCGTCTATCATGACATCATAGATATGTTTTCCAATTTTTTCGGGATTGTGGGATACCCATTTAAAGACACTCCCTTGACTTATTAAGTGAGCTGCAAGTTTTTTCCCTCGCGCTCCTGTCCCAAAAACAACAAGCTCCTTCATCCTATCTCTCAAAAAAGAATTGAAATAGTACCATTTGATTTCCGTGAACGTATGATCTTTATAGCAATCCACTGTTCTTGAAGTACGGGAAGGGTAATCACGCCAGTGATGTGTTATTTCTTTACAAGGAATCACTTTGAAACCTACCAAGAACATGCGGAAGGCAAGGTCATAATCTTCTGGATATCTATCTCCATTAAAAGCGTTTATCAGTTCCAAGTCTTCCCTGTGCAGCATCCAATTCGGAGAAGGTACTGAGCACTCTCTAAAAATATCATTGAAGTTTGTACCCTCTGCAGTTCTTTCATTCAGCCAGTTTTCATAATTCTTAAAACCTGATTTAACCTTATCAGCAGAAAAATAGTTCACCCCACCAATTGCAACATGGCCTTTACCTGCTTTTAATAGATTTTGGTATAGTATTTCAAGTTTATTTGAATACATGATGTCATCAGCGTCCATTCTAGTAATATACTGACCTGATGAATTACTGAATGCTGTCCTGAGGGCTTCAATAATCCCTTTGCCAAAATTATTAAACAGCTTGATGCGTTTATCTTTTTCACAGTAGGCATTGACAATATCATATGTCTCATCAACAGAATGGTCATTTACAATAATTGCCTCCCAATCAATGAAGGATTGGCTGAGAATAGAATCGAGGCATTCCCCAATAAAATTCGCCTCGTCTTTGGCCGGGATTAAAATAGAAATCTTCGCTCTCCTCATGGAGAACGAAGATAAATATAAAATAATAAGAATCTCGACTAATTAAGCGTTAGAGGTAGAGACCTCAACGTTTTTCCAATATTGTAACATGATGAATACAATCATCAGAGATGAAGTAAACCCTTCCACAAAAATTACTGTAGCAAATGAAAGATTGGTTTCCGCTGGAATCAATGTCATTGCTAATGCCGACAAGTTTGTGTCAAATAAAGATAAGTAAATAAATAAGGATACTGCACTCAAGAATATACCTGTAAATACTGTAATTACTCCTGCAATTAATTGTTGCGGATAACTTTTTGACTCAGCTGCTGCCGACTTTAAGGTATTATTCACACCAATTAAAACAAAAAGGAAGTTCAAGAATCGTAAATAAAGATTATCGGTCAATCCAAGTGATTCTAGTATGATAAAATATGCACCTATCATTCCAAAAATTAGTAGTCCGTTTAAAAAAGATTTTGTCTGTAGTATCATTGTATTTTTGTTTGTAGTTCTATATATACAACGTTAGAAAAACGAACATTGTTCACAGATCAAAAAAGGCCTAACTGACCGTCACTCTCAATAACACGGGTATTCAAACGCTCATTCAGCAGGATTTCACCCTGATTCAAGTACGAATTGGCCCCTTTTGTATCGAGCATTAGCGGCATTCTTTTTTTGGTATTATGAATCTCCGCCATTACCGGATTTGCAGAAGTGGTCAATAGTGTAAATGTATCAAATTTCTCACCTGTTTTTGGCTCAATCCATTTGGAATGAAGACCTGCTAAACAAAAAATAGCATGTTCTTCAAGTCCAATCAAGTATTTCTCTTTCCTCTTTCCTTTTCCATCTAACCATTTCCATTCATAGAATCCGGTAACAGGAAGAACGCATCTATTTTCTTGGACATCCCTAAAAGATGGTTTATCATTCAAGGTCTCAAGTTTCGCATTCAGGGTGTTCTTGCGGATATCCTGTTCTTTGGCCCAATGCGGTATCAATCCCCATGAACTATACTGAAATTGAGAAGGATTGTTTGCCTTTAGTATAGGCAATAAAGGGAATGTAAAACCACTTATTTCATTTGAAGGTGTGTATAATTTAGGCAATTCAAATTGAGCATTGAATCGCTCGGTTAACTCTTTCGTTGTTGCTTTGTTTTGAACGTTATAACACATGTTGAGATCGCTTTAGCAATGGAAAAAAGAAAATGCTTTTGTGTTGTACTCTTCATCGAATAAATGAGGATAATACTTCTTCATCTCGCTATTCATCAATTCTACCGGAACATCATCGAAGTGACCGTAAAAATGAACGTACTCCATAAACTTCTCATCTCCTTTATACGCCTGAAACATAGCATCATTCTCCCCATCCCAGTCTAATGGGGGAACACCTGATAAACGACACACTTTCTTGTCAAAAGCTGGGGTAGATTTAATCCAGGAACCATCAATAAAAGCTTCAACATAACCATGAAAGACAATTTCCTTTCGTTTCAAATACGATGTTAATTTATCCACACCAATATGATTAATAACAATCCCATATCCCAAACGAGAGGGAATAGCTAACGCTCTTAAACACGCCGCCATAACAATCGCCTTCTCCACACACCAAGCTCGTCTGCGTTCGAGAATATTACTAGCAATAAGCGCCTCAGGCCTAAGATCAAGATGGTATGGATCATATAAAAAGTGATCACGTACGAGGTAATAAACCTCTACCGCTTGCTGTTTCTTCGAGTTGTCTCTATCAATAGAACGAATAAATTCAGTAAGTACAGGACTGTTAAAATCCAGGAACTTCGTGGGAGTAAGATATTTGTTTTCTACCTGTTGGTCTTGCATAACATAAAGGTAAACAACAGAAAATTAATATCATCAAATCGCAATACAGAATTGATGTAACATCTGTTACTAAGTTGAATATCATTAAACTGTACATTTGACAAAAACGAAAATATGAAACTTTCTTTTTACCTAATCACAATGTCGACTCTGTTGACTTTGCTGTTCTCAAATTGCACCTCTTCTGAAGAGAAGATCAGTAGTATAGAGAACGATTTAATTCGTCAAAAAAACAATAATCGAGCAATAGAACTTTTGAAATCAAAATGCTATGCATGTCATAGTAGTAAGGTAACACATGAGAATTTACTAGCTCCTCCAATGATTGCTATTAAAATGAGATACACAAAAGCAACCTCAAATGAGCAAGAATTCGTAGACCAACTCGTTAATTTTGTTGAAAATCCATCACGTGATAAAGCGCTGCTTAAGCATGCAGTCAAAGAATATGGCTTAATGCCTAAAGAAGGAACTCAAAAAGAAGATCTTGAGATTATTGCTCGTTATTTATACACAGCGGAAATAGAACAGCCTGAATGGTGGGATAACAGACATGACAAACACCATTCGAAAAAAAATGCAGAAGAACCGAAAGAGATAGGTCTGAATTATGCTTTAACAACAAAAAAGGCTTTGGGTAAACAACTTATGCAAGCCATAGAGAAAGGCGGCCCATCTTATGCCGTTGAATTTTGTAATACAAAAGCGATTCCAATAACAGATAGTGTTAGCAAACTTTTTAACGCAAAAATTAATAGGGTTAGCGATAAACCAAGAAATCCAGATAACAAGGCGAATGAAAATGAATTGGCCGTCATTCGATATTATAAATCTGAATTAGCAGAAAACAAAGAACTGAAACCTATTACTGAGGTCACGTCAGAAGGAACGCAATTCTTTTATCCTATTAAAACTAACTCGATGTGCTTAAAGTGTCATGGAAGTCCAGAAAAAGAAATAAACAAAGCAACTTTAACAGCGTTGAACGAACTTTATCCAGCAGATAAAGCTAAAGGATATGGTGAAAATGAAATTCGAGGTATTTGGAGTATCTTGTTCAAAACTGAAGAAAAATGAGAACGTTAGGGTTAATAGGAGGCACATCTTACCACTCGACTATTGATTATTACAGGATGATCAATGAGAAAGTAGGCGAAAGAATTGGTACAGATAAAAATCCGACGCTGTTGCTTTATAGTCTGAATATAGAGATCATGCGATCTGGGGATCAAGACCGCATAAAAGAAGAATATTTGGCCATCTCAAACAAATTAATTGATATGGGAGCAGAGGGCATAATAATATGTGCAAATACTCCTCATCTCGTTTTCGACTATGTACAACCTAAAATAAATGTTCCTGTACTGCACATCGCTAAAGCAATAGGAGAATATTCTGTAAAGAAAAAATTTGCTACACTCGGTTTATTAGGAACAAAGCCTACTGCCAAACTTGGATTTATAGCGACGTATTTAAAAAGAGAATACAGCATTGATACAGTCCTTCCAAGTGAAGATAATATTGACAGAGTACACCAATACATTTCAAAAGAGTTAACGCAAGGAAACTTTACTGAGGAAGCCAAAACATACTTCTTAAAACAAATGGATGTTCTTTCAGAAAAAGGTGCGGATGCAATGATACTTGGCTGCACGGAATTACCCTTATTGATTAAAAAAGAGATGACTAGTCACGAACTAATCGATACAACAAAGTTACATGTAGAAATGGCCGTAAATTTTATTCTGAATGAATAAATCTGCTTTTATCTAAACTGTTTGGAATAATAGTAATCTGAAGGTTCCACTTTGAAATTATAATTTTCAAACCACTCGATAAAACGTTTCCATTGCGAACTATTATCTCTTTCCCAACGTTTGAATTCATCAACGTTACCCATCATAAATAACCAATGATTATAAGCCTCAAAGAAACCGCGGCTAATCAATTCAGAATGCAGTTCAAAAACAAGATGATCTGCATAAGCTTTATCTTCTAAATCATTATGCAATTCTATAAACACAGTTCTGAATTTACTGATGTTTGATATTGATAAATAATCTATACCTCGTAGAGCTTTTTTATACATTGGTTCAATGATATCTTGACCATAACTAACATAAGAAGCGGTATCCTCATTGGGCACAGAAAAATTAGCGTCTTTACATAAATTGACAGAGATTGCTGTGTCATTGTAAAAAATGATTTCCCTGTTCAATGTTTCATACATTAAACTACTTATCTCCCTTGTTCTAGAAGTAAAAGGCTCTAGATTCATAAATATTTCACCGTACAATAGCCCCCATATTTCTTCAGTAGATTGTAGATATATCTTTGAAGCCCAATAATAATTTCCTGAAAAATTAGAAGCGTTTTGAATACCTTTTTCAAACCAATTAATTGCATCTACATAATTCTCTTGATGCATAGAAAGTCTTCCTTTCTCTGTAAACAAAACACCTTCATGAGGCAGTTCCTTTAGTCCTTTTTCTAAGGTTTGATCTGCCTTTTCAACTTTTGACAAATTTACATATCCATGAGCTTGAAGCTGGTATATTGAAGATTTTGGTCCAAACTTTCGAAGAAACTTCTTACTCTCCTTGATTGATTTGCGGTACTCTTCTACTCTGTAGTAAAGGCCAGCCAATTCCTCTCTCAACTCTGAAGATTCTCGATAAGTCTTGATATTCGATCGAATCAATTCGATTGCATAATCTTGATTTCCTTGCTCCTCTACTTCTCTAGAATGACTAATTATAGCATGTATAAGTGTATCACTCTGACTGAAAACAGTTCCAGAAAGAAAAGAAAAACAGAAGAATATTAACTGTATTTTCATGAGTAGTGTAGATGCACGGTTTTTCGAAAATAGCAAGAAATAATTTAAGATTCCTTGATTAAAGGGACTATTTCATATCGAAAAAAACGAACACACTGATTCTCAGAAACTAATACTGCTAGTCAAAAAGCCGTTGTTTAACCGGAAAATAAGAGGAATAGTAATCAGAGGAAACAGAAAATAACCAATCCGACTCATCCTCGAACGAAGTCGCATAAAAGGTCACTGTACTGTCAATCAAATTATGATTCTCATATAGTTTAATTTCGATTTTGGCTTGAATTATAGAATCGCTATTTCTCACCTCCTTTACATATCCAGAACCCCAGTATATATAATCCTCATCGAACTGATAGCGAGATGATGATTCTGGTACCTCTTGAAATTTTTGTTTCAGCAAACTATCTCCAAGATTAGTAAAATGCTTTACTATTGCAGGATGAGTATAATTCAAGTAAGATAAACCGTCACCTGTATTTCTTGCTTCAATCATATTGTTGATTGACTTGTTCAACGACATTTCTTGCTCCGTAGATAAACTACATGAAACCATTAGAAAAATGAGGACTGGAACAAAAATACTTCTCATCAGTTGAGAATTACGATGCTTAAATTTAGTGCTGTTGCAAAAGAAACCCACAACAAATAAGGTATGAGTAAAAAGGACGCGACTCTATCTAACCTAAAGAAGTGTCGGATTAAAATAATGATAAAAGCCAACAGTAAAAGAATCACTACAAGTCCCATTTCAGGATTGTGTAATCCAAAAAAAACAGGAGTCCAAGCCAAGTTAAGTAAGAAGTGTATACCAAAAATAACGAGTCCTCGATTGGCAAATTTGACAATAATCGGATAACGCGCTTTAGCAGAAACTTGCCAGATTAAACCAAAGGAACCACCAATTAGAATGTAAATTAACGTCCATGCTGGACCAAAAAGCCAATTTGGGGGAGTAAATACAGGCTTATTCAATTCAGAGTACCAACCTTGGATTTCGGAAGCTGTTGAGAAACCACTCAGAAAACCCAATCCTAGACAAACGATTACAGAGATTAAGATCTTCAGCCAGAGGCCTTGTTTAAAATAAGATGTGCTGTGCGGATCTGAATGTATTTGCATGTGCTTCTATAATATGTTTTATTTCCTTCGAGTAACCTCCTCCCATACTCGAAACAATGGGTAAGTTAAGTTCTTTAGCAAGACGAAAAATAATCTCATCTCGTTGGAGAGAACCTTGAATTGAAACATTCATTCTACCTAACTTGTCGGTATTGATTATATCAACTCCGGATTGGAAAAACAAAAATTCAGGGTTAAAATTACTTAATATCTGATCCAGATTTTTCTCCAATTCATAAATATAAGTTTTATCGTCTACTCCATCTTCCAAAGGAACATCTAAATCTGATTTTTCTTTTTTTAATGGATAATTATTAGCTCCATGCATACTAAAAGTAAAAACTCGAGGTTCATCTTCAAATATTTTAGCAGTTCCATTGCCTTGATGCACATCAAGGTCTATGATTAAAATCGAGTTTACTTTATTCGTATCCAGTAACCATTGTGATGCGATTGCCTGATCATTGAGTAAACAAAACCCCTCTGCCCGATCTGCGTAGGCGTGATGGGTTCCTCCTGCAATATTCATAGCTGCACCTGTTTCAAGCGCTAACTCTGCACACCGACGTGTACCTTCCATGATTATTTGTTCTCTTTTTATCAAGTGTTCATCATGTGGAAAACCAGATTTCCTTTGTTCTCGTTTGTCAAGCTTTAAATTTATTAATCGATTAAAATAAACCTCATCATGAACTGCCAGAATCTGATCTTGAGCTATTGTTCCCGGACTAAATAATTGTTCCTCTTCGATAGTACCTTCATGTAACAATTGTTTAGGCAGAAGATCATATTTATCCATTGGAAAACGATGTCCTTCAGGCAAAGGCTGTATATAATAGTCATTGAATGCGATCTTCAGCATAAATCAACAACAACTATGGAGAGACAAGGTTCATTAACTCAGCACAAGTTATTGCACCAAAAGTACCTATGAAATATCCGAATACTGCCATCAAAACGCCTACAGTTGTTAGCGCTGGGTGAAATGCATTCGCTACAATAGGTGCAGAAGCGGCACCCCCCACATTTGCTTGACTACCTACGGCAAGGAAAAAGAAAGGGGCCTTGATTAGTTTTGCAACGCCAATGAGCAATAAAGCATGAAAAGCCATCCAGACCAACCCAACAAAAATCAAATATGGATTATCAAAGATCATCGTCACGTCTACTTTCATACCGATAGTGGCAACCAAAATATATAGAAACACAGAACCTAACTTAGAAGCCCCTACTCCTTCATATGATTTTGCTCGAGTAAAACTAAGGATGAGTCCGTAAAAAGTAGAAATCACAACCATCCAAAAGAATGAACTTGCAAAAGTACTCGTAGCTCCAAAATTGGCCTCAAAGAATCCAGCAAGATACCCACCTAAGAAATGAGCTAAAGAAACACCTCCGAACACTAAACCAGCAATCACCATATAATCGGTCAATGTTGCTTTTCTTTCAACGCTCTTTTGAAACTTTTCAACTTTCAGAACTAAACTATCAATAGCGCTAGCATCTGCTTTCAACCATTTGTCAATTTTTGCTTTTTTACCAATTCCAAACAGAATAAGTGCCATCCAGATATTTGCAACCACAATATCGACTAATAGCATACCTCCAAACAAGGTCTCTTTATAGTTATAGGTTTCAAGCATTGCTGATTGGTTAGCTCCCCCGCCAATCCATGAGCCTGCAATTGTAGCCAATCCTCTCCATGTCTCCTCATTTTCAGGACCACCTCCCGTAACAGTTTCTGGATGTACTATTGAAAAGAACCAAACGGCGAATACTCCTCCAATAATAATACCTACAGTTCCTGTAAAAAACATGATTAGACTTTTAGAACCAAGCCCAAATAAACTTTTCATATCTACAGACAGTATCAATAAAATCAATGAACCAGGCAGTAAATATCTACTGGCCATATAATACAAGGTCGTAGCCTCAGGATCAATTATACCAAAAGAAGTAAGAACAGCAGGAATCATATAACACAAGAAAAGTGCTGGAATCACTGTATAGAGTCTTTTCCAGTTTTTACTGTCCAATCCTGAAGTGTAGAAAATAAATGCCAGAATTAAAACAAGAATTCCAAAGACAACCTTATCATCAGTAATCATTGCCTCTCTCGGAGCTTTCGATAAAAAGCTCACTTTCAAATTGCCATCGTGTCCACCAAACTTCAAGGCTTCACCATTTTTCTCTGGTATTAATTCAACTTTAATCAAGCCTTGTGCACCTGGGTTAGTAAAGAATATATTTTCAATTTGATCTACATATATAGAGTCATTATTGAACTTAACCTTAATTCGATCAGCGTTACCCAAGACACGTCTTTCTTCATCATTAAAGCTTATGACACCGTAAGGCTGTGGAGCATATTTCTTAAATTCATTTCCAAATTCAAAAGAAACCATATTGTTAAGAACCTCTTCATCGAAAGCCTGATCCGTAACAATCAACGAATCATTATCGACAGTCATCAGGTGTTCTTGTCCTTTAAGCTGAAAGAAAGATACAAATATCAGAACTGAGAGAATAAGTACTCTTACCATAGATTTAGAAATTGAAATTAATTAATAAGGACCAATCATACATGCAATAACAAGTAAATTGACTTGATCATTTTCCTCCAAAGTAAATAAGATATCTGAAATGAAAGTACTATCCCCACTATAAATTTTACCTTCTGCGTAGGTAAAAAGACAATCAGAACTAAAAGAGCTATCACCGCTGTAGATTTTATTCCCTTCAATAGTATAGGCTACGCTTTTCGAAAAGCCTCTGGATTCGAGATACACTTTATTATTTTCAAATGAGTAAAGTCGTTGCCTCTTGAAAGACGAAGAACCTGAATAAAAAGAGCTTTCATCAAAAGAGTACAATGCTTGATTATTCCATTGTGGATCACCTTTAAACACTTCATTTTGTTGAATACTAAACACTAGAATCTTTTCAAAAGAAGTTTCTCCCTTATAGAGTTTTTGAGCCTTAGAAAATGAAATAAATAAGCTTAGGAGGAGTAAAGTAAATAGCAAGCGAAGCATATGACTATTTTTTCACGTAGTCTAATTCCATCCTAACTTCGAAATAAGAAAAACCTTCCTGACAATCATGGAAAGCATATTCAAGTTTTGATTTTGATTTCAAACACATCGTAATAAATCCAAGTCCTGCCCCACCCTTTTCAGATAATAGTCCGTTACCAAGAACTTTCATATAATACTCTTTGACTTGAGTTAAATCCATAGCATTAAGTTCATTTAAATGCTCCGTCAGAAATGATATCTTTTTATCATGTATCAAGTTCCCAAAAGAAATCGTGTAATGATGACCTTCATCCGAAACAATAACATGACCTAGTTGCTTTCCTTCAATGCCCGCTGCTCCATGAATTCTGATATTCTGAAGCCCTTCTATCATAATGGAAAACATTCTTTTGATAATTGTCTTTTTGACATTATTTTTCATCATAATCTGCTCTAAACCTTCTGAAAGACTGTTCACTAGATCTTGAGAAAATTCACCAAAATGAGAAAGAACTATTTCAGCACCTTTGGGATCTGCAAGTTTTTTGTGCAGATCACGGTATACGCCTTCTATACTGGTTCTTATTTCGGTGTTCTTAGACATTGATTATCAAATAGTGATTTCTAAAAATAATTAAGTTTATGTATCTAGAAGAATTTTTGTTCATTATTTTGCTAATATCATCGGAATCAAAGACTAGAACTACCCCTATTATCGTACAACATTTATATTTCCAGCTTTTTCGAATGATGAACCATCTTCTCTAGTTCCTGAGAGTTTATAAATATACGTCCCCGTATTAACCATTACGCCTTTATATGAACCATCCCAGCATTCAGCAGGCTCATTGGCTTCGAAAATCAATTCACCCCAACGATTAAATATTTGCATCGTAACGGTTTCAATACAGCCACCTAATACGCAAAGCTCATCGTTTAAACCATCGTTATTTGGTGAGAAGATGGTGGGTACCATTACTTCACCACAAGGATCTATAACTTCTAAGTATATCGAATCACTTTGAGAACAGCCATCCTGACTTGTAGCTGTAACAACATACCAACCTGAATTTTCTGGAGTGGCTGTAGGATCTTCACAATCAGTACAACTTAATCCATCTGTTGGAGACCATGTTATATCCGCATTTGAAGGATTTACGGATGCATCAATATTTACAAAATCTCCTAAATCGATCGATTGATCACTCGTTAATATTGTTACCACCGGAATTTCAGAACCATCTACTGTAACTGGACCAAATGTCGCAGAGCAGTTATTTGTATCCGTAACAACCAAAGTATAATCACCTGCAGAAAGACCAGTAGCATCTTCTGATGCATAGACTTGACCGTCCCACTCATATGTTAATCCACCTCCATTCGCAGAAATCCCAGCAATAGCTCCGTCATTACCGGCACATGAAGCTTGTTGTATATTAATGTTTGACGCATCGATTGTTGGTGAAGGAATTTGATTAATCGTAAATGGACCTGCCGTTTCAGTACATCCATTATCATCAGTTACCTCTATTGCATAACTACCCGCACCAGCATTAATCAAGTCTAAAGTGGTTTGACCTGAAGGAGTCCAAGAGTACGTCATTGGTCCGGCACCTGACACTTGAATACCTGAAACTGTAGCATCGTTGGCATTACAAGTCTCACCTGTTATGATTACTCCTGATACATCAATTGTAGGTCCAGGGATATTATCTACAGTGTATGGACCAACTATAACAGAACAGCCTAAATTATCAACAACTTCAAGCGTGTAAGAACCGGCAGATAAACCGTTAATATCAATTTGCGGTTCTATATTACCGTTCCATACAAATGCCAAAGTATTTCCTGTAGCTGTAACACCAGAAATACTTCCATTTCCCTGTCCACAACCTTCGTCTTCAATTTGAATGTTACTATCATCCACTGTAGGTCCAGGAATCTCACCGACAGTATATGGGCCCGAACTGACTGAACAACCCACACCATCCGTAACTGTTAAAGTATAAGATCCATTATTTAAACCAATTGTATCTTCACTTAATGTAGTATTCCCATTCCATGAATAGGTTAAATTCGTTCCAGTTGCAACAATACCCGTTATTTCACCATCTGCTCCAAAACAAGTTTCATCTTCTATCTGAATATTTGAATCGTCAATTGACGGACCTGGATCCGTATTCACAGTAAAGGGACCAGCAGTTGTAGTACAATTCACATCATCAGTAACAACCATTGTATATGTTCCCCCTGTTAACCCAGTAATATCTTCAGTGGCATTTACATTACCGTTCCATTCTATAACGATATTACTTCCCGTTGCCACAATACCCGTTATTGCTCCATCATTTCCTAAACAGGTTTCATTCTGCACGTTAAGATTGGTAAGGTCTATTGATGGACCAGGAGAAGGAGTAATCGTGTAAGGTCCACTAGTTTCCGAACAACCATTATCATCAGTAACAGTTAGTGTGTAAGAACCACCAACGGCATTATTCAAATCTTCGGTTGCTGTTATATTTCCATTCCAATCAAAAGTTAGACTTCCAAAACCACCAGTAGCAGTTAATCCTGTTATTGATCCATCATTTCCATTACAGGTTTCTGGAGTGGTTGTTGCTGTCCCTGAAATCACAATAGGTGGAGATACAACTACCTCAACTGGAACCCTAAAAGATCCTCCAGGACACAATCCTACGTAGTAAGTAGTATTCGACCCAAGACTAGGCGTAGTAAAACTAGTACCTGTATTACCTGTAGATGAATTTCCAAAGGCAGAAGTAAACCATTCGATCGTACTTCCCGAAGGAAGTGTTCCATCTACTGTAACAGTTAATGTTGTTGAACCTCCCCCACATACTGTATCATTTTCAACGATAAGGTCATACATCTCTGTCCCCATACCATTCATACCTGGCGCTCCATTTGTTGCCCCATTAACTGGGAAATTTGGAAAAAAAGCTGAGTTTGTCTCTCCTGCTATTCCTCCACTTACATCTTCCGATGGCGTGCCTGAGGAATGTACAATCATACCACCGGCACCAGCACCCCCAGGACCATCTCCTTGATCAGTGGCTGTTCCACCGTAAAGAATAATCTGATTTCCTCCATCTCCACCAGTTGCACTAATCGAGATACTAGAAGGTATAGCATTCATATTTTCTATATATACGGCACCGCCGCCACCGCCACCTCCGGCGCCATCATCTCCAGCTTTATCATTTGACCAAAATGGAGGTTGAGGACCTTCGGCATCACCACCATTTTCACCATTGGCACTAATAGAGCCTGTCCCTGAAATATTTCCATAAACTTGAATCATTACAATTCCTCCACCACGTCCTCCTGCTCCACCAGAGCTATTATTATCGTCACCGGCACCGCCGCCGCCTCCCATGAATAATCTTTCTGGGTCATAAGTCAATGCATGTCCTCCAGCTCCACCAGCCACTCTTCTAAAATCACCTCCCCAAGCGTTTTCACTTACACCGAGCACCATTGGATCATTATTGTTTATAGCGTGAGAATAGCCTCCTCTACCCCCTCCTGAACTGGGGTTATTAAACATTGTTGGAGATTCTAAATTCCAAGCAGGTACATAACTATTAGATGGACCTGCAGCTGGAACACCATAGCTGTAATACGTCCCAGTACCTACATTAGATCCTCCCCCACCTCCGGAGTTATGATAATTCGCACCACCACCTCCGTTAGATACTGCTCCTTGACAATACCTAGAGTATATAGCATCTAAATCTGCATAAGTTCCAAATATTCCTTCTCCTTTTTCAGCCCCCTGCATAGCTTCTGGTGAACCTGGGAAACCAGAATTACCATTAGCATCAACGGCTTGAGTTGAGGTATTATCCGGGATTCCTCCTCTAAAACCAATAGCATCTGCCTCGATACTTCCTGTACCAGTGATTGTTAAGTCTCCATCCACTTCAACTACTACAACCCCACCAGAAAGTCCATTCCATTGAGGACCAGAAATACTTGTATTGTTTTGAATTTCTAAATCTTGATATCGAGGAACTCGAATGACTTGCACGTGCCCTGTGATATCATAATTATGCTCTAAACCACAGTTGAGCGTAATTGAATTCGAACCTGAGACTGCTGCTATTTCCGCATATTCATAATGACCAGCATTATTATAATTTAATACCCTTCCGAATTCAGTTAAATCATGAACAAACCCATCGGCTCCAAAATCATTGTGAGCAGTATAATTACCACCCCACCCCCCTTGGGCAACTGGGACTGCTGGGTCAATAAAAACATCAACATCCACACCTTGCATTTGCATAATAACAATCAAGTCCCCTTGTGCAAGAGGTGTTGTAAATTCAGCTCCGGTCAAAGCATTATTATTCACAGTGATCGTATTGTTTCCAGATGTTGCGTTATTGGTCAAATGGGTATAAGTATTTACCCACGTATTTTGAGCATTGATGACCTCATTCCCAAAATTTCCTCGTTGAGCAATAGTACCAATCGTATAAATTGACAGAATCGCAAGAAGGTAGTGTTTTAATAGCATAGCAAATATTTTCTACAAGTATAGTACGTACGAAAATAACAAAAGGTTGATTGAAAAACTCATAAAAACGCAGCAATCTAGAAGAATGACGTAATTATTAACTGAAAATCTGACGGATCGTTTTGCCGATTATGACAATATCATGAGATACAGTAGGTCTTTGGAGATATTTTTTATTCAATTCTAATTTTGCAGGCATAATCTCCTCGATATAAGTGCGCCTTGGATCATCACTGTCTCCTAAAAGACGATTCTCATCAAAATAGGCAAGACTAGCATAATCTGTAATCCCTGGTTTTACAACTAAAATTTCTCGTTGTTCTTCGTTGTATAAATCTGTATATTCCTTAACTTCTGGCCTAGGTCCAACGACACTCATCTCCCCTATCAGAACATTTATGAATTGTGGAAATTCATCCAGTTTATACTTCCTCAAAAAATAACCAATACCAGTAATGCGAGGGTCCCTCATCCCTACAGTAAGTCTTCCTACTTTATCGGCATCTTTTCTCATCGTTCGGAACTTAAACAATTTGAAAGGCTGACCATTTTTACCGATTCTTTCTTGTCTGTAGAAAACTCCTCCCTTACTTGAGAAAATGATAAATAAAGCTATGATCAAACCGAATGGCAAGAAAAAAAGTAGAACAAAAAAACTGAAAAAGAAATCAAATAGTCGTTTCATCATTGATCTTATTGCAGCGCCTCATGAACACTCTCACAAACGGCATTAATTACAGCGTCTACCTTACCATCGTCTAAATCATAATAAACAGGAAGAGAAAGCTCATTTCTGTAATGATCATATGCGATAGGAAAATCAGCAATATCATACCCTCTTTTCTTGTAAGCAGTTAAGAGTGGAAGAGGTTGAAAGTGCACATTCACTGCTACTTCCCTGTTCGCGATAGCCATGACTAATTCGTCTCTCATTGACTCTGTAAATCCAGCTAACCTCAACTGATAAAGGTGATAAGATGTTTCCTTTCTTTCACTTTTGAACCTTGGCGTAATGGCCCAGTCTTTTTGAGAGAAGGTAGCATCATATTTCTTAAATATTTCTTTTCGCCTATCCAGGTTTGACTGATATCGTCTCAACTCTACCAAGCCTATTGCCGCTTGAATATCGGTCATATTGCACTTAAAGCCAGGTTCTTCAACATCGTATTTCCAAGCTCCTTTTTTCGTTTTTGCCAAGGCATCTTTTGATTGACCATGCAAAATCTTTGTACAAAAATCTTTGTAGATCTGTTCGTGATCAAATTCCGCAGGAAGATTGAAACAAATTGCACCACCTTCCGCAGTGGATAAATTTTTTACCGCATGAAAAGAGAAAACAGTAATATCTGCAACAGCCCCCACCTTAACATCATTATATGTTGCTCCAAAGGAATGTGCAGCATCTGATATCACTAAAGGTCTTCCTAGCTGACGCTGTAAATCATTATTTGGAGTGAAATTAGACCTACCCAGTTCTGCAATTTTAGTTATCTCATTATAATCACAAGGAAAACCACCTATATCAACGGGCATTATCACTTTTGTATTCGGTGACATTGCTTCTTTAATTCGCTGAACGGAGATATTAAAATCTTCTGGATCTATATCTACCATTACCAATTTCGCTCCACTGTGCAGAATAACATTACCAGAAGCACAGTAGGTGTAGGCAGGAAGAATAACTTCATCTCCTTCTCCTACTCCCCACCAATGAAGTAAAACTTGCATTCCATTTGTCCATGAATTCACACAAACGGATGTCTCACAGCCTACATAAGCAGTAATCTCTTTCTCAAATTGCTTTGTCCTTGGACCTGTTGTGATCCAACCACTTTGTAAAGCAGCAGTAACTTCTGCTATCGTTTCATCATCAATACGAGGAGGTGAAAATGGAATCATTCCGTTAGTTTTTACAAAGATAATATTTTTGATAGTCTTCTGCATCTAGTAAGAATATGTATATTCATTGGATAAATACAATTTGATGTCCAAACACTCAAAACGACATAGAAATACAAAAGTTGGACTGGCTCCTGGATCTCTTGTTTTTACTGGAGAACAAAAGATGGCAAAACCAGAAATTCAACTTATTCTTTTTGATGAAGAACACATTAAAGAAGAAAAGTTCCAAACGATTAGCGATGCTGTTAGGCGGGTGGAAAAGACAGACCTTGTATGTTGGCTTAATATTGATGGTCTGCACGAAACATCGATTGTAGAGTTTCTCGTTAAAAACTCCAAGATTCACAAATTATCCGGAGAAGATATTCTGAGCGTGGGTCAACGACCGAAGCTGGATGAATATGAGAACTACTTGCACATTGTGGCAAATATGTTCATGATCATGGATGATGACATCGAAAAAGAACAAATTACCCTCTTAATATTTGACAACTTACTCATTTCATTTCAAGAGAAAACAGGTGATGTTTTTGACCATGTTCGTAATCGACTCAGAAGCAGTAGTGGACAAATTCGAAAACGGGGCGCAGATTATCTTGGTTATGCTTTGATAGATTCTATAGTTGATCAATACTTTGTGATTTTAGAACATTACGGTGAGCATATTGAAGAGTTGGAAGAAGAGCTGCTTGATAAACCTTCTGAGAACATACTTTCAAGGCTGCATACGGTAAGAAGAAAAGCAATAAATATTCGACGGGCTGTATACCCTATGAGAGAGGTTGTTAGTCGATATGAAAAATCTGAATCAAATTTAATAGATTCCGAGACTAAATTGTTCTTGAGAGACCTTTATGATCATACAATACAGGTGATTGAAACTGTAGAAGTATTCCGAGATTCTGTAAATGGCTTATTAGACCTCTACATGAACAGTATATCAAACCGAATGAACAATGTGATGAAAGTATTAACGATAGTTTCTACTATATTTATACCGCTCACTTTTATCGCAGGCATTTATGGAATGAACTTTAAACATATGCCCGAGCTTGAATCTAAATATGGATATATAATCGTAATGACTGCCATGTTAATTATCTCCATTGGCATGATTATCTTTTTCAAAAAGAAGAAATGGTTATGACACAAAGTAAAGACAAAATTGGTAGGGATGATATTGCTGACTTCCCATTGTTCGGATTAGAAGATGTTAAAATCAAGACTGATTCTGGCGCCTATACCTCAACTATCCATTGTTCGGAAATAAAAGAATTAAATGGTAAACTAGAGGTTATCTTTCTTGAACCTGATGAGAAAGGTTACACAGGTAAATCGGTTACTTTTAATGAATTCGAACGAAAGAAAGTTAGAAGTTCTAGTGGGGAGCAACAAGAGCGCTACATTATCAAGGGAACAATTACATTATTTGGTAAAGAACATAACACAGAATTCACATTGTCAAGTCGAGATCTAATGAGATATCCAGTACTTTTGGGTCGCAAACTATTGAGTGGGAATTTCATAATAGACACTTCTCTATCAAATTTATCTTACGAATTAAAAAACAACGGAAACACATGAAAATTGCTATTCTAAGTAGAAACGCAAATCTATATTCAACGCGTCGACTTGTTGAGGCCTGCCATAAACACGGCCATCAAGTTGACGTAATAGATCATACAAAATGTAATATTCTCATAGAGGAAGAAGAGCCTAGACTTTATTACATCGATCATTACTTAGACGACTATGATGCGATTATCCCGAGAGTTGGAGCTTCCGTAACGTTTTACGGCACCGCGGTAGTTCGTCAATTTGAAATGATGGGAACATTTACCACTGTTAAGTCAAGAGGTTTAACAGACTCAAGAGATAAACTTCGATCTTTGCAATTGTTGACAAAATCTGGAATTGGTTTACCAAAAACAGTATTCACGAACTATTCTAAGAATGTAGAGAGCGTAATTGAATCAGTCGGAGGTGTTCCGGTTGTGATAAAATTACTGGAAGGAACTCAAGGCCTTGGAGTTGTTTTAGCTGATTCTAAAAAGGCCGCTACTTCTGTTTTAGAGGCCTTTAATGGATTAAAAGCACGTGTAATTGTTCAGGAATTCATCAAAGAGGCATCTGGTGCCGACATCCGAGCATTTGTTGTTGATGGTAAAGTTGTTGGTGCCATGAAAAGACAAGGCGCCAGCGGCGAATTCAGGTCAAACTTGCACCGTGGTGGATCGTCTCAAATCATTGAACTAAGTGACGCAGAAGAAAAAGCAGCGATTCGATCAGCAAAAGCTTTAAATCTTGGTGTAGCTGGAGTTGACATGCTTCAATCGAGTCGAGGGCCATTAGTTTTAGAGGTTAATTCTTCACCTGGACTAGAAGGAATAGAAAGAGCTACTCACAATGATATAGCGGGTGAAATCATTAGTTATATTGAACGAAGTTTGCGATAAATGAGAAGAAGAGAGTCTTTTGAATTATTGGGAACAGAGATTAAACCTGGGAAAGGAGCTCGCGTTACCCTAGAGGTTGCGAAGCTTCACACGAATACGCCTATTCAAATCCCTGTTATCGTGCAGCATGCAAGAAAAAAAGGACCTACCCTACTTTTGCTTGCTGGTTTGCATGGTGATGAGATAAATGGAACGGAAGTAGTTCGGAGAATGATCAAAAAAGGATGGCACAAACCAAATCATGGTACAGTCATTTGCATTCCGGTATTCAATATTTTCGGTTTTTTAAATTTATCCCGTGAATTCCCTGATGGAAGAGATTTAAATCGTTCTTTTCCAGGGACAAAAAATGGTTCTCTGGCCAGTCAGTTCGCCTATATATTCATGAAAGAAATCGCTCCATTGGCTGATGTAGTTATTGATTTTCACACAGGTGCTTCTCAACGGAACAATTATCCGCAGACAAGGTGTGATTTTAGAGATTCAGAAACTAGAGCGCTTTGTGATATTTTTGGATCACCATATACGATAGATTCTAAATTAATCCCTAAATCAATTCGGCATGCAGTATCTAAAATAGGTAAGAAATATATCCTTTTTGAGGGTGGTAAGTCTAATCGCATCGATGACTTGATTGTTGAAGAGGCTATTTCCGGAACGAAACGGATCATGACTGAACTAGGCATTCGCTATTTTGATATTGATCCACCAGAAAAAAAATCTGTCATTATCACAAACAGTCGATGGATAAGAGCAAGTAATTCAGGTGTTCTAAACTTAAGAATTGAAAACGGACAGAAAGTTGACAAGGGAACTATACTTGCTACGATTGCTGATCCTTACGGAAAATTTGAGCGTTCAGTTAAAGCTCCCTTTGAAGGATACATCTTTAACGTTAATGAAACGCCTTTGGTCAACAAGGGTGATGCTTTATTTCATATGGGGAAATGATTCTTTTATCAAACGATACATCTCCATCAATTAATTAACAACATAACCTGAGAGCTTCTAACTTCTAGAGGTCCTCCCCTTTCCTCTAAATTGAGCTAAGCTATATATTGAAAGAAGAAATGCTATTGGGATTATTCCCGCTTGTGTCTCAAGAAAAGATTCAACAAGCAAAGACGCGAATAGAACAAAGATAGTTAGCCTTTGAACGAAGGAACTATCAGAAGATGGGAACACGAAAGGAACTAAAAAGGATATCAAAAGAAATACAAAACCAAATAAACCTAGAGCTACCCAGCTATTTAAAAATTGATTATGTGCATTCATATTCTTTTCTGCTACACCTAAGTATTCATTCTCTATATACTTCTGTTTAAGCTCATCTTTCACATCGCCGGTTCCATATCCTAAGAATGGCTTTTCCTCAATCAATTGAAGAGCACTTTCCCATACTTGAAGTCGAGAAGCCGTGCTTTCTGTTTTGTCTGCCTTAATCGTTAATTCTCCCGTTGCATACCTGTAACTTCTTTCAATTCTATTTTTCACAGATGGAAAGTAATGCAATGTTGTAGATAAAATTAAGACCGCTAAAACACCAAACAGCAAAGTCCACTTCATTCGATTGTAAACCCTTGCAAAATAAATCAGAATGGAAATGGTTGATATTAAAACCAGAATAATACCCGCTTTTGAACCAGTTATAAAAACTACAATGAAAAATATTAGGGCTAAAATAAGGCCTGGAACAATCTTTATTTGTTTTTTCAAAACCAAATAAACACTAAATATAAAAGCCAGAACTAAATATGTCGCCCAATAACTGCGGTGCATAAAATGCGATAAATAGGATTCTTGAAAGTGCCAATAACCTTTGATCTCTAAATAATCTAGATAAGAAAGGTAAAAGCAAAGAACGATAGAGGTTATAGCCCCGATAATAAAACTTTTATAAAGTATTGAGAACTTAAACTTTGGTTGAAACAGGAAGAAAAATACAGGAAAAATAGCAAAAGAAGCTTTCATTCCTAAATCCATAGAACCAAACGATATATTTTCAGAATAAACCATTCCGACTACGTGCATTAAGTAGTATAGAAACAACCAAACACCGGCATTTTTAAAGGTTAGAACGTTCTTATAGCTGGAAATCTTCCTGAAGCTTTTTCGTTTTATAAGATGTTCCAATAAAATGAATAATACTCCAAAGCCCAGCCATTTGGGATAAAGAGGTATAAGAAAGGCAAACAAATAAACCGAAATGGAATGATGAGCAAGGAAATGAAGGAGTGGACTAGCTTTTTGCATCTTCTTATGTAATCAATATTAATTTCGATCAAAGAATATCATCAAGGTTTACCTTTAAGAACTGAATCACTTTATCTTGATCAACCAAATCTGTCGGTAAATTAAGAATATGATTTGACTTTTCAATTGCGTTAGGACAATCATTTATATTAAGTCCCCATAAATCAAAATCTTCCAAAACCGGGTGAATTGGGGATACAAACCAATCTCCTAGTCTAATTTTAGCGTTTTCCGCTTTTTTCTGAAACGCGGCTTTGTCCTTTACGAAAACAGGGAAATTTAAAAAAGAATGATTTGCAAGGTCTTCCTTTTGATAATGCCATTTTTCATTTGTTCTAAAAAACTCGTTATATAAAAGCCCCATCTCTTTTCTTCTTCTCAAAACATCAGGGAGTTCTTTTATAGCTTTCGACCCTACCTTCTCCTGAACTCTTACAGATTTTAAGAAATAATTTTCAGGCATTTCTGGAGAAACTAGCTCCTCTCCTTTTGATGAACCAACAACCAAACCTGATTTACTTAACTTTCGATATAGCTTTATTGCAGACCAATAGGTACTATCATGTAATAAATATTTTTTAGCTTGAATTAGAAGGGCTAAAACATTTCGATCTTTTATAGATGGGGATATTAACTTATCATTTACCAGATTGAATCTATCAATATATTTTCTGTTATTCATTACTGCAAAACCTCCTATCCCCGTAGAAAATGGTTTATTCCATTGTGTCGAATAGAAGGCAGCATCGCAATAAGAACCATTCGGCTTCCCTTCATATTCTCCACCAAAACCATGTGTACAATCTTCGATAGTTAAAATTCCTTTCTCTTTTGCAAAAGATACAATCTCTTTAACGTCGCTTGATAATCCAAATGTGTTTTGTATCACAATTACTTTCGTTTTTGCAGATACTTTTTCTTTAATTTTATCAATCGTAGTATTTAAAGTAACTTTGTTTATATCAACGTATACAGGCGTTCCTTTGCAATAAATAATAGCATTAGGAACTACAACACATGTGAATGCAGGAAGAATAACCTCATCCCCTTTTTCAATCCCAAAAGACTTAAGAATAGCATATAGCCCTATCCTACCTTTCCAATAAAGTTCGATACGCGAATTATCCGTATTCAACCATTTTGCAATTGAACTTTTATATAGTGAACTAATCTTCATTTCTAAATAATTTCCCAAAGTGAAACAATCCAATAAAGGAACCAACTCCATAGGACATATGTAAAACAATAAAGGTCCACATAATATGTGAACTGGTGGTTTGCTCCTTATCTATTTTACTCGTAAAATAAAGTAGTGAAAACAAATACAAACCTAATGCTAGAATGGAGAGGTATAAAAATGGTCCAAAGACCAATGATAATAAGCTCGGAACTAGCAAGGATAAAATAAAAATAAATGGAATAAAATGCCTAATACTTAAAGAGGATAGATTTTTAGTGAAATAGGTTGTGATTAAATTCCATTTCCCATTTTCAAAGTTATTCTTTGCCAATTTACTCCAGGTTTCTCTAGCATAGTAGACACAATGCGTATATGGAATTAAATAAATAGTTTTTCCTTTAGCTATGAGTCTTTTATTTAACTCAATATCCTGGTTTCTTTTTAGTCGTTCGTCATAGCCACCTAGTTCAATTAATGTACTTTTAGAATAACACCCAAAAGGTACTGTATCTACTTGAACTACATTATCTGTTCCGATTCTGAATACACCTCCGCCTAAACCAAATTTATGACTGAGCACACGTTTTATGGCAATACTTGTTTTGGTTGGGTTTAGAATTTCAGTTTTTGTTGGAGCACCAACGTTATCAGCATTCAGTTTATCTTTCCACTTTACTAATGTTGAAATATAATTATCTGGGTAAGCAGCATGAGTATCCAGCCTCATGATAATCTCACCTTTTGCTTCACTAATACCAATATTCATTGCTGTAGGAGGAATTCTCTTTGGATTATGCAATATTTTAATTTGAACCTCTTTTATAGACTTCTTAAGTTCGTTTAATATTGTCAACGTATTATCACTTGATCCTCCATCCACTATTATTATCTCATAGTTCTCTTTAGGGTAGTCATTCGAAAGAATTGAGTTAATGCAATTCTTGATGTACTTCTCTTCATTCAGACATGGAATAATAATAGACAAATTCATACACAAGATAAATTGAAATATACAAATTTACTTTTTCATTATTCTTTAATGACACTATTTGAATATTAATTAAGGAAAACTAACTTTCAGAAATGAATTCAGTATTGATTTATTTTCAAGCTATTAAAATTGGTCTATTTTTGACCTAAAATTCAGTCATGGGGTTAATTAAACAGTATTACAAGTTATTTCGCAAAGACAAACCAATTCCTTATTATGCTAACTATTCAATACTTAAGATTATTTGGATCCCTATTCGGAAATATTTCAACGTTGTAATTATTCCGAATATTCCTTTCAATAAAATTCGAATTTTGTTTTACAGAGCTTTAGGGTATAAAATTGGGAAAAATGTATTTATTGGGATGAAATGTTACATGGATGATTTAGAACCTTCGCATACAGTAATTGCAAATAACGTCACAATTTCTTACGGTGTTTATTTCTCTTTGCATGGAAAAAAACAAACTAGAACGCATATTAATATCGGACAACATGCATATATCGGAATGTCATCTCGCCTTATTGCAAAAAAAGAGGGTTTGAATATTGGTGAAAAAGCTATAATTGGAGCTGGAAGCATCGTAATCAAAGATGTACCGAGCGAAGAGGTTCACGCAGGTAATCCAGCAAAAAAGATTAATTAAACTGATTCCAAAAAACTGACAAGTTTCTTAGATTCTGTTTTCCAACTAAATTTATTCGCGCTTTCCACACAAGAAGTATGTAGCCCCTTAAAGTACTTTTCGTCAGTAATGAGTTTATTCATCGCATTGGCAATATGCCCAACATTTGCCGGCTCTACAAAAACACAACAACCTTCAAAGTATGGTCTCCAATACTTAAAATCGCTTAGTATAAAAGGGGTTCCTGCCGCCATATATTCAAAACCTTTGGTAGGTAAACTAGTAAGATAATTATCCATAGGATGAAGAACTGAAAGACCAATTTTTGACATTCCCACAATTCTCGTTACATCATTAACTGGTAAATAGCCCAAATAATCCACGCGGTCCCAATTTCTTAACTTCTTACATTCATCTAGCAGTGATTCTGGAGAAAAATTCCCGATTAGTTTTAACCTGTAATTACCGGGAAGTTCACCTATCGCATTTATGTAATCCACTACTCCTCTCTCAAAAGTTAGACTTCCAACATAGGTTACCCAGTCTTGACGTTCGTCTATATCAATAGCGCTATCTTTCCATTTATCTATCACAGGAAAATTGTGTATTGTGATTTTACTATCACATGTGAACTTATCAGTGATTTCATCAATTACTGAGATGAGACCATCTAATTTTTTCACTTTCAACTTCTCTTGATTATCATAAACCTTAGAAATAATTTTCCTTAAGAATAAAGGACCTAACCATGATTTGTATAGTATTTGCTTTGGAACATCTTCATGACTATCGAAAACTACTTTATTACCCAGGTTTTTCAATTTCACACCTACACCAAGTAATTCAGGATCATGAAATTCATATACATCAGCGTCCAGCTTAATAATCTCATTAAACATTATTTTCCTAGCCTTGAAGTATCTTGACAATCTTTTCATGCGAAAGTCACCAATATCGATAATATTGACACCCTGTTTAAACTCATTTCCAGCACCATCAGCAACCACAAGTGTAACATCGTGACCAGCATCGGCCAAAGCAACGCAAGTTTTATAGAAGACGCGCACGTCATTTCGTGGGTGAACTGTAGTAAACTGGCAGATTTTCATAGTATCAACTAATTACTTTTACTCTTTAAAGGGTAAAGAAATGTTAGAAGTATTATCAATATTACTCCATGAGTTAGAATTCCTGTTAAGAGACTTCCTCCAACAAAAACCATTAAACCAAGTAAAATCAATGTCCATAAAACTAAAGGGTCCTTACCATTACTGAGCCAATCCAAAATTTTCAAAATAAAAGAAAAGAGAAATGCCCAAATTAATATACCGAGTATACCAAAATTAGCAAAACCATCAGACACGATACCATTATTTGCAGAAATACCAGGTTTATGAGAGTAAATCTCACCTATTATTTTAGGGGGCTGCAATTCATAAGGATATTCAAAAAAACTACTAAAAATACTGTTAGATAAGAGTAAATGGTTGTTTTGGAAAAAGTCAAAATAATAAAAGGATAACTGAGCCGGTACATAAAGTGTTCGTCGAACAAATAAACTCAATAATATTTGATGGTCAAAAAACAACAACAAAATTAATCCAGCTATTGTTAAAATAGAGAAGGAAATCAACAAATTCAGTAAAAAATCACCCGTTTTAAATAGCCAAATTGTACCAATAATAATTGGTATTACCATCACGTAACTTTTATGTCCTGTCAAAGTAAATAATAAGACTATCGCCCCCATAACTACCAATGAGTATATATTGAAATATCTCTTTTTTTTAACTATCGAATAAATCAATAGAAAAGGAAGAAATACCTTTGCGGTCCAATTAATTAAATACCCAGATAACGGAACAGAACCCGTGGGGTTTTCTTCTCTAATATCGTAAACATCAAGGAAGCTAAAATTAAACTTTACCTCGGAAAACATAAAAATAAGGCCAAAAACTAATATGGTCAGAAAAGTAATTACGAACATTATATACTTCGAATCATATTTGACAGGTGTTCTTATTTCTCTCCAATTATAATTGATTTGATTCATGAGAAAAACAATCACCCAAAAGCCAGTGAAAATCAAAAACCAAGAATAGCTAGCGTTAGTGAATGCAAAATATGAAGCGAATGGAACATATACAGATATAAAAAAGAATTGAATCACAACTTCCGAAACTCTTGACGACCTCAATGGTATCAACGCGAAAAGCAGAAAAGTGACAACAATTGAAACAACAAATTTGATCAAGTTAAAATCCATCTCAAATCCAGCGTAATCATGATACTTATCTAGGTAAACGAAAAAAGTTATATCCAGAAGAACCCTAAAAAAAAGCGTGAGAAAAATCAATTTATAACGACCCAAAAATTGGATTAACAAATTTGTATTGATCTGAATTTCCGACACAATGGAACTAGTCTTTTTTAGTGGCTGATGCAGTGCGAAAAAAAACAATGAATCCTCCAATCACCAACCCTATAAATCCACCCAAGATAGTTTTAGATAACCAATCAACACCAAGTTTTTGAGGAGCTTGGATCGGGAGATAGGTATTCAAAACTTGATCAGACATTGAAAAATCTTTTACTCTAGCTTGACTAGATTCCTCGTTCAGACTATCGATAAATAATGTGTGTTTATCTATTTTACTTTTTAGTGAAGCAATCTCTACATCATTCATCACAATCACACTATCTAAAATTGCAAACTTGAAATAAGGAGAAAGCTTCATATTTTCTCCGATCGGGAGCCCCCCTTTCATACTAAACTGATTTTGTGATAAATTTTCCAAAGAAGTTTGTTTTCTGATTTTAACGAGATATTCAGCAAAACTTTGAAGCTCTTGCTCATCTACCAAGCATTCATTCAAGGTTCTTTTCACTCTAAAAACCTCATTTTCAAAAGCCTCTTCTTTTAAATAATGATCTACTTGCTTGCAAAAACGCTTAAAAACTCTATTAAACATGGGGATCAGACTGTCCTTTTGTTTATGAGAGACTGTAAAAATAACAGCACCATCTTCTGAATCTGTAGCTACTTTTTCCGTATTTAACTTGTCATCGTAAGATCCAAAATCATACTCTATTGACAAGCCTCTGTCCCTCTCTCCATCTAAATCAAATAAACTCAAATAATCTTCTGTACTTTGATTCTCGAGTTCAAAACTTCCGAAAGGTCCTTCTAATTCTTGACCAAAACTAGTGAAAACAATTGATTTAGACTGATATATCTCACTACCGAAAAATGAATAGATAAAGAAAATAATTGCAAAGCCAAAAATACTTAAGGCAAGTAATATTCGGTTCTTAATGAGTGCTTGGACAAAATCACTTATTCCTATTTGACGAATTTTTTCTTCTTCCATATTACAGCTTCTTAAGAACAAAAGTATTAGAAAAAAAGTATTAATTGAAAAAACAAAAGAATAATTGATGTTTTTCAAAGCCAGACTAATGAATCGGAATTTGGCGCTTTATGCTTCAGTTGTCTTTACAGAAATTGAAATATGCAAAATGAATGACTAATTAAAACTTCCTGAATAATATAAATACTCATGACATCCAATCAAAGCAGTAATGAGAGAAACAATATTTTACTTCTTTCAAAACATCAACGATTAAGGGAAGTATTCTTCTAAATTGTATTCTCCGACAATCCAACATAGTGCTTAATATTATTCGAATCAATTCCTAACATTCATATAATATCATATTTTTGTCTCAAATGTCTTAATTAACTACTCCCTTTGATTTATTAGATTTAGCAACTGTGAAAATTACTGAAAAGATAAAAAACAAATTTCTCAAATCGGAATTCACAAGGAATGTGACATTTGTTTCGGCTGGAACAGCTCTTTCGCAGTTATTAGGAGTTTTATTATCTCCAGTAATTACTCGGCTTTTTACTTCTGAAGAGTTTGGTACTTTCATGTTTTTCAACTCTTTTATTGGAGTAGCTTCAATAATGGGAACATTAAAATATGAGCAGTGTATTCCAATTACAAGAAGTAAATCCTCTCTTTATAATTTATTATTCTTTTGTTTTCTTTTGACCTCATTTTTCAGCCTACTTCTCTTACTAATAATGTTCTTTTTCGGAGACTTTATTACCGAGAAGATCAATTGGAAATCCACCACAAGTCTCCTCATTCTGTTTCCCCTGGGACTGTTTCTAACAAGTCTTTACAATACACTTATGCAGTGGAGCTTCAAAAGAAAACAATTCAAAGTAAACTCAATAACAAAAATATCATCTGCTGGAGGTCAATATTCTTTCCAAATTATATTTGGTCTTTTAAATTTCACGAATTTAGGGCTGATATTAGGGCTGATGATCGGTAGAGTAATTGCAGTATTTCTTTTCATCAAAAAGCTATTTGAATTTGAAAACAATTGGCTTGCTTACTTATCTCCTAGAAAAATAAAATGGGTAGCGAAGCGGTACGTTAAATTCCCATATCTTATTTTGCCTTCTCAACTGCTTTCAAAGTTAGGTCAAGAACTACCTGTGTTTTTCCTTACTTTTTATTTCGTAGGAACGGCTTCGGTTGGTCAATACACGCTAGCGAACCTTATTATTAGTACACCCATAATTCTAATCGGTACTGCAATTGGCGATGTTTTTTATTCTGAAGCATCTAACATAGGCATGGATCAACCGGAAAAATTATTGAGACTATCGAATAAACTCTTGAAAAACCTAGTCCTTTTAGGAATCGTTCCTCTTCTTCTATTTTTACTGTTCAGCCCTACACTTTTCACGTTCTTCTTTGGGGAACAATGGCATGATGCTGGAAGAATAGCTCAAATTATTTCCGGTTTAGGGTTTATAAGATTAGTGCTAACTCCAATAAGTAGAGTCTTTTCCTCCTTTGAACGCCATACACTTTCTTTAGTAAGTAATGTATTTAGAGTCTCTATGACAGGGATTGCTTTCGTAATTAGTTTCCTGTGGAAAATGGATATCTTTAACACTCTTATTATATATGCAATTGCTATGTCTATTGTATATATAACGATATATTTCTTTGCACGTAAAGTCATAACAGATCAAATTGTTATAAACAAGGAGAACGCCAAAAAAATCTGATAGCACTTGTAATTCTTATTAAAGATAACTATGTATATAGGTGTGAAGTATAGAGAATAGTTAATATTAGATATGCGAATCATACCTTGCGCACCAACATCAATTCCCAAGCAATAATAATCGCATAAATCACAACCATTACCCAAGAAACGATTCTGAAGAAGTCTAGTGGAGCAATATTTAACCCTTCAGTGATTTGGGGATAAAAACCAAATAAACCTAACTGAATTATGGATGTTGCCAAGCCTATCCAGAAAAACCAACGTAACGCATTAATTACAGAAGGAATCATTGAAATTGCAGAAGCTACAAGGTTCATCATTAACCATGGTGCGATTACCGATGCAATTTCACCTGCAAAAAACCACTCCTCTCCGAATACAAAAGCAAATATCGGTGCCCCCCAAATATAAACTACAGAGAAAGGTATGACTGAGACTAGAAATAATACAACCACTGTTTTAGATACCAAAGGAAAGATCTCTTCATTATTTGCAAACTTCTCAGAAGCTTTCTGAAACATAACCTGACCTATCGCTGTACCAATAAGTAAAAGCGGGATTTTGAGCATTTTAAAAGAAAGATCATACGAGCCAAATAAGGATGTACTTAAATAATAAGTAAGAAAAAAAGCAATTAACAACTCACGGGCTGTATCAATTAGTGTATGAGGGAGATTAACGCGTGGAAACTCTCGGTATTTATTGGCCAAAGCCTTCATTTTAATTGAAGATTTTAAAAAACCTTTTTCCTTTCTTTGCTTGAAGTAGTCAATGAAAAACCAACTTGTTCCTAGAATCGTTCCAATCAGAGTACCGTAAACTAAACCTAGTGAACCCAAACCTATGAGCCCTGCCAATAGTTTAATGGCGCTAGTACCTAGTGATGAAGTTATATTCACAGCAGATATACGTGTGAATGATTTAAGTCTGATTGCCCAGTTTGTGCCTATATTCTTAAATATCATGAAGAAAGAAGTTAGGGCAACAGCAAGGGTAAACAAAAAGATCTTTAGAGAAGATTCCCAGAACAACCAATACATAAAACCTAGGAAGAGGGAAACAACTAAAGTCCAGAGTGCAATTTTCAAGGAAAGTAAAAATAGCTGAAAAGCGTGTTGGTCTCTCTTTGGTAGCGGGAGAGTTAATTCATACCTAGCGGTACCTATTGCTGTTATGAGCGCTACAACGCGTATGAAAATTCCAAATTCTCCAAAGTCATCAGTAGTAAAAAGACGCGTAATTAGAGGAGTAAAAGCATAACCTATTGCTTGAGCAATAACAGTTCCCGAAGTTAGTACTGTCACTGACCGTAAAAAATCAGACTTCATATTGAGTTTACCCCACATTCCTTTAGAATAATCGATTACGAAGATAATTTATTTTACTAGGAAGGGTATAAATAAAAAAAGCAAGTCACAAAGACTTGCTTTTTTATAAATATTCAATTGGACTACTTTGCGTAATTAACTGCTCTTTTCTCTCTAATCAAAGTAACCTTTACTTGACCTGGATAAGTCATTTCAGTCTGAATCTTTTGAGAGATAGCAAATGATAATTCATCTGCCTTTAAATCAGAAACCTTCTCACTTTCAACAAGAACACGAAGCTCTCTACCTGCTTGAATAGCGTAAGCTTTCGTTACTCCATCATATGCAAGGGCAAGATTTTCTAGGTCCTTAATTCTTTTAATATAAGATTCTACAATCTCACGACGTGCTCCTGGTCTTGCACCTGATATGGCATCCGCAACCTGTACTATCGGAGAGATCAATGTATTCATTTCGATTTCATCGTGGTGTGCACCGATTGCGTTACACACATCAGCTTTTTCACCAAACTTCTCGGCTAGCTTCATCCCTAGAACTGCATGCGGCAATTCTGGCTCTTCATCTGGTACTTTTCCAATATCGTGCAGTAATCCTGCTCGTTTAGCCAGTTTCACATTCAAACCAAGTTCTGAAGCCATAACAGCACAAATATTAGCTACCTCTCTACTGTGCTGCAGTAAGTTCTGACCATAAGATGAACGATACTTCATTCTACCTACCATCCTTGTCAACTCAGGGTGTAAACCATGAATACCAAGATCTATACACGTTCGTCGTCCTGTTTCAGCAATTTCATCATCGAGATTCTTTTTCGTTTTTGAAACGATCTCTTCAATTCTTGCTGGGTGAATTCGTCCGTCTGATACCAATTGATGCATGGCCAATCGAGCAATTTCTCTTCTCACTGGATCGAAGCAAGACAATAATATCGCTTCTGGCGTATCATCAACAACAATCTCTACTCCTGTAGCTGCTTCAAGTGCACGTATGTTTCTTCCTTCACGTCCAATAATTCTACCTTTCACCTCATCTGAATCAATATTGAATACCGAAACAGAGTTTTCAATTGCTTGCTCATGAGCAACACGTTGAATCGATTGAATGATGATCTTCTTAGCTTCACGATTCGCATTCAGTTTCGCTTCATCAACGATATCTTTAATGTGTGCCATTGCATCAGTTCTGGCTTCATCCTTTAATGCCTCCATCAATACTTTTTTAGCATCCTCTGGATTCATTCCTGAAATCTTAGAAAGCTCAGCTACTCTCTTATCTTGAGTCTTTTCTAGTTCCTGCTGTTTCAATTCAATCGTTTGAATCTTATCATCAAGCGTCTTTTTCTGACTGTCAATTCCCTTTTCCTTTCTATTTACCTCCTCTATTTTCTTAGAAAGACTTTTCTCCTTACTCTTCGTTCGATCTTCTGCGGACTGTAGCTTTCGCTCTCTGTCTTTGATTGTTTTTTCGTGATTTTCTTTCAACTGAAGAAACTTCTCCTTTGCTTGAATGATTTTATCTTTCTTGATCGATTCACCTTCATTTTCAGCCTCTTTGAGGATCTGTTCCTTACGATTCTTAAGAATGACGTTTTGGACGATTATGGCCACTACAGCCCCGCCTACAACACCAATTCCTAATCCTATTATTAAGTCCATATTTCAATTTTAATTTAAATAAAAAATCCCACTCACTCAAGTATTACGCTTGAATTAATGGGAAACAACAAAAAAGCAGAATCAACTAACGATCCAGTGAAGTGGAGATCTCTTGTAATGCTTTTACAATTTGATCTTCATCTAACGCTGGCTTATCTGCCTTTTGATTAGCTGACTCCGAACTTCCTGTTCGTGTTGCTAACTTCAAGGCCGTCATAGCCAATAAATCCTGCATATCTTTAACTGCATAATTTTCTTGAAGCTTTTTTATACTAGAGTTTATATCATTAACTGCCTCACGAACCACTTTCTCCTCACTTTCGTTTATTGAAAGCGGGTAATTGCGACCTGCAAGAACGACTTTAATGGATGTTTTACTCATATATTTATGCTTTCAATCGATTGATGCATTCATCTATTTCCCTAACTAACAAATCAATTTGCTCATCCTTGTCCTCATCTTTCTCAATTGAACTCGAACTTTGCAACTGATCTTTTATCTCGTCATATTTCATTCGAAAATCTGCTGCTTCTTCCTCTGTTTTAGAGAGTTTAATTTTCAGCGTTTCTAACTCACTTGTCAGTTCCTCATTTTCAGATTCCACTTTACTTAAGGCCGCCTTTAAACCTGCGACTTTTCCGTGTATTTCTGATATGACGTTTTGAACTTTATCCATTTTCTAATGACGTTACACAAAAGTAATATTCGATGTAATATATTCAAACAATTTTAGTTTTTATTTGCATTCTCATCTTCTTCGCTAAAATCAGTCCCAAAGTTAAATTTTAACCCTTTTGATTTAGCTATATTTGCCGTCATGCGTTTTAAATTGTTTACATTCATTTCTTTACTGACCTATACTGTATTTGGTCAAAACACGACTGACTACAATAAATATGATCTACACAGTCCGTTAGATATCCCTCTAGTATTGGCAGCTAATTTTGGAGAACTTAGAACGAATCACTTTCATACAGGAATTGATTTTAAGACCAATCATCGCACAGGATACAATATTCACTCGATTGAAGATGGATATGTTTCTAGAATAAAAGTTTCTCCGTGGGGATACGGTAAAGTCGTTTACATTGATCATTACAACGGCCTTACATCAGTCTATGCACACTGTGAGGAATTCGTTGGAGAAATTGAAGAATTAGCTCGAAAAAGGCAGGAAAATGATCAACATTTTGAATTCGACTATTATCCCGCCAAGGATAGTCTGAAAGTAACCAAAGGACAAATCATTGCTAAATCCGGAAACACTGGCGGAAGTACTGCCCCACATCTGCATTTTGAAATTCGTGACACAAAAAGTGAAGATGCCTTAAACCCTCTATTGTTTAATTTTGATATTAAGGATACTCGGAAGCCTTCTATTCGTGGTATCAAAATGTATAGCTTAACAAAAGAAGGGTATCGTATTCCCGGGAAAGCTAAAAGATTTAGTACCTATGCATCGGAAGGAAAGTATCGGGTGAGCGGCGATAAAATCACAATATCAGCTGATTTCTCTAGCAAAGAAGGTGGTATTGGATTCGCATTCGACGCCATTGATCAATTGAATGCCGCCAATAATATCTGCGGAATACACAGATCCTATCTCGTTGTTAATGATGATACTCTTTTCTCACAAAATATGACGCGCATTTCATTTTTCACAAATAGACAAATTAATACACATAAAGACTACGAAGAATACCATGACCGAAGAAAGCATTTTCACAAATCTTTTAAAACTTGTCACAATCAACTACCCATTTACAGAGATGAAAAAAACAGAGGTATTTTAGATGTAAGACCCGGGCAATCGTATGCTATTAAATATGTTTGCTACGATGCAAATGGAAATAGTGCTTCCTTAAGTTTTGAATTGAAAGTTAATGAAGGTCAACAAAAGAATAACATCACTCTTTATGAAGGACAAGAAAAGCTTTATCCAGACACTCCATTTATGAGTATAGCGAATTCTCACTACCTCTATTTCCCA
>CBFHJL010000008.1:0-45705 GCA_965656195.1 Brumimicrobium sp. | reverse complement strand
ATCGATTAAAGCGTATTATGGATGATAATCCAACGATGAAGATAGAGATTGGAGGCCATACGGACAGCAAAGGTTCTGACGCGTACAACGCAAACCTTTCGGAGAATCGTGCAGGCTCTGTAGTTGAGTATCTTGTTCAGCAAGGAATTGACAAATCACGTATGACCTTTAAGGGATATGGTGAATCTCAAGCAATTGCGACAAACGAGACTGAAGAAGGTCGCCAGGAAAACAGAAGGGTAGAGTTTAAGATCTTACAGAAGTAGTTTTTGACTGATCGAAAGTTTAGATTACCTACCTTTGTGAAAAAAGGAAAATGAATCTTAAGTCTGCACTTGGAACGTTACGATTACTCTCATTATTAGAAGGGATTTCATACTTGCTTTTCGCGTTAACGATGCCGCTAAAGTATATGTATGAGATGCCAATGCCGAACAAGATCGTTGGTATGGCTCACGGTTTTCTATTTTTAGCTTACTGCGCTTTCGTTTTTATCGTGAATCAAGACAAGAAATGGTCTTTGATGACTAATTTTTGGGCTTATTTAGCTTCTCTGATTCCTTTTGGGACTTTTGTCGCCGATGCGAAGATCTTTAAAAAATCCTGACTATTAGTCTTTTATAGATTATTTGTTCAAGAAAAACATCCCGAATCACTTGTTTATATTGGATTGAGGGGGTAGCCCCCTATTTTGGTCGCACGTACTATATTAACTTTGTCGTAAGCATTAATTGTTAACACTACATTACTAAACTTAGTACTACAAAGTAAAGCCGGACTGCAGAGTTCGGCTTTTCTATTTCCCCACTAATTCTTCAGCTTTCTGACGTGCTTCTTTGTCAACCTTTACGTAATCTTCATACGTTGGCTTTTGAATATTCTCAACACTCGCCATCGTCTTTTCATTGATCTCTGCGATTTCAAGGAAACCTATTTTGTCTTCAAGGAAAGCCTGAACCGTGATTTCATTAGCAGCATTTAATGCGCACGCACTCGTTCCCTCTTCATCCATAGCACGGAAAGCCAGATTGAGATTTTTGAATGTCTCTCGGTCTGGCTGCTCAAACGTTAATGAGGGATAGTCTAAGAAATTAAAACGTGGAAAATCTGTTTTAAATCGTTCCGGGTAGGTCATCGCATATTGGATGGGTAACTTCATGTCTGGAAGTCCCATTTGTGCTTTCATGCTTCCGTCTTCAAATTGCACAATCGAATGTACGATAGACTGCGGGTGAACAATCACATCAATTTGATCGGGCTTCAAGGCAAACAACCATTTCGCTTCAATTACCTCCAAGCCTTTATTCATTAATGTAGCAGAGTCAATTGTGATTTTAGCTCCCATTTCCCAATTGGGATGCTTTAATGCTTGTTCCTTTTTAACGTCTTTCAACTTCTCCGTTGTCCATCCTCTAAATGGCCCTCCAGATGCCGTTAAATAGATCTTCTCAATTTTGTTGTGGAATTCTCCTGTGAGGCATTGAAAGATTGCTGAATGCTCTGAGTCTACAGGATAAATGTTTACTCCGCATTCTCTTGCCATTTTCGTAACGAGTTCTCCTGCTACAACAAGCGTTTCCTTGTTGGCAAGCGCAATATTCTTTTTCGCTTCAATGGCTCTGATTGTTGGCTTTAGTCCAGCGTAACCGACTAAGGCCGTTAATACCACATCTACTTCACTGTATTCTACAACTTGACATAATGCATCTTTACCTGCATAAACGTGAATATCGTCTTCCCAAAGTGCCTCTTTTACCTTTTCGAAATGATCTTCATTGACAATCACTACCGTATTGGGATGATACTTTTTGGCTTGTTCAATTAACAAATCTGCATTGTTATTTGCCGTGATGACTTGTAGGTCGAAATAGTCAGGATATGCCTCAATCACTTCTAAGGCCTGTGTTCCAATTGAGCCTGTGCATCCCAATAATGCGACTCCCTTCTTTTGTTGCTCTTCGGTATCCATTGTAGTATCCACTTTTACGATTTAAGACGTGGGATAAAAGTAAGCAAATAGGAAAGGAAAGTGTTCGAAGACAAGGGCTTTTTGGATCAAAAAATAAAAATCCCACGGCAACACTGGACAGGGTATTACCGTGGGAATATTAAATAAGTATTAAAAATGAGCCGTAATCGCTAATATAAAATTCCTTCCAGCTCCAGATAATCCAGAACTATAGGGACGATAACGTTGATCAGTGATGTTTTCTACTCCACCACTCATGCTCAAGGCATCTGTAATCCGATAATTCATTTTTAAGTTGAGCGTATACCAAGCTGGAGCGTATGTATTTCCATCTGCATCCAGGGCATAGATCTCTTCTTTACTTCGTTCGCCAATGGAAAGTTCATCGTGCTCACGTGCTCCTTGATATTGTGCATTCAACTCAATCCGTAAGTTTTTATGCTTGTAGCTAAATCGCGTGATACCAAACCAAGGTGCGGCATGACGAGACGGACTAACTGTGCCATCATCTGTTTCCTCTTCTCCATATTGAAAATTAAAACGGGTTGACAGTAAAAAACCATGTGTGAAATTAATCTCAAGTCCGGTTTGCACACCATAAACAGTTGCAGAAGCAGCATTTTGTAAGGCTTGAACCTGACTCAGTTGTCCGTCGTAGATGATACTATCCATTCCGTTCAATGTGAAATCTCTGCGTACCACGGCATTCTGAAGAATTGTGTAATATCCAGTAAGATCAAACTTGACCACATCACCAAAGATCTTCGTCATCCCAATGTCTCCATTGTACGCATATTCAGCTTGCAACCCTGGATTAGGAACAACAACTCCGCCTGGTTCTGAATCGAACACCTTTCCAATATCATCAACATTTGGTGAACGGAAAGCCGTTGATGCATTCATACGGAACACCGTTTTTTCATTCAGTTGGTAGACAGCTCCCAATCCTCCTGTTAGTGCACCATTATTGATGTTCGCCGAGGTAAAAGGAAAAGGGTAGAACGTTGTATCAAACGATGCATCCATCAAATAGTGCGTGTAACGAACTCCTGCTTGTAAGGTGAAGTCTTCCGTTAACTTATGCTCATCATTGACATAAACACCCATGGTTTGCCAATCTGACTTTGGATATCGCGGCGCTCCCGGTGTTCTATTCAGTGTAAAGATCTGTTCGTTGACACCAGTTGAAGTCACATCATTCAACACATATTCTACTCCATAGAAGAGGTTATTCTTATTACCCAATGCTTTCGAGAAATCAATATTGGCAGAATAAGCCTGGACTTCCTCGACTCGAATTTCGCGTGTGAAATCATTAAGATCACGAGAGATTCGACTTTCTTCAAACGACTGTTGTGCTAGACGAATGCTCATTTGGTCGTAAAAAGCAGTTTGCTTCAAGTGACTTATGGAAAACAGGTTCATCATCCATTTTTGTGGCCCGTAATCCCATTGTCCGTAACGAGGGGCTCCATTTTTCATTCGGTTGTGACGATCATATCGACCATACGACGATGTTTCGGAATAATGGAAAGCATACTCCAGATCCCAATGCTCATTCGGAGCAAAACGAATCTTCTGCATTAGGTTCATTTGCTGATATGCAGATGGAACTTGAAGTAAAGGATCTTCTTGTTGAACCACAACATCCATGCTGTCAATCATAGTGATGTGATATGGTTTTAAGTAATCATCAGGGCCATTAGAACCTTGACGCAAGTGATCAAACTTGTTGGCAGAAATACTCGTGACCATCGCCCATTTTTTCCATCCTACATTGATATCAAAGTGGCCTGTGTTTTCGTTGTTTGCTGAAGAATAACGCATCAACGCTTTTCCTTTAATATACGGCTTGTCATCTACCGATAGCGTAGGTGAAAGCGTTTGAAAACTCATCACTCCCCCGATAGCATCACTACCATAAGTCGTGGAGTTGGGGCCAAAAAGCACTTCTACATTTTCCATAGCAAACGGATCAAGAGAGATTACATTTTGAATATTCCCTCCCCGGAAGATGGCAGTATTCATGCGTACTCCATCAACGGTATATAACAGTCGATTTGTGGCAAACCCTCGGATCATTGGACTACCTCCACCTTGCTGACTTTTCTGAATAAAAACTTCTCCAGAAATCCCAAGCAGATCAGCTGCAGTTTGTGGATTCTGAAGCGCGATGTCTTCTGGGGAAATACGCGCCACCTTAAGCGGAACATCAGAAGAGAGTTGGCTCCATTTATTTGCTGAAATCACAACTTCATTCATCGTAAAGACAGTCGACTTCATCTCAACACGAAAGTTTATATCTTTCAATTTTTCATAGTTGAACTCCAGTGTTTCATAACCAAAGTACTTAACGATGATATCATTTAGCCCTTTGAATGGAGTAATGTCAACCACCCCATTTTCATTGGTAAATACTAGTTTGGTGTACCCCTTACAACCCACTTGAACCATTTCTATGGGTTCATTGGATTCTTTATCTACAACAGTGAGGTTTTGTGCTGTTGCGTATGATGCTAAAACGAGCACCATCAATAAAACAATGTGTTTCATTATTCATCAATTTACGTATTCTAAATTCAATTCATTATTGGCTTTCACCAAGTTTTCGATTTAGCATTACGCAATTGGAGGTGGGGTGGAAACGTCAATAAAACGTTTGCTTTTTAGATCCTGATAAGCAAAAACTTCTTTGCGTTTAACGTTTAATAGAGGATGAATGACCGTTTCATTTTGAGAGATAAACAATTGCAGAAGAAAGAAAGACAATTGTTGACTTGTGCGTTTTTTTTCAGGTGACTTATTGAAAAGCGATGTGGTTAGCCGATCTAATTTTTGGTTGAGTACTGTTTCTTCATGATCCCACCAAACGTGATACGTAACTTTACCTGTTGAATAAGAGCGACGAACGACATCGTACATTTCACCGTCGTATTCAAACTCTTTTTCGTGTTCCCACTTCAGCAACTTTAGCGTATCATCATATTCGAATTGAAGTGTTTTGAGTTCTTCATTGGATGTGACTGACATTAACTGATGCTTTACCTCCTTACGAAGCATTTGTTTTTCCACAGAAAGCCATCCAAACAACCCGACAAAAGGGGCAGTGATCGAAAGCACAAAAAGTATGGAAAGCCATTTACGCATGTTACAAATATAACCTACCAAATTGGGTAATCCAATCGAATGTTCTGTACACGGGTAGTAGGCACTTGTTTTCCGTTCGAAAGCTTACCGACTTTTTCTATCAAATAGGTCTGTAATTCTGAAAGCATAATTGTTCCATCATTATTAAGGTCGGCAGTTTTATTTGTCATTCCATTTAACAAACAATAAGTAAAGAGCCCGTTCTTCCAATCATCTCCTTCCATCGCAAATTCGACACCCCCAGCACTGGAAATAACAGTAGCCCCAGTTCCTTTGCGAATATCAGCAAACAATAGTCTTGACATCTTTCCGGCAGAAGCTCTTGTTCCGTCACCCTCTCTCAGTTTTGGTCCAACTGCTCTGAACGTTACATCCTCAAAGTCGAGATCGTTGTCCTTATCTTCTCCGTCATTTTCAACAACTTCAACCTCATCAGCTTCGACTTCACCAGAGTGACAAGTATCCATGATCAATAGCTTCTTTACAGGAGCAATTCCAGCAAGAATTTCTTCAAGCTTATCATAAGAGAGACCTCTGCTCTGAGGAGAAAGAAAATCTACATCATGAGTTCCGTAATAGTATGCGTAGTTTTCATCCAGCAATCCATGTCCAGCAATGTAGAATACAACTTGATCATTTCTTTTTGAATCAGTAAGAAACGCTTTGAGTTTATCGAAAGCTTCCTTTTGCACATCACCGTTTGTAATCGTCATTGTTTTCACCGAAGCATAATGACCAGCATCGTATTTGCTAAAAAGGGTATTCAGATCCTTGGCATCCTTTGCTGCGTAGTTCAAATCGAAACGATCATCTTTATAATCAGACGTACCGACGGTGATTAAGTATAAGTTAGGTTTATCCGTTCGACCACAGTTGATGGTCAAACTTTCAGCTAAACTTTCCTCTCCTGATTTAGTTTTAATGTAGACGTTTACTTTATTGATTCCTGCTATCAACTCTATCGAAACTTCCTCCTCGAAGCTTTTACCGTTTAACGTGTGTTCTTCAACGGGAACATTGTTGATTGTTATGCGCATTGTTGCCAATTCGCTAGACGAACTTGTCCCTTTCAGGTTTAGTTTGACAAACTTCTCTTTTTGTGAGAAAGGAATTACTCCTCTATTCAAGATCGAAAGTTGAGGCAAATCCGAAAAATCAGGGGTCTCATCCTTTTCAATATTTAACTTTACTAACCTTCTGTCATGAGCGTTTGCATACAATTCAATGTATTCATCATCAGGACATTTTAGTGATTTAAGTACAAGATCTGGTCGATTGAAATAAGCGTCGAATTGTTCAAAAGGATAGGCTTTGCGACCAACGCGAAAAGAAACTAATTCAAATCCGTCCTTATTAACTTTATAATAATTCCCTTCTGTTTTGATGATCGTGTTTTGACCTTCACCAATAAATGTAGCGAGCAACGCACCACTTTTTGCGTCAACTACTCTAAACTCCCCATTCTTCATGGCAATACCAATATAGTCTCGAAGTGATGCATCAACATCATTGATGAGGTTTTTATTGATGTTGAAAGAGATCAAATTATTCGTTGCGAGGTCTTCTATGTATCCTTTTTGGTCATCAAATCCAACCATAAAATCTTGTGGAGCACCAAGAGGATATGGAGTTCCTGGCATTTTAAGTTTTGTAGTCCCGAGCACGTTAAACTCGTGAATGTCGTAACCACGAACCCCGTCGATTCCTTTTAAGTACAAAGTTTTTCCATCTTGAGCGTAATTGACAAATGCATTTTTCCCTGCACGGAAAATATTAGAGCCTTCAGACTTAAACAACCTACTAAAACTGCTGCTCCACACGAAGATTTGTCCTCGTCCTGTGCAAATCGCAAAGTTTTTCCCCGTTGGATTATACGAAGCAGAGATAGCGTTGTTCATAAATTCATAATTGGCATCTTCATTTTCAGTTTGCAACTTCCGTTTCAATTCGCCAGTTTCAAGATCCACAATGGAAACAGCTTTATCTCCAGCACCTAAACAGATTAAGTATTTCTCATCCGGACTCGTAATAAAGTTGTTGATGCGTTCCTGCTGATGTTTTGCGAAGTGCATATACTTAACATGATCCTGCTCTAATTTATAGATGCGCACTTCATCATCATCAAGCTTTGTAATAAGGTAGTTTCCTTTTGAGGAAAACTTGAAAAGCACAGGCTCTTTTCTAATCTTTCTATTCACCGTTCTACGCACTGTATTATCAACAACTTTGTCCCTAATCGTACCGAGTTTTGGCACTTTAGCACGCACCCCAAAAAGAGTTGTGGTTTTTGTACTTTCTTCTTTATCTTGATTAGAAAGAAGATCAATTTTCTGTTCTTTTTTTGGTTCCATCAATTGATGCTCGAAGAGTTTCTCAGCATAATCCATATCCCAAAAACTAACTATACGGTCTTCTCCTAGAAGTGCTACAATATTTCGTTCTGGATCAAAAGAAAATTTATTAATCGGATTCACAGAACCTTTCAACTCCCCAATCAATCCTTTTCGTGTGAGGTCCCAAACTTTAATACTATTCTGGGAAGTTTTCGTTTGCTTGAAAAAGGTTTCTTTAAAGCTCGAAGAGCACAACACGTTTCCATCTGGAGAGAATTCCAGGACCTTTATTTTTTCAGCTTCTACAGTGTCGACTAGTTTAAAAAGAAGGTTTCCCTCAAGATTATAGCAATCGATTTGATTGTCCTCACTAATGTAGACGATCTTACCTTTTTCGGCGTGAACCTTTCCATATTTGTTACCGAAACTGATTCCGTTCAAAGGATTAATAGTTTTAGTTATGGAAAGCTGTCCTTTAGCGATGATTGAAACGGATCCATCTTCATTGAAAGACAATATTCGATTTTCTTTTTCAGATAGGTCCATCTCCTGAAAATCAGTATCATCAAAAGAGGACTCACTTATAGTGCTTGCCGATTTGAGATCGATATTATAAAGAACTCCGTTCTCTGTTCCAACCCATACCTTGTCTCCAGCAGTATAACCACTTTTCACCTCACCTTTGACTTTTATCGTTTTACTTGAACTAAGATCACTTCCAAAAATCATCAATTTGTCACGTGTTCCGATCAAAGGCTGCGAAGAACCAAAACCTATCCATGAGGGCTGTTCTTCTAAACGAACTGAATCCTTGATCATCCAGCTTTCCAGGTCCCAACGAATAATTAGGTTGTCTTCGTGAACACTTAGTAGCTGATCCCCTTCTGAGCTATATGCAACTTGAACCGGCTGCACAGGATAACCCTGCAAAGAACCAATAATCTTTTCAGATGCCAGATGCCAAACATGAATGCTGTTATCATCTTCACTACAATTCGCAATGTATTCACCATCTGGGCTAAACACAAAGTTTGTAATCGTTCCGCGAATTCGCTGTTGAGTAACAAGTTTCGCTTCCTGAGCAAATAGTGAAATAGAGATGAAAGGTAATAATAGGTATATCAGGCGCATAGCTTAACAATTTTCATTCAAAGATACGAATATAGAAGTGAACGAAAAACAAATTTAACAGCACCTTAACCGAAGTGAGTAAAGTCATGTGCGTTTTTGTAGGAATTCATTATTTTTGTTTGAAAATATAAGATCATGGGAAGAGCATTTGAAGCGAGAAGAGCAGCAAAGGAAAAACGTTGGAGTAAGATGTCCAAGGTATTCCCAAAGCTGCTGAAGTCTATTACGATGGCAGCGAAAGATGGGGGAGAAGATCCTGCTATGAATGCTACATTGCGAACAGCTATTCAAAATGCCAAATCTCAAAATGTACCGAAAGATAATATTGAGAAGGCGATTAAAAGGGCGTCTTCTAAAGATGCTGAGAACTACGAGCTGATCAATTATGAAGGGAAAGGACCCCATGGGGTTTTGGTATACGTAGAGTGTGCTACAGATAATTCGACACGTACAGTAGCGAATGTGAAATCGTATTTCAACAAAGCAGGAGGACAAGTTGTACCCAATGGATCTGTTGAGTTTATGTTCGACCGAAAAGCAGTATTTGAAATTGATAGCGAACATGCTGAAGGCTTGGACATCGAAGAACTTGAGTTAGAGTTAATCGATGCTGGATTGCAAGAGATCGAAAAGAATGAGGAAAATGAAATCATCATTTATGGTGATTATACAAGTTTTGGAACATTGCAAGAGGCCTTGGAGAAAAAAGAGATTGAAGTGGCTAAGTCTAATTTGAAACGCTTTGCAACTGCACCAATTGAACTGGATGAAGAGCAAATGGAAGAGGTTGACAAGCTTTTGGATAAGATCGAAGATGATGACGATATCCAGCAAGTCTTTACGAATATAGCGTAGAGAACTAAACTATAAAACAAAAGGGAAGAGCTTCGAAAGGAGCTCTTTTTTTATTATTCAAAATCAGTTGTTAGCAAGATTGTTAATGAGATCAATAAAGAGTAGCATTTCCACTTAATTTTGGAACATGAACTTCGTGGACATCATCATCATTGTTCCGCTAATTTATGCGGCATGGGTAGGCTTTAAAAAAGGTCTCGTCATAGAGGTATTCACTTTACTGGCATTGCTTGTCGGGATTTATGCTGGAATTCATTTTTCCGATTGGACGTCAGGATTGATCAAGGACAATATGGACATCGAAGGGAAATACCTTCCTGTTGTTGCGTTTACGTTGACGTTTTTGGCTGTTGGAGCAATGGTTTTCTTTGCAGGAAAGATGATCGAACGCATGTTAAAGGTGGTGAATCTTAGCCCACTGAATAAAGCGTTTGGACTACTTTTCGGGTTGATCAAAATGGTGTATACATTAAGTATATTAATCATTTTGCTGGAAACTTACGATGAAAGAGGGGATTTTATTCCCGAAGACATTAAGTCAGAATCGTTGTTATATGAGCCTGTGAAAGTGACCGCTTCTGCTACTATCCCAGCAATTGAAGAGAGCACTATTTGGATGAAAAACAATGTCAGTAATGGTCTTTTCGATGGACACGATGTTTCACTAGACGATATCAGAGAGCTCAAGCATACCGCAGACAGTCTCGGAATTACGCTAGATGACTTGAAAGAACTGAAACGAGCAAAAGACTCGTTGGATAACGCACAATAAATTATGGGAAGAGTAAGCGTTCTTCTAATTACTATGTTCATCTTGTTGTCAGGAGTTGCTTTGGCGCAAAAGAAAAAGAAGCCACTAATTGACCCAAGTGTTAAGAAGTTAGGACCTTATTTTGGAGTACAACAGGGGAGATATACGGTAGGAGAAGTAGGGATGGAGTTCCAGCACAAAGACATTCGTTTAAAAAAACCAAAAACCAATGCTTTTCATCTTGGGCTTGGTTATAATATCCCAAATAATTCACTTCAGATCAATGGAGGGTATTGGCACAAGCCCAGTCGTTTTGATTTGACCTATGGTGTGGACGTTTGTATGCGTTCTGACTTTGAATCTGAGCGTTTTGGAATCTCTCCAGTTGTTGGATATAAGATTTTCGGATTTCATATCCGTGCAGGATACATGCTCTTAACCCCATCCGAGACATTCATTGCAACGAATAAGTTATTTATCAATTTGCGTTTTACTTTGGTGAATAATAGAGATTTTGATTGGAATAAGCGGAAATAATAAAAGCCGCTATCAACCATACATCATTTTGTTTGAACCAAGGGGAGTGCGAAAACTCAATTTAACCTTCATACCTCTGACCTCTCTTTAAAACCTTAATACTATAACTCAAATCTTTTTATCTTTGAGTCAAACCTGTTCAATGGCTCAATTTAAATTCATACATGCTGCCGATCTTCATATTGAAAGCCCATATAAAGGGGTGAGTAAATTGAATGAGGCACTTGGAGGTGCACTCGTGGAGCATGGGATTCGAGCATATGAAGCCTTGATAGAGTGCGCTCTTGAAGAAAAAGTTGATTTTGTGTTAATCGCGGGAGATAGTTTCGATAGTGAATCGGGAAGTTTGAGTGCACAATATCGATTTGTTAAAGGATTGGAAAGATTAGGCGAGGCAGACATTCCTGTATATATCATTTGCGGAAATCACGACCCTTTGAATAGCTGGTCTGATCACTTGAAACTTCCTGAAAATGTTGTTCTTTTTCAACCCAATGAAGTCCAACAGCACTCGGTAAAAAAAGGTGACGAAGCAATTGCTGAGATCTATGGTGTGAGTTTTGGTCAGAAAGAAGAATACGAAAATCTCGCAAAGCAATTTAGTCGCAACGATAAAAGTCCATTTTCGATTGGATTGTTGCACGGAACAGTTGCAGGAAATGAGTCTCACACTCCGTATTGTCCTTTTGATATGGATACGCTGCGCACGTCAAATTTAGATTATTGGGCATTAGGTCATATACACAAAAGAGAAATTCTTTCAGACAGCAATCCCATGGTAGTATATCCGGGTAACATTCAAGGACGTCATTTCAATGAAACCGGAGTTAAAGGCTGTTCTTTAGTTACTGTAGATCAAGGAAAAGTGAGTAATCACTCACTTGTTTCTTTGTCGAAAGTCGTATACGATTACACGGAATTGAATGTAGATGGATTTGAAAGTTTAGCGGACTTCACGAGTGCGCTTGAGCATCTTAAATTGGAATTAAATAATGAGCAATCATTTTTGTTGCGCATTCGACTCAAGGGAAAAACTGCATTGCACAGTACCTTTTCTAACCATGACGAAATGCGAGCCCTGATCGATGAGATCAATGCACAAAATGATTATCGACAACGATTCATTTTTATAGATAAATGCATCAATGAAACCCTTCCAGAAATCGACTTAGAACAACGAAAAAACTCTTCTGATTTTATTGCAGATTTATTGCAGCGCTTTGATGATTACCAGACCAAACCTGAAGATCAGTCGGCGCTGATCGAAAAGGTCATGAAGGAACTCACCGGCTCAAAAGCAGGACGAGCATTGAACGAAACCAATTTCAAAGATGAGGTTCAATTAGACCTAGAAAGTCTTTTGGAAACTGCAAAATGGAAATGTGTTGCAGGGCTGATAAAAAATCAAAATGAATCGTGAAAATCGACAGAATACATATCGATGGGTTCGGAGTCTTTCACGACAAGAACGTAAATGGATTTCAAAAAGGAGTCAATGTTCTTTACGGCCCAAACGAAGCAGGAAAGTCAACCTTACTTGATTTTATTCGCTTTACGCTTTTCGAATACCCGAGATATAAAGACGAGAGGAGACCACCCCTTGCTGGAGGTAATCACGGAGGAAAGCTCTTTTTAAAAGACAGTTCCGAACAGGACTTTTCAATATACAGAAATGGGAATGGAAAAGACGTAGTATTTGAACAAAATGGACAAGAATTAGAAAGCCTTCAAACCTATCGAAGTTTAATTGGTAATGCATCAATTGATCTATATAAGAATGTATATGCGGTCACGCTGGATGAATTACTTAATGTAAATCAGCTTAGTGACTCAGGCATGGAAGATCGCATTTTCAGTATGGGGATGGGTCTTGCTGGTGTTGACTTTGGCAAGTTCGAAAAAGGATTGATCAGTCATTCAGAAGATTATTATAAAGCAAGAGGTTCTACCCAAGTGCTGGTTAACCTGGTTGATCAAATTCAAGAAAAAGAAACTGCGATTCGGGAGTTGAAAGGAAAACTGAGTGAGTACGATCGCATTTCCAGTCAAAAAGACGAGTTAGAAAACACTTTGTCAGAATTGCAGCAATCGAGGGAAGAACTGAGCAATGCAAAGAATAAATACGCGGACTATTCGCGAGCTTATGAACCTTATGTTAACTATAAAGTTGCTGCTGAGGAACTGAATAAACTAGGAGAAATAGCGCATTTTCCTGCTAAGCTCAAAGAAGACTTTGAATCCTGTGAGGAGCAAATTAAAGCTACGACAACCGAGCTTGGTAAACTCGAACAATCTGTAAGTCAATTAAATGAGGAAATTGGGAGTGTGTTATGGAAAGAAGAGTTTGCCGAACACACACATTTACTCGACTTCTTTAAAACGAATGTGAAGCTTTATCAAGAAGCGATTTCATCTATTTCACAAGCGAAAGAAAAATCACGATCCAAAAATAATTCGAGGGAACAGATTCTTCAAAAACTGGGAGATGGCTTTAAGGAAGAGCATCTACTATCGATTGAAGGGACTTTTGAGTTAAGGTCTGTGGCGTCTGAAATCGTTGAACAGAAGCAACGATTGCAACGTCAATTAGATTCGAAGCTAGAACTTTACAATCGGTCAGAAAAAGACGAAAAACGATTGTCAAATCAGCAAATTCAGCAGCAGGATGAGTTGAAGTCTTTATTGATTAATACTGATTCAGAGCGTGAGAAAGCAGTGTTGAGAAAAACAGAATTGGATACAGCTTTTCAGAAAGCTTTACAAGGAAGAGTGCCCACTCAATCATCAAAAACACCATTAATCCTTGCAATCGTTTTTTTAGTGGCAGGGTTAGCCCTTTTCGCAATTAATTTTTTGGCGGCAGGAATTGTTTTGGGATTAGCTGTACTTAGCTTGATTTTTGTATTAGTAGCGAAGCAGAAAACAACAGGCACATCAGAAAGTGTAAACGCCAATTCAATCAACAAAGAAATCGAATCGCTGAAATCAAGTATTGAAAAGTACGATGATATAAAGGGAACTCATGATAGAATTGCTCAGGAATTAGAACAGTCTCAAAAAGAAGTCGAGCAGATTAAAACTGAGTTGGATGAATTAAAAATAGCTTTAAAAAAGTTAGATAATCAATGGGCAGAAGAGCTTAAGCAGAAGGGACTTCCCGCAGATATTTCTGCTCAGCGAATGGGTGATTTCCTGACAAATGTTGATGAGTTGAAAAGACTCAGTCAGGAATTAAATGAATCCAAAAGAACGATTGAGAGTAACCAGAAAAATATCAAGCAGTTTGAGGAAAAGCTAAAGACTATTTTTCCAGATCAAGATAATTTTGAATCAGAAAAAATTTATGAGCTCATTAAGTCTTTAGAAGCGCAGGAAAAAGCTCAGGGCATAAGAGATCGGTTGGAAGATCAGCTTAAAAAGAAAAAACAAGAATTAGCGCGTGCTTCATCAGTTGCGAGTCAACTTGAAAAAGAGAAAAAAGAACTGTTAGCTCAGGCAAATGAGCTGAATGCAGAAGCTTTTTATAATGCTATCGAAAAACAAAGCCAAAGGGACCAGTTGGAGGCGAAAAAAGAAAATGCCGCAAGCACCATCAAGACTATCTGCGGAGCTGATCAGTTGGAAAACACTTTACAGGAATTAGATCATTTTACTCCTTCTGAACTGAGTACAAAAAAAGAAAATACGGAGAGCGACTATGAAACGGTTAAGCAACAATATGATGAGATAAACCGTGAGCTCGCCAGTATTAATACAGAGATTAGACATATTCTGGAACCAGATGAAATGTATGGGCTCCAAAATGAAAAGGAGAGCTTACAAGAAAGACTGAAAGAGGAAACAAAAGAATGGTTGACAACAAAGCTTGCTTTGGAGGTCTTGAATGAGAGTAAACAACGGTATGAACAAGAACGTCAGCCCGAAGTAATTACTCAAACCAGAAAATACTTCAAAGCGATTACTGAAAATGCCTATGAAGACCTTCGCATATCACTAAGTGAGAAGCATGTAAGTATAATTGATAACCGCGGTCGTCATAAGACAGTGGAAGAGCTGAGCCGAGGAACGCGTGAACAGTTGTTACTGGCGTTAAGACTTGGTTTGATCGAAGAATATGAGAAAAGCGCTGAGCCTCTTCCGGTTGCACTCGATGATATTATGGTTAATTTCGATGTACACCGCGCTGAAAATTTAGCAAAGGTGTTAACTGATTTCGCGAAAGACCGTCAAGTGATTCTTTTTACGTGTCACGAGCATACACGTGACCTATTCAAAGAGAAAGGAGCAACAATAATTAATTGGTAATTTGATTACTCCATAAAAGGCTTCATCTCTTCATTGATCTTTTCACGTAGAGATTTCAACTTCTTTGCATACTCTGCAAGTTTCTTTTCTTTCTCTGTACCGGGTTCCCATGACCTTACCTTTTGAGGTTTACCGTCCTCGTCTACCGAAACGAAAACAATAACACAATGCGTCGTTTTTTCAAATTCCTTTTCAAAGTTTTTTGAGAATACATCAACTGCAATGTGAATGCTGGAATTACCTGTATATATTACAGTTGCATCCACTTTTACAATATCTCCGATACTTATTGGCTTAAGAAAACGAATTCCACCAACGTAAACAGTCACACAGTAAGTTCCGGACCAAGTACGAGCGCAAGTATAAGCCGCTTGATCGATCCATTTCATCACAACACCTCCATGAACTTTTCCACCAAAGTTTACATCGGTTGGTTCACTGATAAACTGAAAAGAAGTTGTGTTTTGTGGCATTGCTCCTATATTAAACCTTCACCAATCCAACCTTCGTATCTCCTTCATTCTCAATATCTGCTACGAATTCAGTTCCTTCAATAGAGCCAACATTAATTGCATCAGCAAGTACCTCAGCAGCGATATAATCTTTATTGGACTCTATGGCAGCATTGATCTCTTCGTTAGATTCGATTGAAACGTTGATTTTGTCTGTTACTTCAAATCCTGCATCCTTTCGGAAGTTTTGGATACGGTTAACAATTTCTCTGGCGATACCTTCTTCTCTTAACTCAGGTGAAATCGTGATATCCATAGCGACAGTAATTCCATTTTCAGAAGTCACTAACCACCCCGGGATATCATCCGTCTCAATTTCGAAGTCATTCATGTCAAGATCGATTTGCTCTCCATTGACTTCACCCGACCAACCATTATTGTTTTCAACAGCGGCGATTTCTTCTTCACCCCATTGATTCACCATTCCAGCAATAGCCTTCATATGTTTTCCATATTTTGGACCGATTGTCTTGAAATTAGGCTTAATTTTCTTCGTAAGAACACCAGCAGTATCCTCAAGCAATTCAAGCTGCTTTACATTGATCTCTGATAAAATCAAGTCTTGCACGTGCTCAATGCGTGACTTAAAGCTAGGGTCTAGTATTGGAACCATTATCTTCTGTAATGGTTGACGTACTCTGATTTTTTCTTTCTTACGTAGACTCAATGCCATCGAAGAGACTTGCTGCGCAATTTCCATCTGAGCCTCTAATTCTGTATCGATGTCAGCTTCAACTGCCTCAGGGAAGTTAGCCAAGTGCACAGAGGTGGCATCATGACGCTTAGCAACCTTGTTTAAATCACTGAATAATTCATCTGAATAGAATGGAGCAATTGGAGAACTTAACACAGCTATGGTCTCTAAACATTCAAATAATGTTTGGTATGCAGAGATTTTATCTTGTGTATAATCGCCTTTCCAAAAACGTCTTCTACACAGACGAACGTACCAGTTAGATAATTGATCATTCACAAAACTTTGTATCAGTCGTCCAGCTTTTGTTGGCTCAAAAGTTTCAAAAGCGTTATCCACCTCCTTAACCAACGAGTTCAATTTTGAAATAATCCAACGATCAATTTCTGGTCTTTCGGCTGTTGCAATTCGATCTTCTTGATATGCAAAACCATCGATGTTCGCATACAAGCTAAAGAATGAATAGGTGTTATATAATGTACCAAAGAACTTACGTTGTGTTTCTTTGATTCCTTCTGTATCAAATTTCAAGTTATCCCAAGGTGCAGCATTCGTGATCATGTACCAACGTGTTGCATCTGGACCATATTTATCTAATGTTTTAAAAGGGTCCACGGCATTTCCTAAACGCTTAGACATTTTTTGTCCATTCTTGTCCAGTACAAGTCCGTTTGAGATAACGTTTTTATATGCTACAGAATCAAAAACAGTAGTTCCAATCGCATGTAGTGTATAGAACCAACCTCTTGTTTGATCAACACCCTCAGCGATAAAATCACCAGGATATGCCTTGTGATCATCGATCATTTCTTTATTCTCAAAAGGGTAATGCCATTGAGCGTAAGGCATAGATCCTGAATCAAACCAAACATCAATGAGGTCAGCCTCACGTTTCATCGGTTTTCCTCCTTCTGAAACAAGCGTAATTTGATCCACGTAGTTCTTGTGTAAGTCTACTTTGTCGTAATTCTCTTGCGACATATCAGAAGGATCAAAATCAGATAAAGGATTATTATCCATAACCCCCGCTTGAACAGCTTTCTCACATTCTTCTTTCAACTGCTTGATGGATGAGATGCAGATCTGCTCGTCACCCTCTTCGGTTCTCCAGATTGGAATTGGAATACCCCAATAACGAGATCGTGATAAGTTCCAATCATTTAGATTTTCCAACCATTTACCAAAACGTCCGGTTCCCGTAGATTCTGGCTGCCAATTTATGGTTTTATTCAACTCCATCATACGGTCTTTCTTATCCGTCACTTTAACGAACCAAGAGTCCAATGGGTAATATAAAACAGGTTTATCAGTTCGCCAGCAGTGTGGGTAACTGTGTTCGTACTTTTCAACTTTGAAAGCTTTATTCTCTTCCTTAAGTTTAATTGAGATAAGCACATCTACAGACTTGTCAGGAGCTTCTCCATCGTCATAGAATTCATTTTTCACATACATTCCAGCAAACTCTCCTACTTCAGGACGGAATCTTCCTTGAAGATCCACTAAAGGAACAGGATTTCCACGTTCGTCTTCCACTAATAATCCTGGAACACCCGCTTGCTTACCAACCATGGCATCATCGGCTCCAAAAGTAGGGGCAGTATGCACGATACCTGTACCATCTTCAGTGGTAACGAAGTCACCAGGGATTACTTGAAAAGCATTTTCTGGATTTTCCATTGGTTGAGCATAAGAAAGCAATTGCTCGTATCGCATCCCAACTAAATCAGCTCCATTGAACTCATTTCCAATGAAAAATGGGATTTTCTTCCCTCCTTTTTCATAGTTGGATAGCTCTTCTTGATCCTCAACTTGGAAATAGTTTTTAGAAAACTGCTTGTTTACTAGAGCCTTTGCACACAAAACATGAATTGGCTCAAACGTATATTGATTATATGAATGAACGATAACATACTCGATCTTCTTTCCAACTGTTAATGCAGTATTCGAAGGAAGCGTCCACGGAGTAGTCGTCCATGCAAGCAGGTGAAGGTCTTCTCCCGAAGGAACTTGATCAAAGACTTTTTGACTCTGTTCATTCTTGATTGCTTTAAACTGAGCAACACAAGAAGTGTCTTTTACATCGCGATAACAACCCGGCTGATTCAACTCGTGAGTTGATAGTCCAGTACCCGCTTTAGGTGAATAAGGTTGAATCGTATATCCTTTGTAAATTAATCCTTTATCATTTAACTGACCTAAGAGCCACCAAACGCTTTCCATGTATTTGGATTGGTAAGTGATGTAAGGGTTTTCCATATCAACCCAGTACCCCATTTTCTTGGTCAGATTGTTCCAAACATCAGTGTAACGCATTACCGCCTCTTTACAAGCCTTGTTGTAATCTTCAATAGAGATTTTCGTTCCGATATCTTCTTTGGTAATGCCGAGTTCTTTTTCAACACCCAACTCAACAGGAAGACCATGGGTATCCCAACCTGCTTTCCGTTTTACCTGATATCCTTTTAAGGTTTTGTAACGACAAAAAATATCTTTTATCGATCGCGCCATTACATGGTGAATTCCAGGAAGTCCATTCGCTGAAGGAGGTCCTTCGAAAAACACAAAGGGCTTGTTCTCATCACGAGAATCAATTGAAGCTTGAAAGACTTTTTCTTCTTCCCATTTCTTCATCACTCTCTCTGCTACATTTGGCAAGTTGAGTCCCTTATATTCAGGATATGCTGCGCTCATAAAACGTTTATTTTTTAAGAAGTCCAAAGTTAGTAAATTTTAGTGGAAGCATTAAAGGTATTCTACCGATCAGATAGGGCAGTAAGGTGATGAATATGGAATTACAATAGAAAATTCTGTATGCTGGAGGTGATTTCATTAATATCCTGATCCATCATACATCGAAAATGTTTTTTAGGACATTTTTTATATCCAATCTTAGAACATGGGCGACAAGACAAGTTTTCTACTTGATGAATTGTATAAGATTCTAGACTTTTTGGGCGATACGGATACATCCCAAAATCTGGCACTGTGTTTCCCCAAATACTTACAATCGGTATTTCAAATGCAGTTGCAACATGCATCATTCCAGTATCGTGCGTGACAAGTAACCTGGCTTGTTCTATTATCGAAGCTGACCCTTCGACACTATACTCACCACACGTATTGTATATTTGGTGTTCAGGAAGCGCTTTACAAATCTCTTCGCCTTCTTTAACATCTTCTTTTCCCCCAATAATTACAACAGGTGTATTGATGTTTGTTATGATTTCTGCGAGTTTTTCAATAGGCATTTTCTTTGTAGCGAATTGCGCGCCGATTGCAAAACAAACATAGTCTTTTCCTTTCGTTAGTTTTTGCTTTTCAACATGTGAACTTTTGTCCATAAAGAACTCGATGCCTTTAAGGTCGTTTTTAACGCCTAAAGGTTTAACGGCTTCAAAATACCTGTCAACAACATGAACTTTCGGCATGTTATTGTACTTAAAATTAACGTACAGCCATTTTTGGATATTCAGTTTTGGAAAAGTATAATTCTTCTGCTTAAGAGATGATTTGATCTTTTGAGTTCTGATGTTTCTATGAAGATCGATTACATAGTCAAACGATTGATCTTTTAATTCTTTAATTAGTTCTTTATTCTCTTCAGTCCATTCATGTACTGAATCAATATTAGGGTTGTTGCGATATAAAGAACTGTATTGTTTCTTTGTGAGCGCATGAATTTCAACGTCGTTCATTTGTTCTTTTAGACATCGAAATATTGGAGATGTCAACACAATATCTCCAATGGAACTGAAACGAATGACGAGAATCTTTGTCATATAACAAAAGTAATGAAACATTTGAATGTCGATAGCAATGGTTAACTTTGTAACGTGGATTATGCAATTGAAATAAAGTTTAAGGAGTTGGTAGCTGAACTTGATGAAAAGTTCGGCGGCGGACTAGACGTTCAGGCGATATTATTTCTGATCGGAGTACAGGAGTTAGGAAAGGGCTACCAAAAGTTCTCGAAGCGCCAAAAAACAGAGTTAATGCATGTTGCGGTTTGCACTGTGTTAGAGCCTTACGGTTTTTATGAAACCCGTGGAAGAGATGAAGATAATTGGCCTCATTTTGAATTTGTTAAGGAGCTCCCCCCTTTAGATGAAAGACAGCAGCAGCACCTTATAAAAGAGGCGATTTTAGAATATTTTAATGCGGAAAAAAGCGAAGAACCAGGGAAAGTTAAAATACCAGAAGTTTTGCGCTACTTTGACGAGGAGGAATAAAAAACGATTAATTCCTCGGTTTTGAGTGAGGTATTTCTTCTCCAAGTTGATAAACCCCTCTCTTAGGAATTGTAAGTTGGATACCTTCTTTATCCAATGTTTTTTTTATGGCTTCCAATTGCTCCCAATACAGTGGCCAATAATCTCTAGATTTAACCCAGGAACGTGCAGTAATAACTAATTCATAGTCGCCTATTTTATCTAGCCAAACATCAGGAGCCGGGTTTGCTAATACTCTGTCGTCATCTGCTAATGAGATCAATAAAACCTCTCTTATTTTATCAATATCTTCTTCTAAAGAAAACTTTAAAAAAAGATCAATACGTCTAATATCCTTCATGGTTCGGTTATCAACATCACTATTCGCGACATTTCCGTTTGGCATAGTAATGATTCTTCCATCGAAAGTCTCAACCCGCGTATATAGAATGTCAATCTGTTTCACTTCGCCTAGTTTACCATTAACTTCAATGAGGTCTCCTACCCTGAAAGGTTTAAAGGCAAGAATTAATACGCCTCCCGCAAAGTTCGCAAGGCTACCCTGTAATGCCAATCCGATAGCGATACCGGCGGCACCAAATAGTGCAATGAAAGAGGTTGCTTGTATTCCAAGGATTATTCCTATAACTGTAAATAGTAGGCCGTATAAAATAAAAGAGGATAAGCTTTCAATAAAAGTCCTCAGTGACAGCTCAATTTTTGTTTTTCGAAGTAACCTTTTGATTAGACTCTTAAGTAAACGAATTAGGAGTAATCCAACCACAAAAGCAATAATTGCTTTAATTGCCGTTGGGCCAACATCTTTTAAGAAGTCAAAAAGTTCATCTTTGATATATGTTAGATAATCGGAATCCAAGGGTTATTTCTTTTTGAATGCATTGATAGCATTAATCGTAAAATCAGAAAGGACGAGCTCCCCACTAAGTGCAGCACGATCTGATAGCAGTTGGTCCCAGTTTTCTGTTCCTTGCCAGAATACTTCTTTCAAGAGTTTCATTGCTTCAGGATTAGAATTTGCTAATTTATTAGCGAGAGTATCAACGGCTTGATCGAGTTGATTAATGTCATCAAATACCTCTGCATAAAGTCCTTTTTCTGTTGCCCACTCTGCTGACTGCCATTCAGTAGCATTTATAGCAAGTTGACTCATTCCTGATGTCCCAACCTTACGTTCAACAGCAGGCCCTACTACAAATGGCCCTATTCCAATTGCAAGTTCAGAAAGTTTAATGGCCGAAAACTTAGTTGCGTAGCAATAATCTACAGCGCTTGCGAGTCCAACTCCGCCGCCTACAGCCTTTCCTTGAACTCGACCAATAATCAATTTCGGACACTTTCTACAAGCGTTGATTACATTCGCAAAACCCATAAAGAATTTCTTACCTGTATCCAGATCTTTAATAGAAATCAACTCATCAAAACTTGCTCCAGCGCAAAAAGCACGTTCACCTTCAGATTTTAACACAATTACTTTGGCCTCATTTTCTGAGCCAAGTTCGGTAATTGTATCAGCTAGTTTTTTTAAAACTCTTCCAGGAAGTGAATTACTCAAAGGATGGTTAAAAACCACTGTTGCTATCCCTTTGTCGTTTATTGTATAGTTAACGTCTCCCTGATTGATTGCGTCTGTATTACTCATGGTTGAATGTTTTAGTTTGGTATCAAAAATAAAAATTTGGTAGGACTTAATTGTTTCTTCCCTACAAAGATTAGTGAAATAAAAAAAGCACGTCCATTACAGACGTGCTTTTGTGTGAGTAGTGCAATAAAAACGGCACAATTATTAACCACTACACATTTCGCAATCGTCTGGATCATCTATTGAACAAGATACTTGTGCTTGAATCTCTTCAGTCGTCATTGGTTTTGCCTCTGGCTTACCTTGAGATGTTACACTCTTATCAACAGTAAATTTGATCGCATCAGTAGCTGCTTTAGTACGTAAGTAATACATTCCAGTTTTCAACCCTTGTTTCCATCCGTAGAAATGCATAGAGGTCAATTTACCAAAGTTTGCATTCTCCATGAAAATATTCAAAGATTGAGACTGACAGATGTAAGCCCCACGGTCAGCAGCCTGCTCGATAATAGATTTTTGAGAAAGTTCCCAAGCTGTTTTATATAAGTCTTTAATATTCTGTGGAATTTCAGGAATTTCCTGAACAGATCCATTTGCAGCCATTAGTTTTTGACGCATGTTGTCATTCCACAAACCTTCTTTTACAAGGTCTCTAAGTAGGTGTTTGTTCACGATGATAAACTCACCTGAAAGAACACGTCTTGTGTAGATGTTGGATGTATATGGTTCGAAACACTCGTTGTTTCCAAGAATTTGAGCTGTAGAAGCAGTTGGCATTGGAGCAACTAACAATGAGTTACGTACACCATGTTCTTTTACCTCTTCTCTCAACACATCCCATTCCCAACGATTTGATGGAGTAACCCTCCACATATCGAATTGAAAAGTACCTTGCGAAATAGGAGAGCCTTCCCATGTTTCGTATGGACCTTCTTCTTGGGCAAGATCTTTAGAAGCTGTCATTGCAGCATAATAGATCGTCTCGAATATTTCTTTGTTTAATTCCTTTGCTTCCGCTGAATCAAACGGCATTCTGAGTTTGATGAAAGTATCAGCTAATCCTTGAACTCCTAATCCGATTGGACGGTGACGCATGTTTGAATTGCGCGCTTCTTCTACTGGGTAGTAGTTTCGGTCGATAATTCTGTTCAGGTTTACAGTAGCTTGATAAGTTACTTCGAAAAGTTTATCATGATCGAAACCATCTTCTGTAACATACTTAGGTAAAGCTAATGATGCGAGGTTACATACGGCAACTTCGTCAGGAGCAGTGTACTCGATGATTTCAGTACATAAGTTAGAAGATTTAATCGTACCTAAGTTCTTCTGGTTAGACTTCTCGTTTGCTGCATCTTTGTACAACATGTAAGGAGTTCCAGTTTCAATTTGAGACTCAAGAACTTTGAACCAAAGGTCTTGCGCTTTAATTGTTTTTCTTCCTTTTCCTTCTGCTTCGTATTTTTCGTATAGTGCTTTAAACTCATCTCCGTAAGCATCAGATAAACCGGGACATTCGTTAGGACACATTAACGTCCATTCTCCGTTTTGCTCTACACGTTCCATGAACAAGTCTGGAATCCAAAGTGCATAGAAAAGATCACGCGCTCTATTTTCTTCTTTACCATGATTCTTTTTCATTTCAAGGAAATCGAATACATCAGCATGCCAAGGTTCCAGATACATTGCGAAAGAACCTTTACGTTTTCCTCCACCTTGGTCTACATAACGAGCTGTGTCGTTAAATACACGAAGCATAGGAACGATACCATTTGAAGTACCATTCGTTCCACGAATGTAAGAACCTTTAGCTCTAATGTCGTGAATAGATAGTCCAATACCACCGGCAGACTGAGAGATCTGAGCACAATTCTGAAGTGTCTCATAGATTCCCTGAATACTATCTTCTTTCATGGTTAATAAGAAACAAGAAGACATTTGTGGTTTTGGTGTACCCGCGTTGAATAAAGTTGGTGTTGCATGAGTAAACCAACCTTCAGACATTAGATTATAAGTCTTAATTGCTGACTCGATATCATCTTTATGAATACCAACAGAAACACGCATTAACATGTGTTGAGGACGCTCAGCGATTTCACCGTCTAACTTCAAAAGGTATGAACGCTCTAACGTTTTGAATCCGAAGTAATCATAACGAAAGTCTCTATCGTAGATAATACTCGAATCTAATCGCTCTTGATTCTTTTGAATTATATCGTAAACGTCATCTGCTATAAGTGCAGCGTTCTTTCCAGTTTTTGGATCAATATATTTGTAAAGGTCCTCCATTGTTTCGGAGAATGTCTTTTTCGTGTTTTTGTGAAGGTTAGACACTGAAATACGTGATGCTAACAATGCATAATCTGGGTGTTCGATTGTTTTCGAAGCAGCTGTTTCTGCCGCTAAGTTATCCAGAACAATTGTTGTTACACCGTCGTAGATTCCTTCAATCACTTTCATTGCTACACTCTCTGGTGAAACCAGTGGGTCTAGTCCGTAGCACATTTTTACAATTCGTGCTGTGATTTTATCGAATTTTACTGGCTCCTTTCTACCGTCTCTTTTTATTACGTACATGCTGGTAAGTTTATAATGGGTTTATTAATATTTTTGTTAAAAGTCTTCGTCGGTACTAAAAGGTTTCTCTTCTTTTCCGGACATAACGCCAGCTTTCTGGTATTCAGCGACACGTTTTTCAAAAAAGTTAGTTTTTCCTTGAATAGAGATCATATCCATGAAGTCAAAAGGATTTGAAACGTTGAATTCTTTTTCACAATTAAGTTCAAGAAGAAGTCTGTCCGCTACGAATTCAATATACTGAGACATTAAATCTGAGTTCATTCCTATCAGCCTTACAGGAAGAGCTTCTAGAATAAATTCTTTTTCAATCTCAACAGCATCAAGTATGATAGATCGTACCTTTTCAGTTGGTAGTTTATTTTCGAGATGATTGTTGTAAAGTAAACATGCGAAATCACAGTGTAGCCCCTCATCTCTTGAAATCAATTCGTTTGAGAAAGCAAGCCCAGGCATTAAACCTCTTTTCTTTAACCAGAAGATTGAACAGAAAGAACCAGAGAAGAAGATTCCTTCAACCGCTGCAAAAGCAATCAGTCTCTCCGCGAAGTTTCCTTCATCGATCCAACGCAATGCCCAGTCAGCCTTTTTCTTAACGCATTCCATTGTTTCGATTGCGTTGAAAAGTCCAGCTTTATCTTCACTGTCCTTTATGTAAGTATCGATCAATAAAGAATAAGTTTCGGAATGAATGTTCTCCATTGCAATTTGGAAACCATAAAAGAATTTAGCCTCAGTGTACTGTACTTCAGCTACAAAGTTTTCAGCTAAATTTTCATTAACAATCCCATCGGAAGCTGCGAAAAAAGCAAGTACATGTTTTACGAAATATCTTTCATCGTCATTTAATTTATTTTCCCAGTCTACTAGGTCTGGAGATAAATCTATTTCTTCAGCCGTCCAAAAGCTCGCTTCTGCTTTTTTATAGAATGCCCAAATATCGTCATGTTTGATAGGAAATAATACAAAGCGGTCTTTGTTTTCCATTAAAATTGGTTCGTCTTGTGCCATTTATTAACCTTTTTTATTGTTGTAATATATATATCATATGCAGCCCGTTTTACTGCATTAATTATTTGACTTCTTACGTTCAAGTTTTGTGCTCGATTTGTTACCAATTTGACAAAGAAAAGCAGGTAATTTTCTTGTCAGAGAGCGATACAAAAATTGTCAATTATTTCCGCTCTCACAATTAAAGAAATTCACAATTTAATCTTTCAATTGTGGATAAAATTTTCAACTCCTTGACTAGTGCAAGAAGACGACATTATTAACATCAAATTAAAAGATATTCACAGAAATTTAATCTTGTTTATCTATTAATATTGTTATTTTATCTTTTATGAACGACAATTAATCGTCGAAACCCTTTGTGTAAGAACGCTCTATAAAATTAAGCGAAAGTTTTCCCTTCAAAAACTAAAATTGATGTATCTTAATAACAATTCATTGTTGAATAATTAGGTTTAATATTAAAACTCATGCTTAGTAAGGCTTTCACATTTTTAAACAATAATGTAAAGGGGTTTTTGTCTCTTATTTATCCAAATAATTGCGTGGTTTGTGAAACTGAATTACCAGAGCAAATGGAGAATATTTGTTTTGCTTGTTTCAATGATTTGCACTATACATATTTCGAAAAATATGAGGAATCTTCTTTGGGAGATGAACTGTTCTGGGGCCGTGAAAAGATAGAACACGTTTTTGCCATGCTTTTTTATGAAAAAGGCAATTCAACTCAGACCATCCTCCATAAAATTAAGTATAAAGAAGGTCACCAACTTGGAATATATATGGGAGGATTAATGGCCAGTAAGCTTTCGGGCGTAAATTGGATAAAAGAGGTTGATGCAATTATACCCATACCTCTTCATTCAAAAAAGAACTATAAGCGCGGTTATAATCAAAGCTTACTTATTGCAAAAGGGTTTTCAGAGAAAAGCAAGATTCAAATTAGAGAAGGTTTGGAAAGAAAAAAGCATCACGAGTCGCAAACAAGAAAATCGAAAGAAGAGCGTTGGAAAAATGTTAAATCAATATTCAAGGTTAGAGCTAAATCTGTTCATAACTTAAAGCATGTTATAATTATTGATGATGTTCTCACAACAGGATCCACATTAGAGTCTGCCGCAAAGACATTAAAAGAATACAATCCGAAGTTGAAAATTAGTTTTGTTACAGTTGCTATCGCGAAGTAGGTTCTATACTCACACCTGTAGCCGTTAACATCATATTATGTAGGAATGTGTTTTCGATATATGGCGGGAGCAATTCACTTCCTGGTCCGTAAGCGCCAACTTCAACATAATCGGAAGAATGATGCATATCAGCCCAACCCACAGAGGTATGTTTTTTTTGAATTCTCGCTAGTTCAGCAAATGGCTTTTTGTAGTCATCGTATAACTCTTCCTCATTCAGCGGATTAATCAAGCTAATCAGGTAGTTGGCATCTTCGTCTGAAAGTTGATAACCTTGTGCAAAGTCAATGAGCTCTTTAAGCATTTTAGGAGTAGTGTTTTTTGTCACACCATCCATAATCCATTTATTGGAGTGCTTGAACTCCTTAATTCTATCGAAATTCTTATCTGCATTTTTCCCGTAAAATAATCCTGGATTAGCATTCCCATGATCTGTTGTTACAATAACCAAAGTACTACCGTCCTTCTTGGCAAAATCCATTGCCACACGAACAGACTCGTCAAAAGCTATCTGGTCGAGGATTAACCCACCTGTATCATTTGAATGCGCAGCCCAATCTACTTTTCCCCCTTCAACTTGTAGCACAAACCCTTTTTCATTCTGCTTCATTTTTTCTATAGCCACCGCTGTCATTTCGGGGAGCGTGGGTATTGTTTTTTGTAATTTTTGATCATTGATTTGATCTACTGTAAAAGGTAAAGCTGATTCACTAAAAACGCCAAGAAGAGGCTTTTCTGTATCTAATAAGTCTCTAAGTTCTTCTTTGTTTTTTGCCACGGCAAATCCACCTTCCTCGAATGCTCCATAAAGGTCTTTTTTATCTTTGCGTTCTATTGAGGAAAAGTATTCGTGTCCGCCTCCCATCATGACATCAAACTTAAGGTCTAGATATTTTTCAGCTATGCCTGGCTGATTGCTTCTAGATTTTTCATTGACACAAAAAGATGCAGGTGTAGCATGTGTAATAGGGACTGTCGTAACGCACCCCACTGACTTTCCAACTTCTTTGAACTTTTGAAGAATTGGCTTATAGTGTGTCCCGTTTGCACCTACATTCAATGCTCCGTTAGGTACTCGATGACCACCTCCCCATGCAGAACCACCTGCTGCTGAATCTGTAACTAGTGAACTGGCTGATGCTGTATCCATCATACTTCTTTTAAAAGTACCGTCCATGATGTGTTTAACCCAATTCGTGCGTCTTCCGTTCATGCGTTGAGCATAAAGATCGGCCATGTTGAGAGTTCCTGAACTCATACCATCTGAAACTAGAAAAATTACATTCTTCGCTTCGCCATTTTCCAAGGCTTCATATAACTCTTCCTGATTCGCCCTATTATTGGAGGCTAATAACAATGGTGAAGCAGCAATTCCTGCTGCTGTAAGCGATGAATTCTTAAAAAAAGTTCTTCTTTTCATGTAAAATGAGTTTCAATAAAAATACAATTATAGCGGGCAAAAATCACCTTTCAATTAATCTAAGATAATTTTTTTGTTGCTTTTCAAAGGAAAACATTTCATGTTCTTCGATACGCTTTCTCTTTTCAGTCAATAGTGGCCGGTTATTGTCTATATCTTTAAGTTTATCGACTAGGGTGTCTAAAGCATAGAAAAAAGCCGAGACTACAAACTCTTCGTAATTTGAGAATTCTTCGTGTATCATTAGTGGAATTCGAAAACCATAGGCTAAATTAAATGCTCCGGAAATTTGTCGCTTCATATACTCATCGTGACTTGGCGTGTTAGGGTGAATTAGCGGTAAAATGATATGAGCCGTTGATATAATTTCAAAAAACGTTTCAGTAGGAATAAAATCGTGATAAAAACTAAATTGTTCAGTTAATTCTTGCTCGTTTACAAAGCGTTCAAGTTTTATGTATATTTCACTTTCAGGATCAGATTTACCAGCAAAAATTATTTTCCAATGCGAAGGGATCTCATTCTTTTTAAATAATTCTATAAGTCCATCAAGGTCTTTTCTCCTGCTCTCAACACCACCAGAGAGAACAATGTTAAAAGTTTCTTTTTCAAAGGGTGTTATCGATTTAGAATAATCAAAAAACAAAGGGTAAAAAACTTCTACATATTTTCGTTTATCCTTGGCAACTTTACTCCTAAGGATGTCACTCAATAAAAAGTAGTTTCTAATTTTTAGAGAAATAAATTTTTGAGTAAAACTACTATCTAACTTTTTGATACTATGTAATATTCCTACAACCTTCTTTGAAAAGAAAAGAGAGAAGATGCAAAAGTCTCTAACAAAGCTTCCTTGAGCAGTATTGAACACAAGGGTGTCTACTCCCCATCTATAACTCAGCGACTTGATTTCTTTTATCTGTTTTTGATGGCCAGAAAAGGTGTTTTCTAACTCTCTTTTTTCTACGTGTTCACACAGGTGGTGAAAGCTTTTTGTGTTTTCAAAGGCGTGTGTGGATAGAACCATGCTCACCTTATGTCTTCCTTTAATTAAAAAGAGCACTTGACTATATATACATTCATCGTGAGAATTGGCCAGTTCTATGAGCAGTACATGTTTCATTTTAGACATTCAGATCGTTCAGTAGTTAATATAGATTACAAATATAATAATCGTTACGTAGGCCGTTTAAGTGTCCAACTTACGCTTTCGATTTTTTCTTGCGGAGAAGGTATGAAGACCGCGAAATAAGATAAACACCTATGAAAATCATGAACATGTATGCCACTTTTTCTAATGTAATTGCACCTACAAAGCTTTCCGTCCAACCAAAGTATGCAAATAGAACAGTGAAAACCATGACTAGCATAGGCTGGGTGTATATATAACTTCCACTAACACTTGGAGAAACATGTTTGAGCGCAAAAATATTCAGTAAGTACGTTAAGAATGTAGCTCCAAAAATCACGTATAAAATTTTAAGCCAAACTACATCTGGAAAAGTCGAGAAATCTGCAGCATCTAAATCAGACCAAACTTTGGGATAGCATAGTATAAAACCCAATCCAAAAATGAAATTATATGTGATCACCGTAAGAGGTCTATATTTGCTCATTAATGGTTTGGCAATCACAAGGTAAATACCAAACGACAAAGCATTGATAAAAATAAAAAGGTCTCCAAGAGGAGAGTCGAAGCCAGGCTCTTTACCTAAAGTCGTTAATGCAATAGCACCAATAGCCCCTACGAAAATACCAACGGCTTTTAATGTTGTGATCTTTTCTTTTAATATGAAATAAGAAAGTATGACGACTAAAATAGGTGTGGATGTCATAATGATTCCGACATTAATTGGAGAGGTAAGCTCTAAACCATTGAAGAAAAACAATTGATTCATCGCAACACCAAAAAAACCAGTAATGGCGAGAAGCGGAACATCTTTTATTGCGACCTTTTCTCTAATAAAGATTAGAAATATTGCTACGAAAAGAATGGTTGTTGTTACCGCTCGTAAAAAAATAAAGGCATTTGGACCTAGGTACTCAGGCATAACCCCTTTTGCAAGAAGGTGATTCGCGCCGTAAAGCATATTGAGACCAAAGAGCGCGAAATGAGCAAGTATTGTTTTATTCATTTAGTGCTGCGTACGCTTCTTTAGCTGCCTCTACTGTCTTTTTCGAGTTTCCTACAAAGATTTGGTCTTCCAGAATAATAAAGGGACGCTTTAAAAAAGTATATTCCTGGAGCATATATTTCTTATAATCATCTTCTGAAAGCTCTATCTCGTTGAGACCTAAAGAACGATATTTCATTGCTCTTTTGCTAAACATCCCTTCGTATGATCCGACATGATCTTTAATTAGATTTAACGTGTCTTCATCGATATTTTCTTGTTTGATGTCTTGCAACTGAACATCATCACCAATATTCAATTCTTTGAGGATTCGTTGGTTTGTGTTGCAACTTGATAAATGAAAAATTTTTCTCATCGCTAATAATTTAGTGAACAGAAGTAGGGTTTTCTTTCAAACACCCCATTGCTTTTTCTACCATCTTCGAGGATCCTACGAAATAACCACATCTTTGATGAAGTTCTTTTGGTTCGATATCCATAATTCTCTGATGACCGTCAGATGCAATCCCTCCAGCTTGTTCAGCAATAAATGCTAAAGGATTACATTCGTATAATAAGCGTAATCGACCTTCTTTCCAGTTGTTTGTTGTTGGATAAATATAGATACCTCCTTTCAATAAATTACGGTGAAAATCAGCAACTAACGAGCCGATATACCTTCCTGAATAAGGACGATTGGTTGAAGGGTCGTCTTCACGGCAAAAGTTTACATAGTCTTTTAATCCTGGATCACAGCGGTCAAGATTACCTTCATTCATTGAGTATGTCTTTCCTGTTTCAGGCATTTTAATATCTGGGTGTGACAAGCAAAATTCACCGATAGAAGGGTCTAGTGTAAAACCGTTTACACCTTTTCCGGTTGTATAAACGAGCATAGCAGATGATCCGTAGAGTACGTATCCCGCAGCAACTTGTTCTGTACCTTTCTGTAGCATATCTTCTTCCGTAGCCAATGTTCCTACTTCAGACTTTCTTCTATATATCGAGAAGATCGTACCTATAGAAACGTTGACATCAATGTTAGACGAACCATCCAAAGGGTCAAACAACACAACGTATTTTCCATTCTTAGAATGCTCTTCATTAAAGGCGACAAAATCTTCATTTTCCTCTGATGCGATACCACAAACTTCACCTCCATTTTTAAAAGCATTGATGAATGCCTCGTCTGCGATAACATCTAATTTTTGCTGTTCCTCACCCTGCACATTTGTTTCTCCTTTAGCGCCTAAAATATCTACTAGTCCAGCGCGATTAACGTCTCTATTAACAATTTTAGAAGCGATTGAGATATCATTCAGTAAACTTGTCAATTCGCCGGTAGCGAAAGGAAAGTCTTTTTGACGATGCATTATGAATTCACTGAGTGTGGTAATTTTTGCCATGCCTAAAAATTTTTACAAATATCGTGATTTGTTGTGACTTCTCCCGATGGATTTTGGAAAACATCATTGTGTGCTCAGAAATCTAGAAAAATCAATTATTTTTGAGATATGGATGCATTAAATAAGTTTAGAGCGGTTTTTGAGCCAAAACTCTTGGAAGAGTTCGAAGCTAAAGCCACAGAATCAAAAGTAAAGGCTGGAGAAACAATTCTTGATTATGGACAGATTGTGCGCAGCATGCCTATAATTTCTTCGGGAACAGTTAAAGTATCAAGAAGAGATGAGGATGGTCGAGAAATTCTACTTTATTATGTGAATGCCAAAGAAAGTTGTGCAATGACTTTCACTTGCTGTATGGAGCAATTCCCAAGCGAAATAAAGGCTGTTGCGGAAGATGATGTAGTTATGTTAACGGTTCCAATTGCCGTAATGGACGAATGGTTGCGCGAATATTCCAGCTGGAAGAGTTTCGTAATGGGTACTATACGAAATCGATTTAATGAAATGTTGCATACGATTGATCAAATTGCATTTCAAAAACTAGATGAAAGACTCAAAACTTACTTAGGACAAAAGGCTAAAAATTCAGGCTCAAAGCTTCTAAATCTATCTCACGAGGAAATCGCCAATGATTTGGCAACATCGCGAGTAGTGATTTCGCGCTTACTGAAAAAGATGGAGAACGACGACTTGCTTCTTTTATATAGAAATCAAATCAAGTTATTGAGTACATTTGATTTGGAAGAAATAGAATAGAGTATTGCTAGCAATAGAGGAAATATCGAAAAGTTATCGGGGCAATAAAATTTTGCACGACATAAATTTCTCTGTGAATAAAGGAGAAATATTTGGTTTACTCGGTCCAAATGGAGCAGGTAAAACATCGTTGTTGCGTATTGTAAATCAGATCATAGATCAAGATCGCGGTCACGTCCTTTTTGATGGAAAGGTGATGAGTGCTAAGCATCTTGTAAATATTGGATACTTGCCAGAGGAGCGTGGTTTGTATAAAACAATGACGGTTCATCGTCAATTGCTATACCTTGCTAGGCTTCGAGGAATGTCCAAAAAAGATGCGAAAAGACAGATCAATTTTTGGATGGAAAAATTCCAAATAGAGGATTGGGGTAAAAAACGAATTGAAGAACTATCGAAGGGAATGGCCCAAAAGATACAATTCATAGCCGCTGTTCTTCATGATCCTTCTTTACTTATTTTAGATGAACCGTTTAGTGGCTTTGATCCTGTGAACATTGACCTTATTCGTTCAGAAATTAAAAGATTTAAAAGCGAGGGCAGGGCAATTTTATTATCTACTCATAATATGAATAGTGTAGAAGCTATTTGTGATCGAGCAATCCTTATTAATAACGGAGAGGAGTTACTTAAAGGTTCAATAGATGAGTTAAGAAATCGTAATAAAGAAGGGCTATATCAGATTTGTTTTGAAGGAAATATGATTGCATTTGCTAATGCATTATGGGTTGGTTATGAGATCACAGAGAAGCTAGACATGGGTGAAAACAAGTTTTGCGTTCGATTGAAAATGAGAAATGAGAACTCAATTAATGATCTGCTTAATGCAACTATGGGTCAGGTTAAGATCAATTCAGTAGAGGAAGTCTTACCGGGCATGGAAGAAATTTTTGTCAAGCAAGTTAAACCTCAAAAATCACTTGAAGATGAATAAAATATTGCTCATCGCAAAGCGAGAGATTTGGGAGCGTTTAACTACTCGATCTTATCTTGCATTAATGGTAGTAGGGCCTTTAATCGTTTTAGGACTATTATATGTTTTCCTTTCTTCTACGGGTGCAAAAAAGCAGTCGTGGGATGTCCTGATAATGGATAAGAATGAACTGTTTGAAAACAAATTGAACGCTAGAAAAGATCCTCTTTTTGACGTGGATTTCATCAATACTTTTGTTGATTATGATGAATTTGCAAATGGTAAAGAGTACCAAGGATACGACCTAACTGTTTGGGTAAATGAGAAGGTTGTCACCAATAAAAATGTAATCATTTCTTATCGTGAAAAACCGTCAGAGTTAGTTCAGCGGCGTTTAGTCTACCATGTCGAAAAGCGCCTCGAAGAAATTATGGTAAAGGAGTTTACTACCTTATCTATAAAAGAATTCCGATCGATTAAGCAGCCATTACAAATCACGTTAAAAGACACATATGACCCAAGAGATGAAAGGTCAGAAACCACTGGATGGGTAGGATTTATTTTTGGATCAATTATTATTTTCTTTATTCTCTCGTTCGGTATGACTATGTTACGAGGTGTAGCCAAAGAGAAGTCCAATAGGATTGTTGAGGTGCTACTGTCTAGTGTGACACCACGCCAGTTGCTGAGTGGAAAGATACTGGGAATAGGATTTTCTGCTCTTCTTCAGTTTATCATCTGGGGTGTGACTATTAGTGCTGGTCTTTGGCTGTTTCGTATGAGTTTTTTCCCAGATTTGCTTGATCCAACTATGGTAGCGAAAGAATTGGGTAGCGGGGTAAATGAAATGAATCAATTTGCACAACAAAGCCCTTTTGTTGAATTGATTTATAAGCAGATTCAATATACGAATATGTTGGTCTTTTTCGGACTGTTTTTTATTGCAGGTTACTTATTTTATAGTGCCTTTTTCGCCATGATTGGTGCGTCTGTAGGTTCAGAATCAGACGGTCAACAGTTTGTTATCCCAATTGTTATGCTGCTTATTATTGCCGTTGTTGCTGGTTATTATGAAATCTATTATCCTGACACTGTTCTTAGCGAATGGTTAGGCTATATACCGTTCACAGCTCCAACAGTTATGATGGTTGAATTATCATACGGCTTTGCAGACGGTGGCGCTTGGAAACTTTATCTATCTCTCATAATTTTATTGACAAGCGCAGGTCTATTGCTATTGTTAGCAGCGAGGATTTATAGAAATGGAATCTTACAATTTGGACATCGGGTCAAGTTACCATTGATATTGAGGTGGTTAAAGAAATAATTTATGCGGAGTGCAGTAGTTGACCTAGGTACTAACACTTTCGACTTGATCATCGTCGAAAAAAAGAGCACTCACAATCGGTTTCACGTTATTTACACAGATAAATCCTTTGTTAGTCTTGGTCAAGGAGGAATCAATGAAAAAAGAATCACCGAAGAAGCAAGGGATAGAGCATACTTTGCTCTTGAACATTTTATTCAAGCCTGTAATGAAGAGAGTGTAACAAAAGATAAGATCTATGCTTTTGGAACTTCTGCTTTGCGCGATGCGAATAACACGGAAGAATTCCTTTCTTTCGTTAAGCAACACTTTGACCTTGAGATTAAAGTTATAAATGGTAATGAAGAAGCGCGCTATATTTATGAAGGGATTAAAGGAATACATAACTTTCACGAAGAATCCTGTATTATGGATATCGGAGGAGGAAGTACAGAATTTATTTTTGCAGATCAAGATAGTGTGTATCAGATTGACAGTCTTAATATAGGTGTTTCGAGAATACTCCAGCTTTTTGATATACCTGATCAATTAACAAAAAGTAAAATTGATGAGGTAAATGAGTTTATGAATAAAGAGGCGGGAAATATTTTTGATACCCGCGACTCTTCTGTCTTGATTGGAGCTGCAGGAAGTTTTGAGACATTTTATCAGTTGGTAACAGGTATTACAACATATGATGATTTTTCTACCGAAGAGATTCCTTTTGAACCACTAAAATATCATCTTAATAACCTAGTTAAAAGCGACTTGAAAGAAAGGAACAGCAGTTTCCGAATACCAGACTATAGAAAGAAGATGATACATATTGCTGCTCTTCAAACGCTCTGGGTAATTGAAAAGCAAAAAATACGCCGCTGTTATTTTTCTCCAGCGGCGTTAAAAGAAGGCGTTATTTTTAGTGAATTATGATTTTACACCTTAGTCTCTTTCTAAGTGAATATATTGATGGCCAGTAAATTCTTCTCCTTGTAAGTCTACGATTTTATATGTGTAGAAATATACACCATCAGGCGCTGGTGTTCCGGCCATATTTGTTCCGTCCCAGCCGTAAGAAGGATCTGTAGAGCTTATCTGCCCTACTAAATTACCCCATCTATTAAATATTTCAATTTCAATACTTTCTGCATTAGAAACATTCATATGAAAGATGTCATTCTCTCCGTCATTGTTAGGAGTAAACACATTTGGAATAACAAAACTAAGAGGAGATTCAGCGACTTCAACGAAGAGTGAGGCTTGATCTGAACAATCACCGTTAGTTACTATAAGCATAACCTCGTATGTTCCTGTTTCCGTATATGTCATTGATTCATCAGTGTTTGATGGATTAGTTGTTGTACTTCCATTCCCGAAGTCCCAATCATATGAGGTTCCGTTGCTTGATAAGTTATCAAAATCAACTTCTAATGGGGGCTGCCCGCTTATTGGGTTAGCAGTGAAATTGGCGATAGGTTGCGTAATTACATTCACGTCTATATCGTCAGTTGCTGTGCATCCATTCGCGTCAGTCCCAGTTACCGTGTATGTTGTTGTTCCAGCGCCAGGTGCGAAAGGATCTCCATCAGTGACTCCATTGTCCCATGTGTATGAAGTCGCTGTTCCGCTTCCTGAAAGTGAAATTGATTCTCCTTCACATATTGTAGTATCGATTCCGGCATTTACTGTAGGTAGCGGAGTTACAGTAACTTCAACCTGATCTGTATTTACGCATCCATTCGCATCTGTACCAGTTAAAATATAAGTTGTTGTTCCAGAAGGAGGTGTAAACGGATTACCATCAGAAACACTATTGTCCCAAGAGTAAGAAGTTGCTGTTCCACTTCCGTTAAGTGTAGCATCATCTCCCAAACAGATAGATATATCACTACCTGCATCAACTGTTGGCAAAGGATTAACAGTTATTGTAACGTCATCTGTATTTTCGCATCCATTTGCATCTGTTCCTGTTACAGTATATGTAGTATTTGAGGATGGGTTCACAGTATGTGAAGAACCAGCACCTAAACTATTGTCCCAAGAATAAGTATCACCTCCAATTGCTGATAAGTCAGTGCTTTCTCCTTCGCAAAGTGTTCCAATTGAAGCTGAAGCTGTTATTGTGGGCAGAGCGTTAACTACTAGAGTTATTGTAGCTATACTATCGCAAGTTGCGGTAGTGAATGTTTGAGCATAAGTACCAGCAGTCGTTTCAGTATTACCATGAATCGTTGCGCTTTGACCTTGGCAAATTTCAATTGTTTCGGCGTATGTAATATTTGCTTGTTCGGAAACATTGAATAATGGAGATGTGCCTGTGCATCCATTCGCATCTGTAACAGTTACGCTGATAGAGTTGTCAGCATCAGTGACGTTTGTATTTTGTGCAGTCGCACCATTCGACCAACTGTAGCTACTGAACCCCGCTTGCGTTGATATAGCAGCTGTTTGACCTGTGCAATAGGTTGACGAGCCATTTATCGTAGGTGTTGGGTTAGGGTTTTCGGTAACACTGTATGGAGCAGAGGTGCCAGTGCATCCATTGGCATCAGTAACTGTTACTGTAATAGAGTTATCTGCATCAGTAACATTGGTGTTTTGAGAAGTTGCACCATTCGACCAAGAATAACTATTAAAAGCTGCTGTTGTTATGGACGCTGTTTGTCCTTCACAATAATCAGTGTCACCTGTTATGGTAGGAGTTGGATTAGAATTAACAGTAATTGTCTGACTTGCAGTGCTTATTTGTCCACAGTTATCTGTCACAATAGAATATAGCGTTACAGTGCCAGAGTTAGGGAATGTTACACTTGCATTCGCACCTGTTCCTAAAGAAGGTATCCCTGAGGGGTCAAAACTCCAATTGTATGTATAAGCGGGTACACCATCTTGAGCATTAGTAGAAACGTTAATACTACCGCCCTCGCATACTGTGTTAGAAGAAACAGTTATAGGGTTAACAATATTCGAGTAATCTATAGTTTGACCAGTAATGGTCATTGTCCAAGGGGTAAAAGCGCCGATATACAAGTTGTTACATCCAGTGGTTCCCCAGCAGCTTCTAAAAAACTGCATTGTAAAGTCGACGTTTTGAGGTGAACAGGATGGGGCAGGTAGGCAAGCTTGTAAGTCACTAAAAAGAGAAACGTTTGTTAAAGCACAGGTTCCAGGGTTCGGATTATTGCAAAACCAATAAAAACCGGGTGCTGCTGGATTTAAACATCCACCAGTTTCAAATCTAACGGCTCCCTCATTTAGCCATGCTCCGTTTATTGCCTCATAAGTGAAACTTACCAAAACATCATCAAATGTTGCATTGGCTGGCGCTGGAACAGTTAAAAGTTGATCACAGCTATTATCAAAACCACAAGAAACATTATACTCAGAGCCCGTAATTGCAACTTGAGCTAAAGTGTTTGATGCTGTTACAAGTGGGTCAATAATTAAATTCGACTCGTTTTTGAATTCTTCTATCCATTCGGCAGGCACTATAACATCGACATTGTTATTCTTTATTTGGTACTCCATTACTTTTAATGAAGCTTTGTTTCTTGTCTCTGTATATGCCAAAGCATCGCCATACTCAGCAATTTCGATATTATTTGACGACACCACGAGTCCTCCAGAACCTTGTTTCAAGTCTCCTGATTTCAAGTTTATGTCTAGCTCATTGTCATTAGATAAACCAAGATTGTCTCTAAAAAGAAGCGCTTCGAATTGACCGTAGTCAGCATTTTTAATAATAAAATTCGTTTTTATACCGCCTGGGTATATAACCAATTCCGCATCTACCCCAGCAAATATATCGTTGATATACATTCCATCATCTCCAATCGAATAATCAGTCCAGTTGGCTTCTGCAATCAAATACTCTACTCCATTAACTACTTTTAGTAAGGACCACTGGTTGAGTTCTAGGTTTCCTGATTTAGTAATGATTTCAGTTTTTTGTGTCAATCGATTAAAACGGACATCATTTAAATAAAACTTAGACTCAAATACATTTTGACTGGAAGTTGGTTTCAGCTTGTAATCGATTGTTTTCCAAAACCCATTTTCCTTAAAGTGTAAAAGACCACCCCCGCGCTGAATAAAAAACCTACTTGGGTCATTAATATCAACAAAATGACGCAGGTCTTTTTCTCTTTTAGAAAGATCTTCCACGCAGTTCGTGCAAGGTGCGTTTTCTGGAAGCAACCCGAATTCAGGATGGTTATAGAAGTCCTCTTGATTGACTGAACGCCATGCTTCGAGATTCTGTTTTTGACTTTTAGAAAAAGTAGAAAAATTCCTTCCTTCTGAAACCATTCCATCAGAAACTGATTTCTGCCCGAAAGAAACTCCAGAAAAAAGAACAAGAATCGACAAGATCGCCGACCAAATAAATTTAGTGCTTGTAGTAGTCATTATTTAAAAATTAGCGTTAGCTATTTAATAACGAATACTTATGATACAAGGTTGCACCAGAAATGTAAAAACACAAAATAGAACACTAGTAATCAACGAACTGTACTTCCATTCTCAAGATCTTTGTCAGTCGTAAGAAAAGACAGGCTTCCCTCATTGTTTTCTGCCATTAATATCATACCGTTTGAAACTACACCCCTAATCTTACGTGGGGGAAGATTCATGAGTACACTTACTTTTTTACCAACGACTTCTTCTGCATCGTAATGTTCTGCAATACCCGAAACAATAGTTCGCTTATCAAGACCAGTATCAACAGTTAGCTCGAGTAACTTGTCTGCTTTTTTTACCTTTTTCGCAGAAAGTATTTCCCCAACCCTCACGTCCATTCCTAAAAAGTTTTCAAACGAGATATCTTCTTTTTGTGGTTCGTGACTAGTGTCTTCTACTGGCGCTGCATTTTGCAATATTTCTTGTTCTTCCTCAACAAAAGTATCCTCTATTTTTTCAAATAAAATGCTTGGCTTGTTGATTTTATGACCAGCAGAAATAATATTCGTTTGCCCTACCTGATTCCAGTTGAAGCTATCTATAGCGAGAAAAGTTCTTATTTTATGAGCTGTAGCAGGTAAAAATGGATCCAGTAAAATTGAAAGATTTGCTGTAAGCTGAAGTGCAATATTCAAAATTGTCTTTACACGCTCAGGGTCGGTTTTGATCAATTTCCAAGGTTCTGTTTCGGCAAGGTATTTATTACCCATACGAGCAAGTCCCATTACCTCTGCTTGTGCTTCACGAATCTTATAGTTGTAAAGCTTTTCTTCAACATTTTTTGGGGTGTTCTTTATGTATTCCAGTACATTCTGATCTTCCGCTAGAAGTTCACCACACTCCGGTATTTCTCCGTCGTAATACTTTTTAGTAAGCACCAAGGCTCTATTGATAAAGTTCCCAAGAACATCAGCAAGCTCATTGTTTACACGGGCTTGAAAATCATTCCAAGTAAATTCACTGTCCTTGCTTTCGGGCGCAATTGAAGTTAAGGTATATTTTAGCTCATCAATTTTATTCGGATGCCTTTCAAGGTATTCATGTAGCCAAACCGCCCAATTTCTTGAAGTTGAGAACTTGTCCCCTTCTAAATTCAAGAATTCGGAAGCAGGAACATTATCAGGAAGAATGAATTCACCGTGTTCCTTTAACAATATTGGAAAGATTATCGCATGAAATACGATGTTGTCCTTACCAATGAAGTGAACGAGTTTCCTGTCTCCAGTCCAGTAATTTTTCCAGTCTTTTCCTTCTTTTTCGGCCCATGCCTTAGTTGCTGAGATGTATCCGATAGGAGCGTCTAACCAAACATAGAGCACTTTTCCATCAGCACCTTCTATAGGCACAGGAATCCCCCAATCCAAATCACGAGTCATTGCTCTAGGCTGTAAACCTCCATCAATCCAACTCATGCATTGACCAACAACTTGTTTTCTCCATTTTTTTGGATCGTGCTGTTGTAGCCCTTCCAAACGACCTTCTTTGATCCATTCAGACAACCATTTTTCGTGCTTTTCCATCGGTAAGAACCAATGGGTAGTTTCTTTCAGTATAGGCTGTTTTCCACTTAATTTTGACACCGGATTTATCAAATCATTCGGACTTAATGCTGAGCCACACTTTTCACATTGATCTCCGTAGGCTTCTGCGAATCCACATTTTGGACATTCTCCAGCAATATATCTATCCGCTAAAAATTGATTATATTCTTCATCGTAATATTGCTCATTCGTTTGTTGTGTAAACGAATCATTGTCATAAAGTTTCTTGAAGAAATCTTGAGCTGTTGACTTGTGTACCTCAGTAGATGTTCTGTGAAAGATATCGAAGTTAATTCCAAATTTTTCAAAAGAATCAGCGAGGATTGAGTGATATTTATCTACAATTTCTTGAGGTGAAACACCATCTTTTTTAGCACGCAGTGTTATTGCTGCCCCATGTTCATCACTTCCGCAAATGAAAGCAACATCATGTTCTTTGTGGCGTAAAAATCGAACAAATATATCTGCAGGAAGATAAACTCCTGCTACGTGCCCCAAGTGCAATGGCCCATTAGCATAGGGCAAAGCTGCTGTAATTGTATATTGCTGTTTCTCCATTGAAAAATTTTCTTTCTGGATGTCAAAGATAATGGAAAGCTACAATTGAGACGAAGTAGAATTAATCAATCTTCTTCATATTCTTCTAATCCGTAATTATCACCTTTTTCGGTGGCAGGAATACCATCAATTAACCATTCAGGAGCAGGTTTGCCTTGAAGGTAATAATCAAAGAACTGTCTCATTCTTATACTGAGATCCATTCTGTTCGCATTCTTCATTAGGTTGTGTTGATCTCCATTATAGTTTAGCATCCACACCGGTTTATTTAACCTTTTCATTGCAGTAAACATTTCAATTCCTTGGTACCACGGCACAGCTCCATCACCATCATTATGCATGATCAAAAGCGGCGTATTAATGTTTGGAACCCCAAATAATGGAGAGTTCTCTCTATATAATTCAGGAGCCTCCCAAATTGTTTTTCCAATTCTACTTTGTGTTCTTTCGTATTGAAACGCTCGATTTAGTCCAGAACCCCAACGAATCCCACCATAAGCAGAGAACATGTTGCTTACTGGTGCTCCAGCCATTCCAGCTGCGTAACGGTCTGTCATCGTTACTAACTGAGCAGTTTGGTAACCTCCCCATGACTGTCCTTGAAGCCCCATTCTTGTACTATCGATATTTGGGTAAAGCTCAAGAACATGATCTGTTCCACTTAGGATACAATCGTATGCACTTTTTGCTGGGTGACCAGGAGTATATCGAACATCTGGAATAAAAACAATATATCCCGCAGATGTATACTCCGTTGCATAAATTATGGATGCCGTTGGTTTTGGTATATAGTGATTGTGTTTTCGCTGTGTATACAGTTCATAGAAATAGACTATCATTGGGTAATTCTTAGTGCTATCGAAATTTTCTGGTTTATATAGTAATCCGTCTAGCTTTCTTCCTTCGTATGAAGTCCATGATACTTTTTCGACGGTTGGCCAAATATATTCACTTTGCTGAGGATTAGTAACCGAAATCTTTTTTGGTGAGTCAAACTCTGAATTAGAGAGATAGAGATCCGGATAATCGGTCACGTTCATTTGTCTGAAAATAACTTCTTCACTTTTATCTGCTTTGCTTAATCCAAGAATTTTGTGATTAGATTCGTATAAAAGAGTTAGGTGTGAGTGATTTTCATGCTTTTCATAATTATAGATTGACTCGTCCATCGTCTCTTGATTGATAGCGTGGATATATGTTTTACTCAAATCAATATATGTACTATCATAATCCCATCTGCGCAGACGAAGCTCAGTATTCATATATGCACCTTTTTGCTCTGTTAAAGAGACTAACTTTCTCCCGGTAAAATTATACGTCCAAATATCATATTTACTATGTAAAACAACTTCTGTTGGGCTTAGGAAACCTGAAACACCAATAGGGCCTGCTTTATGCGGCATACCATTTATATCACGTTTCCAGTCAATTGAATCTTTTATGAAGCAAGTCATACAATCCGTTTCCCCAGAAAGTGTGTTTTTAAAATAGTAGTTATTGCTATCACTAACAAAATAAACAAAGTACTTTCCATCTGGCGAAATGCCTTGACTGTAGTTAACCTCTTGACCGATTAGTTTCCGCTCACCCGTGTTAAGGTTGACAGTATAATAATCACTAGGCCAAGGAAATGACCAGTTATAGCTGTGTGCGTACCTTTCATTACTTGTGCCCATGGCAAAGCCTCCGTCTCCTTTATCAATTAGTCGAACACTTAGGGTGTCATCTTCTAACTGTATTAATTTATTCTCTTTTATATGCAGGATAGAGTAATAGCTATCTTCTTTGTCTCTCTTTTTTTCTAATAGCTGTTGTGGTTGTAGGCGATTGTTTTTATAATGCCACACATCTAACTTGGCTTTTTCACTTTCCAAAAGACTGTCTTCCACTTCTTCTTCAGGAAGATCCTCTAACCCCAAGAACAAACGCTTTTCATTATTAGAAAATCTAGGTGTGAAGTTTGCGCTAACATTCATAGGGGTTGCGAGGTCACTGCGCTCAGAATGAACAATACGTGAAGCCATGTCTTCGTCTTTTGGCCATAAGTAAAGTGAATTCACTTTGTTTTCACTTGTATCAGATGAAGCAATAAAAGCAAACAAGTTCCCTTTTTCACTAAAGTTCATTGATGATATCTCAGTGAAGTATTCATCATGCGTGCTTAATTCTAAAGAAGATAAATCAAGAAGATGTATACTAAAGCTATCCGCTTTTTCAATTGAAAGATGCGTTATTATACTCAGTGTTTTACCATTTTCAGTGAAGTCATATTTGACAACATTTTCAATCGTTTTAGACGTACCATTTAAAAGATTTTCAATGAATAATGTCTCTCCTTTACTTGTCAGCGGGACCTCATCTGTTTTCTTCCCGAAGAGTTTACATTTTTTCTTCTTTTTTTCAATTGATTTAATAGAGTCTGACAGTATTCTATACGCAAAGAAAGACCCTTGCTCAGGCACTTTGAAATCGATTAGATTTGAGATTTTCTTTAAGCTGTCATTTTGAAGAAACAATATACCTAAAGTGTCTTTAACCCATTTCTCCTTCTTTACTTTCTCTAACTTAAGTTTTCTAATGGTGTCAAAGCCGGGTTCGATAGTAAAAAGTAAAACGTCAGAATCATGACTAAAACGAGCATTATTACCTCTCGAAATTGAGTCGTGTTGATTTGTTTTTGTGTTGGCCCAATGCAAAAAACCATCTCCTCTATGAGGATTGATTTCGAAACTCACGTACTTTCCATTATCTGAAACCTTCGAGCTACTCAAAGACTTCCAATCGTTATAAACAGTGTGGTCTATTGCTTTTTTTTGAGCGATTACCGCAACAGATAAAAGAATTAGACAAGATAAAAGGAATGTTTTTTTAATCATAGAAAACGAGTTGTAATTATTCAATTATATGTCCTTGACAGAATTAACGTATCTAACGAAAATAATTAAAATTACTCGTACAACAATCTATGCTTGAAATCCGGTAGGTGTGAAATGTTGAAAACAATCAGTATTTTAGTAGGTTTAAGAAAATCGATGATTATGAAGATAGTTGTATTCATGTTTATATGTTTTAGTTCTTTTGCTGTGATTGCTCAACCGCTGTGGATGAGGTATACAAGTATATCTCCTAATGGAGATTATATACTGTTTTCTTATCAGGCAGACCTCTATAAAGTTAAGGCAGAGGGAGGCACAGCTATTCCATTGACTCAATTTGAGGGAAGAGACTTTATGCCTGTTTGGTCTCCTGACGGGAATAAGATAGCTTTTGCTTCTGATCGGTATGGAAACTATGATGTTTTTATAATGAATAGTGACGGAAGTAATTTGAAGAGACTTACGTATCATTCTTCAAGTGATTATCCTTATTCCTTTTCCTCGGATGGACAATCTGTTATATTTAGTTCAACAAGACTCGATAATGCGGAGAGTGTATACTTTCCATATAGAGGACTTCCAGAAGCTTACAGTGTTTCTATAAATGGTAGTGAACCAGTTCAGATTACGTCCGTCCCAATGGAGGAGATGAATATAAATCTGAAAACGGGTAAATGGTTATATCAAGATAAAAAAGGATATGAAAACGAATTTAGAAAACACCATACATCTTCTGTCACTAGGGATATCTGGCTTTATGATCCAGAGAAAAATGCGTATTCACAATTGATTAAACGTCCAGGAGAAGATCGAGATCCCGTGTGGATTGATGGCAAATCATTTTATTATTTGAGCGAGGAGTCAGGGACCTTCAATGTATGGAAGTACTCTATTCCGTCTCAAATGAGTGAACAAGTTACTTTCTTTAAGGACCATCCTGTTCGTCATCTTTCAATGAGCATAAATGAAAAGCTATGTTTTAATTATCATGGTGAAGTTTATGTTTTGAACCGAGGAGGAGAACCTTCAAAACTAGATATATCTATCGAAACAGGAAATAGAAACAAGTCCTACTCTATATTGGATAAGCGCTCTGGCGTTTCAGAATTTGATATTTCTTCAAGTGAAGAAGAGATATGCTTTGTACTAAGAGGAGATGTTTTTGTGGCAAGTCTTGAGTCGGGAATAACAAAACGAATCACAAACACTCCTTATCAGGAGAGAAGCGCCAGCTTTTCGCCTGATGGAAGATCTATTGTTTATGCCGCAGAAAAGAATGGTCACTGGGGGGTTTACAGTTCCTCAATAAAACATGATGATGAAGATTTCTTTTTTAACGCTACAGTGCTGAATGAAAAAACCATCGTCTCAGATACGAATGAGAACTTTCTGCCAAAATACAGCCCCGACGGTAAGAGAGTGGCTTTTTTGTCTGAAAGAACTGAAGTTAAAATCATAGAACTTGCTTCTGATAAGATAACAACTATTTTGCCAAGAGAAATGAACTATTCTTATTCTGATGGCGACCAGTATTATAATTGGTCGCCAG
>CBFHJL010000007.1:0-45717 GCA_965656195.1 Brumimicrobium sp. | reverse complement strand
AATTCTCTAACGGCGGCGGATACTTCAATGCAGGGAAGTCCCTATCTAATGAAAATCAACAAGCTGCTATTGCCGGTTCAATTACTGGGGCAAGACATGTTCATCAATTAGCTGATTTATATGGTGCTACTGTGATTTTACATACTGATCATTGTGCTAAAAAGCTGTTACCATGGATCGATGGTCTTCTTGATGCGAGTGAAGAAGAATTCAATAGAACCGGGAAGCCACTTTTCAGCTCTCACATGATCGATCTTTCCGAAGAGCCACTTGAAGAGAATATTGAGACGTGTAAAAAATACCTTGAGCGCATGAGCAAAATGGGTATGACATTGGAGATCGAATTAGGAATTACAGGAGGGGAAGAAGACGGTGTTGACAATACTGACATAGACAACTCAAAACTGTATACACAACCTGAAGAGGTAGCATATGCTTATGAGGAACTTAATAAGATAAGTGATCAATTTACAATTGCGGCTGCTTTTGGAAATGTACATGGTGTATACCGTCCTGGTAACGTTCAGTTAACACCTGAAATTTTGAAAAACTCTCAAGACTACATTGAAACAAAATACAATACTGGAAAGAACCCTGTTGACTTTGTATTCCATGGGGGGTCTGGTTCAACTGTTGAGGAAATTAGAGAGGCGATTGGATATGGTGTAATTAAAATGAACCTAGATACTGATCTTCAATATGCATTCAACGAAGGAGTGAGAGACTATATCACTGAAAAGATCGACTATCTAAAGACTCAAATCGGAAATCCAGATGGGCCCGATGAGCCGAATAAGAAATATTATGACCCTCGAAAATGGCTTCGAGAAGGTGAACTTTCCTTTGTTAAGAGACTATCTAAGTCTTTTGAAGATCTAAATAATATTGACACTTTATAATTGGTAGCTTTGTGCACTTATTGTGTGCCTACAAAATAATTAACTATGGGTTGGTTTAAGAGAAAAACTGAGGGAATACAAACCTCAACGAAAGATAAAAAAGAGACTCCTGAAGGACTTTGGTATAAATGTCCAAAGTGTCAGACAGTTGTTACTTCTGAAGATCACATGAAGAATTTTTTCGTATGTGAACGATGCAGTTATCACGAAAGATTAGGTTCAGAACAATACCTACAACTCTTCTTTGATGAAGGAAAATACAAAGAGCTAGATAAAAAATTAGGCTCAGGTGATCCCTTAGAATTTGAGGACACAAAAAAGTACGTTGATCGAGTGAAAAGTACTCAAAAGAAGACAGGACTTCAAGATGCCATTAGAACGGCATATGGCGAGATTGATGGTCAAAAGACAGTTATTGCGTGTATGGATTTTGCCTTTATTGGAGGTTCTTTAGGATCTGTAATGGGTGAAAAAATTGCTCGAGCAATCGATAAAGCAATAAAGCTGAAGTCCCCATTTATGATTATCTCTAAGTCAGGTGGAGCACGAATGATGGAAGCGGGGCTTTCACTAATGCAAATGGCTAAAGTTAGTGCAAAGCTGAATCAATTATCTGAGCAAAAACTGCCATATATTTCATTCTTAACAGATCCAACCACAGGTGGTGTAACTGCTTCATTTGCAATGCTGGGAGATATTAATATCGCAGAGCCTGATGCCTTGATTGCATTTGCCGGCCCTCGCGTTGTAAGAGAAACAATTGGTAGAGATCTGCCTCCTGGATTCCAGCGTTCAGAATTCGTTTTGGATCATGGATTCCTTGACTATATTGTCGATCGTAAAAACGTAAAACAAGAGGTTTCAAAGTCGATAAAGCTATTTATGAACTAGAATTATTAATATTTGAATAAAAAAAGCTCCAGGAGGTCCTGGAGCTTTTTTTATTGCTATTAAAACTCATTAATCGTTCTTCTCATCAGAGGAATCATTTACTTCGTCGTCCGCGCTTGAGTCATGCTTCTCATCACTGATTTTTTGAATCGTGGCATCGTCATCTTTGCTTATATTTTTAATCTTTTCGGCAGATATATTATGCTGAGACTTATGAGCAACTCCACTTAATTCTCTCGATAGATGCTTAAATCCAAGATCACTTGCTTCCTTGCCCGTGAACTTCTCATCCTTATTCTTATTAAACATTAAACCCAACATCATTATAAAAACCGAGAGTAAAATGACCTGAATAACCAAAGGCTTGTTTACTAGGTCTATCTTATCTTCTTCACTAATGTATAAGAATAACAAGATCGTTATCAAGCCTCTTGGAGCTACAAACATAAGAGGCATAGCTGGTAGCTTTGCAAACTTTAACTGGACAAACCTCAACAAAAATATGGCACCTACAATTCCAAGGGCCCAAAAGAAAGTCTTTGAATTTAAAAGTTCACTATTATCAATCAAGAATCCGAATAACAAGAAGAAAAGCGCTCGTATTAGAAAAGTACCTTCGATAAGTATTTCATGGAATTTATGTACCTCAGTATCTAATTTCTGAGGTTTGAACCGTTCAATAATCTTGAACCGTTTCAACTCGTCAAGATTTCCAATGAACAAACCGAACAACATTATAAAAATGAGTGCAGGTAAGTGATACATTTTAGAAATTGCATAGATTAGGATCGTCAATATAATTATTGGTATAAATTTGATTTGATGGTCTATTTTACCAAGTAAAAAAGATAGTCCAACTGTAGCAATAAATGATATCACTGCGATGATCAAGATTTGCACAAGGAAAATCCAAAAAGAATGGAAGTCAATCGTTACATTCCTGAAAACAAAGTCAAAAAACAACACCCCAAGGATATCAGACAAACTACTTTCGTAGGTAACGAATTCTTTATTTCTCTTACTTAGATTGACCGCGCTAGGTATGGCAATGGCACTACTGATAACACAAAGCGGTATAGCACCTATTAAACTCTTCCTGAAATCTGGAATCGTACTTGGATCACCATCATGTCCCATATAATAATAGAAAGCGCCTGCCAAGAGAAAGCCTAATATCATCATAGGGATGACTGCTACAATAATAGACTTACGGATCAATGGGAATTTCGATCGATTTAGCTCCAACTCTAAGGAGCCTTCCAGAACAATGACAATAAGCCCTATTGTGCCCAGAATAGGCAATAACCCCTGTAAATCCGGAACAGAAATATGAAAAACTTCGGTTAACTGTTTCATTCCCCAGCCTAAGAAAAGCAAAAGAATAACGGAAGGAATTTTTGTTTTCGATGCCGTTAGATCAAAAACATAAGCCAGGATCAACAAACAACAGATTGTGATTATAAAAGTATTCGTCATTCAATATGAGTTAGATAAGCGTATTGCTAAATACTATAACATTGGTGCGCATCGCTTATACCGTTAAAAATAATAACTTTTAAGGATTAGGAACTGGTAACTTTGAATATTTTTAAGGTTTAGAAAGGGTTAACAGTTTCATTCAATAAATGTTGAATTATATTCATCACAATGCAATTCTATTAAGAAAAATCAAAAATGGATCATATTACACATCGGGCAAAAGAACTTATTGAACTTATAGAATTAGAGAAATCCAGCCAGTATGAAAGATGGGAAGTAAACACCTCTTCCATGAAAGAGTTGAGGCAAACTGGTGAAGTAATGTTCCCATTAAAAATAAACAAACATACTTTTAGTTTCGACAGCTATCCAGAATTACATCTTTCTTATCCGAATAATTACGACACCCGCATTTTCTCTCAAGGATCACCTGTTATTCTCTTTAGCGAAAATAATGAGCAATGCAGTGCTTCTATACGCTCAATAAACGATCAGGATATCGAACTATCTTTAAACACCGAAGATATTCCCTTATGGGTTTCTGAGGAAAAAGTAGGCATACGGCCCCAAGTGGATGAGAAGTCATTCAAATATATGAAAGGGATACTAAATAGTCTGATAAAAGGCACTACCAATGAACTAGGTGATCATTTACACTCAATCTATTCAGAATCAAAGCCTTCTGATTGTCAAAATGATCTAGAATTCAGGAATAAAAAATTAAATAACTCTCAAAAGCATTCAGTAAGATTGACTTTGGGTGAAGGTAGAGTTGTATCCATACAAGGACCTCCAGGCACAGGTAAAACAACAACATTAGTTGAAGCTATCCATCAACATGTTAAAATCAATAGAAAAGTCGTTGCTTCTGCCCCAAGTAATGCTGCGGTTGATAATTTAGCCAAACGACTAATTCAGAATGGATTAAACATTGTACGTCTAGGAAATACTGCAAAAGTGGATAATGCCCTATGGCCAAAGACGCCTGAAGGAATAATATCCGCTCCTAATTATCAAAAAGAGTTCAAAAAACTTCGTGCACAAGCAAATGAGCTACAAAAGAAAGCGGAACAGTTCAAACGAAATTTCACAAAAGAAGACCGCGAAAATAGAAAGCTCTGGAGAAAAGAAGCAAGAGCGATTAAAAAAGAGATACGAGAACTAACGCATTATCATCTGTCTAAACATATAAAAAATGCGGATGTCATCTTAGGAACGCCCATTGGACTTTGTGATGGATTGATTTCGGATATCAATTTCGATGTTGCCTTAATTGATGAAGCAGGACAATGCTTGATCCCTATGGGATTTTTAGTCATGGATAATGCAGAAAAAGTAATCTTATGCGGAGATCAATTTCAGTTACCTCCAACTGTAATTGATAGAAAAGCAGAAAAAGAAGGTCTCGCAAAGTCAATCTTAGAAGAGGCCTTATTAGATGGTACTCCGGATGCATTACTTTCTATTCAATATAGAATGCCTCCTCAGATTGCGACATTCTCATCGAACTATTTCTATAAAGGAATGGTAAAGTCATTCAAGAAGGATGAGGGACAACACTTACTGTTTTATGACACAGCTGGAGCAGGTTATAAGGAAGAAGTAAGTGAGCAAGGAAGCAGACATAACCCTGAGGAACTTCAAATCGCCCAAAAAATCATCCTTCAAAACAACATAAATAGCGCAACATTTATTTCGCCTTACTCAGCACAGGTGAGAGCAGCAAAGAAAGAACTGCCGGAAGGAATAAAGTGCATGACTATAGATGGATTTCAAGGACAAGAAGACGATGTGATCATTATTTCCCTCGTGAGAAATAACGAAGAAGGAAAGATTGGTTTTTTGTCGGATTACCGTAGAATGAATGTAGCGCTAACACGTTCCTCTTCTATGCTTTATATAATTGGTGACTCTGTCACGCTGGCTGGTGACAATTTCTATCAGTCTTTCATTGACTATGCTGAATCCAACGGCGCTTATAAAAGTGTATTCGAACTTTTATACGAATAAAAAAAGGGAGTACAAATGTACTCCCTCAATTCAATAATATAAATAGATCTTATAGACCAAAAGCCTGCTTGATCTTATCAACGTAATCTAATTTTTCCCACGTAAAGAATTCAACTTCTCTTTTCGCTTCCTGACCAGCATTCTTGAAAGTCACAGTATCTGTGTATGGCTTTCTTCCCATGTGACCATAAGCAGCAGAAGGACTATAAATAGGGTTTCTCAATTTAAGTCTTTTCTCAATCGCAGCAGGACGCATATCAAACAACTCACTAATCTTCTCAGCAATCTCTCCATCAGAAAGATCTACTTTTGAAGTACCGTAGGTATTTATATAGAGTCCCATAGGTTCTACTACACCAATAGCGTAAGAAACCTGAACAAGTATCTCATCACACAAACCAGCAGCGACCATATTCTTCGCAATGTGACGCGTAGCGTAGGCACCTGAACGATCTACCTTAGAAGGGTCTTTACCAGAAAATGCACCACCTCCGTGAGCTCCTTTACCACCGTATGTATCTACGATAATCTTACGACCTGTCAAACCAGAATCACCGTGAGGTCCTCCAATCACAAATTTGCCCGTTGGGTTAATATGATACTTAATATCATCATTAAAAAGCTTTTCTATCTCAGGATTATTCAATTTTTTGATCACACGAGGGATCAAAATTTCTCGGATATCCTTTTTTATTTTATCTAATACCACTTTCTCATCCTCATCGAAATCATCATGCTGTGTGGAAACAACAATCGCATCAATTCGCTGAGGTTTATTGTCGTCACTATATTCGATCGTAACTTGTGCTTTAGCATCCGGACGCAAGTACTTAATCTCATTTTCTTCCCTTCTCAGTTCCGCCAACTCCATTAAAAGTCTATGAGAAAGATCTAAAGCCAATGGCATATAATCGTCCGTCTCATTTGTTGCATATCCGAACATCATTCCTTGGTCTCCTGCACCTTGTTCTTCTGGAGCACCACGATCAACACCACGGTTTATATCTTGAGACTGCTCATGAATAGCAGAAATGATCCCACATGATTTAGCATCAAATTGATACTCACTTTTAGTATAGCCTATTTTAGCGATAACATCTCGAGCGATTTGCTGAACGTCCAAATATATATTTGACTTTACCTCTCCTGCCAACGTAACTAACCCTGTAGTTACAAGTGTTTCGCATGCAACCTTAGAATCAGGATCAAAAGCTAAAAAGTGATCAATTAATGCATCAGAGATCTGATCTGCTACTTTATCAGGATGTCCCTCAGACACAGATTCAGATGTGAATAAATATGACATGTCTTATTATTTTAAAATTGAACTCCCAAAAGTAGTAATTAGATGTCAATAGTGCGAATTAATCAATCATAAATAAAGACTTAGATTAAATATGTCGCGAACCACATGAATTCAGTAAATTTGTTGTTATGGTTCGTATACTGCATATAGAGACTGCAACTAAAGTTTGTTCTGTAGGAATTTCTCAGGATGGGAAGTTGATTGCTATTGAGGAAGAGTCTTCTTCTAAATACATTCATGCCGAACGGTTGACAGTCCTTATTGAAAAGATTATGAATGCAAGTAATTTTGAGTTTTCTGATCTGTCCGCAATTGCAGTCACTAGTGGACCAGGGTCGTACACTGGACTTCGCATTGGTGTTTCTACCGCAAAAGGTTTATGCTACGCAACGGACCTACCATTAATCGCGATTGATACCTTAGATGGAATTATTGACCAAGCTAGAAATAAATATCCTGGAAAAAGCATATGTGCTATGATTGATGCTCGTAGGATGGAGGTCTTCTCAAAAATTACGGATGAAAAGGACAACACTATAAAACCACTTGCTGCGGACGAACTGGAATCGACTACTTATGATGAATTTAAACCATTTGTGGCTTGCGGTGATGGAGCTGAGAAATGCCAAGAGATTTGGGCAGGCGATTCAATAGTATTTGACAACTCTATTAAGTCATCAGTTCGTGGACAAGTGAAAATTGCGCATGAAATGTATGAGCAAGAAGATTTTGTTGATGTTGCCTACTTTGAACCCAGATACTTGAAAGATTTCGTCGCGACACAACCAAAAAAGAAGAAATTTTATTAGATTTGGCTCTTTTAGCTAACTATTCTCTCTTTTCATGAAGCTTTCTTATCTGATACTATTCATTAGTCTGCTCTCTGTGACTCTGAGTTTTTCCCAAACTATAGCATCACAAAAAGCTTTCAGGGATGCACAAGATAGCATTTACAGCTATTTATATATCAATATAGATAAGGCAGAAAATCAAATTGAAGACCTGTTAAAACGGACAGGTGAAATGGCAGACACAACCGAAGCATTAACTTATAATCTTTTCGGTACATATCTCAATCTTATTGGGGAACTCGATTCATCAATTGTAATTTTTCAAAAAGCACTTAAAACAAATGGAAACAACAAGTACAGAAAGTTTGGTATTCTATCCAATATCGGTACTGCATACAGAAACAATGGTGAATATAACGAGTCCAGGCTGATATTTGAGGATTTAAAATCCCTATACTTGAATGAGAATGATAGTCTTGGATATGCTAAAGTGCAAGGTGAACTGGGGGGTATTTTCAACCTAACTTTACAACACGAAAAAGCAGTTAAACATCTTACGGAGGCTATAGAAATTTATGAAAAGTATGACGGTAGCAAAATAGAACTGGGAGTCATATTACAGCGTTTAGCAAATTCTTATCTAAAACAAGAAAAATTAGATTTCGCATTAGAAATCTATGAAAAAACACTTGAGAATTTCAAGGAAGCGAAAAGAATGGATAACTATTATCTCACGCTTATAAATGTGGCTGACTGTTATCAGTACAAAAATGATTATAACAAAGCGCTTGAAACCATAAACGAAAGCATAGAGGGACTTAAACCCTTCAAAAACGATCGCTTACTTGCAGCTGCATACGGAGTAAAAGGAGATGCCCTAAAGAATCTTAAGCGATACCAGAAATCAAAAAGTGCTTATGAAAAAGCGATTTCGTCAGCTTACAAAAGCGGTTCTTCCAGAACTCTCTTAATTGCTCGAGAGTTTTTGAGTCTACTAATAATTCAAGAAAATCAAAATAGAATTGATCAATTAATTCTTGACACAGAACCTTTTTATGAAAATGCAAATATAGAATATCAGTACTCGTACTTAGAGGTTTTATCTGAGGCTTACGCTTTTAGCCAAAAATATGACAAAGCGTGCAAAGCTTCTAAGCAGTCGCACATTTTAAAAGATTCTTCCTATTATAAAAACAAAAAGGATTTAGTTGACGACATACAGGCACTTTACAGGGTAAACGAAAGGGAAAGAGAGAATAGAGAACTGAATAATACTATTGAAGAAAAAGAAGAAAGCATTTCGATATTATCATTAAGTATCATCGTATTATTTGTGATGATTGTATTCATTATTATCATATTGCTGACACGCACTAATTACCAGAAAAGGATTTTATCGCTTGAAAAGGAGAGGTCGAATGACCTCGATCAAAAATTAAAGTTTGAACAAGAAAACATTCAATTAAAAGAGCAGCTAATCGAAAAACAAAAGACTGAGTTGCTCGGGTATTCTTTAGAGGTCGCTAACGTAAATGAAAAAATTGATAACTTAATCAAAGAGTCAGAAAAGTCGGGAGATAGCGAGCATGTTGGAAAGCAACTAAAATCATTGATCACAGTGAATAAGAGTTGGGATTCTTTTATAGCACGCTTTAAGGAAACCGATCCTGAATTTATCCCAAGACTTTCGAAAGCTTATCCTAAACTAACGCAGAAAGACCTTGAATTCTGCTCCCTTGTCCGTATTAATATATCCTATAAAGATATCGCAAACTTCTTGCAGATTTCCCACGAAAGTGTTTTCAAAAAGCGATATCGTATTGCTCAAAAGATGGAACTGGAAAAAGGCACTGAATTTCAGCAATTCATTATTCAATTTTGATGAATTAATGGTTTAGCATATAATAATCCTCCGATACTAAACCCCGTCACAAGAAGGTAGTCGGCTATATTGTAGAGCCAAATATTCTGTTCTAATTCCATCATACTCTTTTTCTCAATCAGTACTTCACTTACTGTTAATACATGGATTCCCTCTCCAATAAGGAAAAACACAATCATCAAACCCACCCATTTTAAATAATTTGATCGAATTTCATCAAGATCAGTATTTTCGTTTGAATTGACCGCAGAAGTTAAACCAATGAAAACCACCCCAAGTAGAATGTATATTAATTTGAGGTGTGCAGGCTGATAATAGGTGAATTCAATCCCTGTAAAATTAGAAACGAGCCACTCACTAATACTATCTACCCAATAAAGTGATAAGCCAAATACAATAATTATGAGGAAAGGAAGTCGATATTCCTTGTTGAGGAGATAATAAAACATACTTTCTTACGTCTTCCGTTTTTTCTTTTTAGCTGCGGGAAAAAGGACATTATTCAATATCAATCTGTATCCAGCGGAGTTTGGATGGAGACTAAGATCTGTATGAGGATCACCAACTCGGTGCTGATAATCTTCTGGATCATGACCACCATAAAATGTCCAAGTACCATTCCCCATTTCGCCATGAATATATTTCACTGTTCCCAAGGATTTTGACTCCCCCATTATGGTTACTGAAGGTTTTACATATTCTTTTACAAAGTCAGTCGTTTGACCGTAAAAATCTTTAACGACTTGTTTGTGACACTGTGTAAGCATTGTCGGAACAACATCCCACTTTGCTGAAAATTCAAACAAAGTGAATGCGTCATTCCTCTCATTCATAGCTCTATGTCTTTTCGTTCCATCAATAGTCGAATATTCATATTCGTATGGATTCTCTACAATTGAATAATCTTCGAAAGCAAAAGAACTAGAGAAATCCATTTTTGACTGATAGTTCGGATCCATCCCGTCCCCGTCAAACATCTGTTCAACAATATCTGTTTTGTGAGCCGCCAGTGCGATATCAAAACTATCAGTACCACTGCACATTGTAAAAAGGAAGCCTCCTGCTACAACATAGTTTTTAATTGATTGCGCAACAGCTAACTTCATATCTGAAACCTTACTGAACCCTAGACTTTCCGCACTCGCTTCTAATGTCGCTACCTGCTCTCTATACCAAGGAGCATTTCTATATGCAGCATAAAACTTACCATACTGCCCAGTAAAATCTTCATGATGCAAATGTAACCAGTCATACTCCGCTAATCCACCGGAAACAACCGTAGAGTCATAGACTTTATCGTAAGGTATTTCAGCATACTCCATTACAAGCGTTACCGCATCATCCCAAGGCTGCTTGCCGTCTGGGGTGTAAACAGCAATCTTCGGTGCGACTTCCAATTGAACAACTTCCTGATTCACTTCTGGAGATGAGATCTTCCTTTTGATATTATTTACTTGACCATCAGCCAAAACTTCATAACTCACTCCACGAATTACGAGCTCGTCTTCAATTGAACCTAATTGCGGAAGTAAGAATGAACCTCCTCGGTAATTGAGCAACCATTCCATTGTCACACCATTTTCAAGAACGAAATAAGATATTCCATAAGCCTTCAGGTGGTTTGTCTGTGTATCATCCATGGGCACGAGAATCTTGCCTGCAAAACTTTGCAGCGTGATTAACAAACTAATACTTGTAAGCAATAAATAATTACGCATAGATCTTATATTTTTAGATTGAAAACCTATTCCCTAATTAGAACGGAGTATCTTCAACTTCATTGCTTGAAACATCAAAATCATCATCGTTGAAGTCATCCATTTTACTGGAACGAATCATGACATTTTCTTCACCACCTGATTCAAAGTCGCGATTAGGATTAAGTGGAGCAGGTTCATGCCCATCATCAAGGCCGCCATCAAATGATTCAACATTATCAAATTTCGCATATTTCCCTACGAAACGTAATCGAACTGTATCTGTGGATCCGTTACGGTGCTTTGCAACAATGATATCTCCCATTCCTGCTGTTGGTCCTTGTTCATCCTCCATCAAACCATAGTATTCAGGACGATAAATGAACGAAACAATATCGGCATCCTGCTCAATCGCCCCAGATTCACGAAGATCGGAAAGAACTGGTCGTTTATCTCCACCTCTTTGTTCCACCGAACGACTTAACTGCGAAAGTGCAATCACAGGAATATTCAATTCTTTTGCGATCTCTTTGATTGAACGCGAGATCTGAGAGATCTCTTGCTCTCGGTTACCTGAATTCTTATTCGTTCCTGCAGTCATCAACTGCAAGTAATCAATAATCACAACTTGAATGTCATGCTTTTGTTTCATACGACGACACTTCGCTCTCAACTCAAAAATCGAGATACCTGGAGTATCATCTATAAATATAGGCGCCTTCGAAAGTTTAGAGATTCGTGTATGAATCTGCTGAAACTCATGATCGGCAATATTACCTTTTCTTAATTTTTCAGCATCAATTTGTGCCTCTGCTGAAATCAAACGTTTGATCAACTGTACACTAGACATCTCCAAAGAGAAGATCGCTACACCCATGTTATAATCCACAGCTGTATTTCTAGCCATGGAAAGTACAAAGGCTGTTTTTCCCATCGCAGGTCTTGCAGCAATTACAATCATATCCGAACGCTGCCAACCCGATGTCATTCGATCCAATGCCTTAAAACCAGTAGGAACTCCAGAAACACCATCCGTGTTCTTTCGAGCATTTTCGATTTCCTCTATAGCCCCTTTCATTGCAGTTTGCATTGTATCGTAGCTCTTTTTCATATTGCTCTGCGCAATAGCAAAAAGATCCTCCTCTGCTTTAGAAAGAACATTAAATACATCCTTAGTCTCATCGTAAGCTTCTTTCAAAATCTCACTCGACATCGTAATAATCTCCCGTTGAATGAACTTTTCAATAATGATTCTACTATGGTATTCTACGTGAGCAGCAGAAGCCACTTTGTTCGTCAAAGAAGATAAATAATAAGGACCGCCAGCAACTTCGAGCTTCCCCATCTTACGTAACTCTTCAGTTACTGTCAAAAGATCAATAGGAGTTGATGTACTGTATAATTCAGCAATCGCTTCAAAAATTAGTTTATGCTTAGGATCATAGAACGCATCAGGTGTACGCAAAATATCGATAGCATCATTCACTGCTCCACCATCAATCATCATTGCACCCAAAACAGCTTCTTCGAGATCCTTTGCCTGAGGTGGCACACGACCTATATCCATAGGGGTTTTTGCCTGTCTTTTACTGCGACTTACCCCTACTCGACTGTCCTTACGTTCATCCTTATCCATGCTACAAATATATTTAAAACAGTGCCCAATACCGCACAAATGATTGTCTGATTCTTGCAATGTGTAAAACTCAAAAATGGTGAATAACTTTTTTAGCTCGTTCACTGCCAAATAGCAAGACCTTTAACATCATAGATTGACTAATTTTTATTTAGTTTTACACACGATGAGTATGGAACGAAAGATTATCACAACGAAAGATGGCTCAAAGACCATTTTTATCCCCGAATGGAATGAGAATTACCACTCAAAACATGGTGCATTGCAAGAGGCGTTGCATGTATTTATAAAAAGCGGTCTAAAACAGATTGATTCAGATCATGTTCGAGTGCTTGAAGTTGGTTATGGATCTGGACTCAATGCCATTCTCACTTATATTGAAGCTCAGAACAAAGATCAAACGATTCATTATGCTGGAATCGAAGCATTTCCAATTTCGAAGGATGAATTCAATGCATTGGATTACGGAAGTTTGACCGGAGTCTCTGCTGCAAAAGATATTCTTCAAAAGTTCTTCGATGCACCATGGGAGGAATCAGTTCAAATTGAAACCGATTTTTCATTGCAGAAAATGAAGATCCAACTGGAGGATTTTGATTCTAATGAAAGTAAATATGACCTCATCTATTTCGATGCATTTGGACCAAGGGTTCAACCTGAAATATGGGCACTTGATGTGTTATCTAAAATGTACGACACATTAGATAATAAAGGTATTTTCGTGACCTACTGCGCAAAAGGTCAGGTGAGAAGAGATCTTGAATCTTTAGGGTTCGAAGTTGAGAAAATACCCGGCCCTCCAGGTAAACGCGAGATGTTGAGAGCACATAAACCTTAATGGCCAATTAATCAATAGTTGCAACACCTTGCATCAATGTCACAATAGACTCTATTGATTTGTTTATTTTTGTATCACCAAATAACAATTCAAATTGCATATGTATCGCATTATCTTTTTTATTCCATTGTTAACCTTATTATTTTCATCTTGTGCCGAACCGGAAAAAACTGATAAAGCACAATTCTTTGAAGCAGAAAAAGAAGCGGCAAATGAAGATAGCCTGATGGTTCAAATCACAGATAGTCTTGAGCAGTTCCCAGAGAACATCGAACTCTGGATTCGTCAGGGAGAAATATGTAAGGAGCAATTAAACTTTAAGTGTGCGCTCAATGCAGGAGCGAAAGCTTTCGTCATAGACTCTACAAATTTGGAAGCTCGAAAATTATATGCATGGACACTGATCAATAAACCCAATGCTCCTTTAGCAGATATAGAAAGAGCTAAGAGACACTACAAGTATATTTTATCAATCAAACCCAAAGATCCTGAAACACTAGTTCAATTGGCAAACACTTTTTCTTTGACTGGAGATTTCAAAACGGCGATCAAATACATCAATGATGCATTGCGTCTTGATGAGAATTACAGAGATGCCTATGTATTAAAAGGGTCTATCTATAAAACCATTGACAATAAAGAATTAGCGCTTTCTTCATATCAAACAGCTGTTCAGTTAGATCAAGATTATTTCCTCGGGCACCTGAACACCGCTTGGTTATTGACAGACATGGGACGCCACGAATTAGCATTGGAATACTATGAGAACGCAAAAGAATTAAGACCGAATAACCTTAATGCTCAATACGGTATTGCGAAAAGCTTTCAAGACTTAGAAAACTATGAAAAAGCCCTTGATGGATATCGTGAGATTGAAGAAATCGACAGTACTTTCTACATCACGTATTTCAACCAGGCATACATCAAACAGTATCATCAGCACCAGCTGGATAGCGCTGTATACTATTACAATAAGTTGCTAGAGATTAACCCTGAGTATATTCATGCTTGGTACCAATTAGGAAAAACATATTTTGAACAAGGACGCAAATCAGATGCAGGGAGAGCTTATTCTAGGGCCTTGAAGATTGATGAAAACTATGCTCCTGCAAAAGATGCTGCCGAAGAATTACGCAAAAGTTACTAGTTCATGACTCCAGCTCGACTCAAAGTAATTCAAGCAATTGGTGAAGCTGTGATTCCTTTACTAGGTTTCTTTTACTTTGAATGGAGTCTTTACTTTATTCTACTTTTCTATTTCATTGATCTCATTGCTACTGAAGTTTTCACGTATCTTAAAGTCAATAAGATCATTACCTTTCAGCATATCGGATATTCTTTTAACCAACGTTACAGCAAACTGTTGATCAATTCATTGCTTGTAGTTGTATTAATCTTCCTTTCACATGTATTCATCTTCTTTCAACAAAATGGAATAAATTTCTGGGAGGCATTCGTAGCATTTCTAGCCTATGAAGAACCAGGATTTCCAGTTCCACAAGGCTATATATTACTTCCTCTTGTGATCTTTGGAAACTACCAGCAGTACAATACTATGTTCGTCAAAAGCAATGCTTATCGCGTTTTCTCTTGGAAGAAACTCATATTATCGAGAAGAAGAGCCATATTTATTTCACTCACCGGCGCATTACTCGGGCTGATCCTCGTGCAGTTTCTGGTCATACCTTCTCTTGTTTATTTACTTTTGATTACGGCAGTCAAGTTTTATGTCGATGTTCGGCTAACCCCATAAATTCATGGATGCATTGTTTAGAAGAATGTCTATCTTTAAAGAAGTAAAAATCTTGGGATGAAATACTTATTATTCTTCACGCTATTACTTACTCCTCTCGCATATTCTCAAGAAGTTGAGGTCGTTTTAACGCAAGGACATACCGATCAAATCAATTCAATAGATGTTTCGCCTAACGAACGCTGGATGGCCACAGGAAGCAATAGTAAAATCGTCAAAATATGGGACATTCCATCTTCGCGAGAATTCACTACACTTGGACCAAATGACGGTCGCATCAATAGCCTGAAATTTACACCGGATAATAAATTAATCGCAGCACTGGTCAATCACGGGAGCATTAAAGTATGGAACTTTGTAACCAATAAATTAATAATTGAAGTTGCTGCGGAAGCCAATGCGAATGGCATGGGGTTTTCTGACGACAGCAATTGGATGTACTACATTAATCAGAATGGATACCCGTCACGCGTAAAACTTCAAAATCAAAGTGAAAGTGAAGTTCTAAGCGATCAGTACTCCTATCATTTGAACAAAATTCCGAACACAAATGAACTGACTTTGCTAGACCATAAAGGCAAGCTTCACATCCTGGATATTGATACGAAGGAGAAAAGAACCTTGACGCTGTTCAATGATTTTAATTTCCCTTTTTGTCCTTCTAAAGTAAGTGCATCAGGAAACTATTTTTACAGTGGATTTAACGATGACAACGTTCATATTTTTGATCTAAAAACTGGCGAAAAGAAATGGAGTATTCCCGTTTCATCGAAAATTCAGGGAGTGCACTTCGACGAAGAAAATAAGTTGGTATATATTACCATTCACGGTAAAAAACTGCAGATTTTCAACTTAGAAACCGGGGTCTTCAACACACTCAAAGACAAAGAAACTTTTAGCCCAACACATTTCAAAGTGTTTCACGGCAACGAAATTCTGGCAACCGTACACATGAAAAACATTGTGTTTTACAATCTGAAAGACCTTCAACCTCTTAAAAAATTCCAACCGCTGATCAGTAAAATGCATAACATGACCGTGGATCCAAAAGGGGAATATCTGGTTGCTGCAAACGGCAAATTAAAACTAGGCGTGTGGAACTTAAAACAAAATAAGATTGAACGCTCATTCGACGGGATGTTTCCTTGCCAGTTCGGAAAAGACGGAAAACTTTACGCAGTAAGTAGAACATTAAAAATTGGAGTTTGGGATATTGAAACTGGCGCTTTTAAAGGCCAAATGGAGGCTGGAAATGAAGTCCAGCAAACACTTACTGTAAGTTCCAATGGCAGATATTTAGCGGGGGCTGGGTATCAAGGCATGATCAGAGTATGGGACCTGCAAAAGCAAGAATTGATCAAAACCTATCAAGCACATCAGGGTGGTATTTTTGATTTAAGCTTCAGTCCTGATAGCAAACGATTAGCCAGTTGTGGTTACGATGCTCATGTTCGTGTGTGGGATTGGAATAAAGGAAAAGAATTGGTGGCACTCTCCGAGCAAACTACAATGACGAGCGGTGTAGCATTTAGTCCAGATGGAAAGTATCTTGCTTCTTCTGCATGGGATAAAACTATTTTCATTCGAGATGCTAAAACATACGATTCTATAACCAGTTTTACTGCGCACGAAAATGCTATCAATAGTATCGATTTTAGTAGCGACTCAAAATACATTGCTTCTGGCGCTACAAATAATGCAGTTTGGGAGGCTGACAATTCTGTTAAATTATGGGAGGTACGCACAGGTAAATTAATATGCAAATTTGAAGGTCATCTTGATGGAGTAAACAAAGTGGTTTTTGAACCAGGAACACATCGTGTTTATTCCTGCTCAAATGATGGAACATTAAAACTTTGGAATCCAGATATATGTGGAGTAGAGGCTACCTTTACAGCTGCTTCTGGAAATGATTACATCATTTTCAATAAAGACTTTTTCTATACAGGCACAAAGGAAGCGCTACAAGGAATTGCATTTAAAATAGACGATCGCCTCTACCCCTTCGAGCAATTTGATTTAATATACAATCGCCCTGATATCGTTGCAAATATCATTGGTAAAACTCCAGAAAATCTGATAAGGGCATATAAATATATTTATCAAAAAAGAGTTAAGAAAATGGGCTTCGAAGCGGATGAATTGAGTGGTAATTTCGTTGTTCCAGAAATCAATATCGACAGAGATAATTTACCCTATATCAGTGAGCGCAATGAAATTACATTTACTGTTAAAGCGAGTGATAGTGTAGAATTACTTGATCGTATCCAAGTTTATCTTAATGGTGTACCATATTATGGTAATGAAGGAATCTCTTTAAAAGACAAAAATCTGCATTCCATTGAAAAAGAAATATCAATCGGACTTATTCAAGGAATGAATAAAGTGACCGTAATGAGTATCAATGCTGCTGGTGCGTATTCATTAAAAGAATCCTTTAAAGTAATTCACGAACCCAAAACACTTTTTAAGAGCAATCTATATGTTATCGGAATTGGTGTTTCAGAATACGAAGACGACAAATATAATCTGACCTACCCTACCAAAGACGTTAGTGATTTTGTGAACCAAATGAAGCAAAATGGAGAGAATTATAAGAACATTTTCATTAAAGCACTTACGAACGAAGAAGCTACTAAGCAAAACATCTCCAAACTTGAAAGTTTCTTGAGCGAAGCCACGATCAATGATGTAGTTATTATTTTTATTGCTGGACACGGAGTGCTGGATGAAGATTACAACTATTATTTCGGCACCTATGATATGAACTTTACTAGTCCTTCTGAGAAAGGTCTGGCTTATGAAAGCATTGAGCTGTTGCTTACGCAAGTAAAAGCTATTAAGAAACTATTAATAATGGATACTTGCCACAGTGGAGAAGTTGACAAAGACGAAATCAAAAAAGACACTACCCCCGCAGAGAATGATGGGGATATAAAGTTTAGATCTGTCGCTACAGGATACAAGGAAGAAGAAGCTTTTGGTCTGGAAAACTCACGGGAAATGGTGGAAAGTCTATTCTCTGATATTCGTCAGGGTTCAGGTGCTACGGTGATCTCTTCAGCGGGTGGTGCCGAATTTGCTATGGAAAGTGACCAATGGAAAAACGGTTTATTCACCTATTGTATGTTGGAAGGGATTAAAACTGGTAAAGCTGATTTGAATGGAGACACTAAAATTGATGTTGACGAAATGAGAAAATACGTTTACGAAAACGTAAAAGAACTTAGTAATGGAAAACAACGTCCAACAACACGAATAGAGAATATTCAAATGAATTACCCTATGTATTACAGGTGATTATCAAGTAAGCATTGGTAATATACTTTAACAAAAAAAAGGGATGGAAAAAAATCCACCCCTTTGCTCTTCAAATATAAATTAGACTATCTCCAAGACTCCTCTTCGGTATAGAGGCGAGGTGGATTCACTTGTTTCTCAGTGAATTTAATACCGTAATCTTCGAGCTCATCTAAAATTGGATTATATACTTCTCTCATAGTAGGCACATGAACACCTTTAATGTTAATATCACCGTTGAGTATGTTCTTCACACATATACCTAAAGGCAGTCCAACTGTGTTACTCATAGCGGTATATACTTGATCCTCACCAATGCTTACCATTTCAGAAGTGATTTCTCTGAATTCATCCCCTATCTTGTAAACGAATTTATGATACATTGCAATCATATCCTTATCTTCTGGTCTCAACGCCCATTTTTCCTCTAGGATTTTTTGCATCATTTGGGCGGGAGTAGCATTCTTCAAACCAATTTTTGTTGAATTATCAAAGATTCCTAACCAAACCAGTTTATCCCACAAGGTATCATCAAGATCAATCTTCATATAATGACGCAACTTCAGCTCTACAGAATCATTCTCGTTGTATGGTAAAAAAGAGTTGATAAAATCACGCGGTGTCATATCTTCACTTCCTTCTAAAGTATAAGTGTCGTCAGTAGCACCCAGTTGAACAAATACATCCCATGCTCTAGAGAATCCTTTTCTACGCAATGTTCCACGGTAAATAGTAGGAATATCATCCAATCCATAAACTTCACGATACATCAGTGAATTACGGTTAGCATATCCTTCAAAAGTCCCATAGTCTTCCATTTCAATAATCTCTGTTCTTCTGAAAAGTTTGTTGTAAGGGATATATTTATAACGACCTTCCTGAATGAATTGTGCCGCTCCACCTTGTCCTGCCAACACAACATTTCTTGGGTTCCATGTAAATTTATAATTCCAAGGATTGTCATCACTCTCTGGTGCTACGAGACCTCCACAAAATGATTCGAAAATATGCATTTCACCACCAGAGTCACGGATTTCATCAATAACGCGCATAGCACTCATATGGTCAATTCCAGGATCTACACCTATTTCATTCATGATTGTAATGCCTGCATCAATAGCCTCTTGATTAAGTTCTTTCATTCTTGGGCTCACGTACGAAGGTGTAATCATATTTTTCTTAAACTTAATACAATCTTCAGCAACATCTGGGTGGTAGCGTGCTGGAAGCATACTAATTACAATATCTGCTTTTTCTATTTCTGGTTGACGTTCCGCAGGATCTAGGGCATTAAACACCATAGCAGTTGCGCGGGTTGAACCATTGATTTTACTTTCAATTGCTGCCTTGTTTTGATCTACAATTTTTATGTGCCAATCCTGCTCTTCAGCATTTTGCAGTAAATATCGTATTAAAGTTGATGCAGATAAACCAGCTCCGAGTATTAAAATATTTTTCATAGTTTGACTTAATTTTCACATGCTTCAAATCGGTTTTATTGGATAACTAAAGCGAGCATGTAGTTTTTGTTTCTCATTTTTCACAAAATAATCTAAAAATGTAAAAAATCACAAGTTTTAAGGAACTATTATAAAAGAAAAAACGCCCGCTGCTACGACGGACGTTTTAATTTAACTTACGATATGCGCTCTTAAGTTAAAAGTTCATACTGAATTTCAAGCTTACAGTAGTTCCTATTCCTAAAGACTGGAAGAACTCATCCTCCGCTCCAAAAGACTTATAAACAGACTCTCTCTTGTCATTCAAAAGATTTGATATTTTAAGTCCTACCCTCATATTGTCGTCTTCTCCAAACTTCTTCGATGCATTCAAATTTAAACTGTGAAATGGCACGGTATAAATATCAGGTCTATCTACGATTCCAGCGAACTGTAACGTCTGACCTTGCATATTATAGAACAATGCCGCTTCAAGGTTTTTGAAGAAACCTTCCTCTGCACCGTTGAACATGAAACCACCATTTATAATATATGGAGCTTGTCCGGCCATATCTCTGTATTTTCCAACAGTCTGTCCTTCTCTTGCATTTGCTACTCTACTTTCATATTCTGTTCTACTCAACTCAATTCTTGAGTTTGTCATTGTATAGTTTACTACAAGATTGAAGTTTTGAAGACGCTCGCTAATGAATTTCAACGACTGTCTAATTTCTATTTCTCCTCCAACAACTTCTCCATCACCAACATTTCTTGGCTGGAATGCTCCTGCCTGCGTTGCAAACTGAATCACCTCTATTGGATTGATAAATTTCTTATAAAATGCGCTAACAGAAATTATTTGAGATGGTGTAGGGAAAATCTCCCAACGCGCATCGAAATTATGAATATCTGTACTTACCAATTGACCGTCCCAATAAACGATTCCCTGTCCGTCATCTGCATCTCTGAATAAACCTCCGATGAAAGTTCGCCCCGTTAAAGGATCAAAAATCTCAGCATAAGAAAGCTCCTTGAAAGAAGGACGCGCTGTTGTTTTACCATATGCCAATCTTACGTTTTGATTTTCATTTACTGCATAAACAAGATTCAATGAAGGGAAAAGCCCAAGATTCTGAAGTACTTTATCGTTGTTCAAAACGTTCGTTCCTAGTTGATCTTGACCTGTATATCTTTGTGTATAATATTCTGATCTTAATCCAACTATTGCTTTCAAGTTTTGAATTGGGCTAATTTGCGTTGAAACATATCCAGCCATATTCGTTACGTTAGCATTAAATTCGTTTGGATTGTTTGGAAAGAAAGCAGCCTCATATGTAGTTCCTGTTGCTACACTTCCTGTGTTCCCCCATAAATTATCCTGACGGAATAACTCATCTGGATCTCCTTCTAAATCAAGGTTACGAATATTCAACATAAATGTACGTATGTTAAAGTCTCTATCTTTATAGGTATAAGCACTTCCAAATTTTACATCAGCCTCTCTACCCCACATTTCGAAGTCTTTTTTAGCATTCACTTGACCAGCGAGATTACGCTCTTGAAGATCTCTCCAAATTCTTTCAGGGAATCCTGACTCAGATGATATCTCGTAAGAACTTCCTCTATCCTCATATCTTGTAAAACGAATATCTGGATCTTCGATTGAAGATAATGTTGGAGCCAACCTCCAATCCCATGACCATCCTGATTCTTGGAAATTGTATGAACCTGTAAGCTGAGCAGTTGTTAAAGAGCGCTCACTATATTCTAAGTTATGCTGAAATCCATAAAAAATAGCTCCTTGGTCAGCATTATAAAAATCGAATATACCTGCTTTAGATTCGCCATTCTGAAGATGCATTATGTTGAAGGTATATTTTGCAGTATTTGATTTAAGAGCGATTCCACCCATCACACTTGCTAATACATTGTTCACCCCAAAGTCCCCTTCTTGACGTTCACGAACATCCATTTCTGTAATTGTAGGGTCCGCTGAAAGACCATATCGACCGTAAAAAGCATCTTCATAATAAGATGTACTATTACTGTAGGAAAGAACAACATTGTATCCCAATTTATAATTCTCTAGTTTATGCTGGTTACCCACAGTAGCTCCAAAAGATAAGTCCATCAAACTTGAAGATCTCAATGCTGCTAAGTTTGGATTGAACTGAGATAGGACTTGCTTGTATCGTTGAGCCTCTTGTCCATTTGGATCTCCAACTACTTCCGAAAAGAATGGAAGGTTGTTTTCAGCAGGAATTGCTCTAGTACCATCATCAAATCCTAAGAAATCCAATTTCCCACCTTCATAAGTAAGGTAATCATTTCTTAAATGATAGTTTGGGTTATATGCAGTTCCGATAGAGAACGAGCGAATCTTTTCTGTAGGGAAGCTTTTTAATTTAATATCAATTATACCACCTGTAAAATCTGCAGGCAGACTAGCAACGAAAGATTTATTAACGATCAAGTTATCGATTACACTTGTAGGGAAAATATCCATTTGGATTGTATTACGATCAGGATCTAATCCAGGAATATCCATCCCATTTAAAACCGTTTTATTGTATCGATCTCCAAGACCACGTACATAAACATATTTCCCTCCAGCAAGTGATACTCCAGGAACTCTCTTCATAGCTGCGGCTGCATCTGAGTCTCCACTTTTGCGAATACTTGCGGCAGAAACACCATCGATCATGTTCGATGATTTCTTCTTCAACGAAAGAACCGCAACATCCGTATTAGTTTTACGTGTTGCTGTAATCGTAACGTCCTCAAAATTCTTAATGTTTGACTCTGCAATTGGAGTATCGTCAAGGACGTTTACTTTTCCCGCTTCAACAATCACATCGCTAATTCTTACAGTATCATAAGAGCTATATGTCAAAATAAGGTTATACGTACCTGCGGCGATCTCAATATCAAAGCGACCATCAATATCTGTGTAAGCCCCTTTCTTCGGATTTTCCACCATTACTTTTACACCTGGGATAAACTCTCCAGTACTTGCATCGAGGACTCCCCCTCGAATGTTTCCGTTTTGTCCAAATAATGTAGCAGTTATTATGGACATTGCGAATACAAATGTTAAACTTTTTAAGCGCATCTTTTCGTAAGTTTTCTTTTTACTATTAAAACCAGAACTCACATTGTGTGAGTTCTGGTTTTGTTATTGTTGTTAATTATATACTAGAATCCTGAAAGTGCTCCACTTACACCAGCCCAAGACCAGCTTGTTAAAACACTAGCATCAGCTCCTACCGTATTAGCTCCTGCAGCAACACCTGTAACAAAAGCATCAGAACCTCCTGCGAAGTAATCAGCTACAGCATCTCCCGAAGGAATAGTAGCTTCCAAAGCAGAACCTGTAAATGAACCAGTAGCATCAGGTAACTCATCAAAATCCTGTCCCATTGTTAAGTCAAAGAAGTATACATTGTTCATTGTCAAATCAGAGTTTGGATCAAGATCTACAAGACCATCTGCACCTCCTGCTGAAACAGAACCGTTTTGAATTGTGTGGCTTCCAGTACCTGTTCCTTCAGGACCGTCAAGCTCCATACACTCATCTCCTGGGTTCACTACGATAAAGTTATCAAGCGTACCAGACCAAGCTTGATCAGTATCGATAGCATCATCTCCTGTATTCCATACAATCGCATTTGTTACGTTAACAGTTCCACCGAACCATTCGATTCCATCATCTTGGTTAGAAACGATCTCAACGTTTTCAATTGTTGTTCCATTTCCAACACCTCCCAATGTTAATCCATTAATCTCATTACCTTCACCAATGTTTGCACCACCATGACGGATAGAGATATATGTAATTACACCTGAATTATCAGCAGCATCCGTTCCACCGTAAAGACCATTTTGGTCTGAAGCAGGAATACCTTCGATTTGAACTGACTGTGCATCTGCAGAAATTGGTGCATTACCTAGAACGATCAATCCTCCCCATAATCCATTCAGTGTTGGGTCCATATTAGGACTTTCAATTTGCCCTGATTCGATCTCATCTGCAACAGTTGTAAAGATAATTGGCGATGCAGCCGTTCCTTCAGCCATAATCATTGCATCTCTAGCGATAATCAATGCAGTTGCGTTTGGTCCTGAACCAACCTCACCTTTAATTACCGTACCTGGCTCGATAGTTAATGTATTCCCAGCAGTTACTGAAACACGAGTGTTAAGGATATAAGTTTTATCCGCAGTCCAAGTTGTGTTTTCTGTGATATTAGCAGAAACTATCACCTCTGACTCATCAACAGGCGCTGCAGGATAGGTACAAGAACCATCATCTTTATCAGCTTCATCGCTATAGTTCGTTGCTGTTGGATCCGTACACCCTTCTTTTTTACATGACACTGTCGTCATTGCAAGAGATGCTGTTAATAGCAGTGCTCCTAATTTGATCGTAGATCTTTTCATCTTTCTATTTTTTTCGTTTTGTTGGTACAAAGGTGCGAACGAATAATCGATAAGATGTTTTCACAAATTTATGAGTACGTAAAGTTTGTATTAAGTCTTTGAAATAACTTAATTACGTTGAAGCTCAGTATACATGGGGCATAGGCGGCTATCGAAGACCTCTTAACGTTCTCTTAACATTTGTATATCTTTGTATTTGAGGTGTTTAAGCGCTCACTAATAGATAAACAAATCTGACGTTTCTAACCAATAACGTTCATCATCATTATTTATAGATACCCAATTAGAATCTTGAGAATAATCTTGAATATTAAGACGGATAGGTAAACTAGCGTCATTGTCTATCGGAACACCATCTGGACTAATATAAACTTTTGGATTACCTTTTTGCAAAATTCCAAACTGATGAATCCTATGATGGTTGTGCAACCTATTCAAGGCATAAAGAGAAATACTTAAAGCTAAAAGTAAAGGGAACCAAATTTTATTCATCCAAGAATGTCGCACAGAAACCTTAGATATGGATATAAAAACTATCACAGCAAGAATCAAAGAGAAAGTAAGGATAGCCGGAATCCAAATAGACCTGAATGCTACAATCATTCTATCTGTCCAGGAAAAAGGATTTTCCCAAGCTTCTTTCGGGTCAATCTTTTTATGAACGAATGCCGCATTAACTTCTGCTTTGCGATTAGAGGGATCTATTTTTAATGCAGACTCAAACGAACCTAATGCTCTACGATAGTCTTTTTTCTCAGCGTAAGCAACGCCAGCATTATAAAAATCAGAAAAAGAAGGAGTGTTTTGAAGTCGCGGTTCAAGAATATCCAAAGCATCATCCAACTTACCCGATTTTATCAATTGCTTAACATTTACATTTATAGAATCGGTAGCTCCAATAGATATTAAAGAATTGCTAACAATTAGATACAAGAAAATCAAGAATCTCATATTCAAACTTCGTTAATTACGCGTTTAGCTGTCTTCGCAATGTGCTCTCCATCAGCCTTAATCGCTCCCCCACTATACCTTAATTCGTCTATACTATTAAATAAAGCGGTAATTGACAATTTGGTTTCTTCAGTCATTTTATCATCCGAAAGATTGTTGATATATGAAATAGAAATCACTGTAGGTTCTACGTTAAATTTAATAGCCAAGTAATTTTGCACAGCCAGCTTAACCGACTGAAGTGTTTCTGCATCGTTCTCATTGGAGCTAATCTCACTTAAGTTTTCAAGCACTTTTCGCTTTGTTTCATTTTGCTCGTTTATGTTAGCACGCATAGCCTCGGTGCTCTTTCTTCTTCTTACGACAGCACCCAACAAAAAGGCCAAAACAATTGGAGTGGATGTCCACAACACTCCTTCCAATCCTACAAAAATGGAATCATCCACTACCCTTATATTATTGTCATCCGTAGGAGGAAGCAACTTTTCTTCAACTTCGGACTTTTCACTACTTTCAGTTGAGTTTGTCGCAATAGCATCTTCAGATGAGTTAACATTAATCACTGGTAAGGAAACTTCAAGAACTTGATACTCCTCTGAGTTCAAATCAAAATATCCAGCTTTTATCGATGGGATTTCAATTTCACCAGGTTTGTTCGCTTGAACGTAATACGTAAATGATTTCATTCCCTCAGAACCTCTTGAGGTAAATAATATAGAATCATCAATTTCTGGGTCTCCATAAAGAATCATTCCTTTAGGTAAATTCAACTTAGGTGCTTCAATATTATGAAGATTACCGTGTCCGAAAACATATATCTTTAATGTAAGTACACTTCCCTGTTCAAGTTCGGTTGTATCAACATTGGCTTCTAGTTTAAACTCACCTACTCCTTCAATAAAGCTTGGAGGAACACCATCAGGAAGGGGTTTAACAATTACTTTAGACTCATTAGACCTAACTTTTGTGCGTTCGGGAAAAACACTTCTCTTATCATCATAAAAAAGGATCGTTTCGAAAGGATCAATCTCAAATTCACCCGTTTTTTCTGGAAAAATAAGCATCTTACCTATTCTAAATGTCATTACATTCCGACCAGCAATCTGCTCGTAATTTCGTGTAACTTGATTCGACTGCTGCAATTCGTGTGACTCTGAAGGACCCTCCAGTTGAAATGGAAAATAACGTTCAACTTGCAAAATATCCACTTGAGCATACACCTTGCCTTCTAAAATCAAAGGTTGGCCCTCATAGATTTCTCTTCCAGATTGTTCAATAATGCCAAAAATAGCCCGATTCATATTATCCGCCGGGTTTTCACTCACCATATTTTGGCGCTTTACAACTTTGATTTCAAGAACGTTTGACTCTACCACACCGTTTTTTCCAGTGATCCTGGCAGGACCAATTCTGTACGTTCCTTTATCCTCAAATTGACCGGATATCTTTTCATAGCTAAACCTAACTACCTTTCCTCTGCCATTGTAATAACTAACTTCAGAAGACATTCCTGATTCAGTGGGTCCAGATTGCTCAAACTCATCAGGCAAGGTAAAGTCCAGCGTACCTTCAACATTAGACTTTATCGTTATAATTAAGCGTTGTCCTTTTTCCACTGGATTATTGGAACTCTCAATTGAGATGAATTCTTTTTGTCCCCACAAAACAGTTGTGAAAGCAATCAATAGAATATGGAGTATGCAATTCTTCATTACCACTTTTTACCGGATTCAACTTCTTTTGAAGAAGATGATTTTGTTCCAACTGCTTTTCGTTTTGTGCGCATTTCTTTTTTCATTAATTCATCAAGCATACGCTCAGTTTTCTTACTTGATAGTTTTTCCGAGTCAGATTTTGGAGAACCGTTTTTATCATTTGAATTTTGAGATTGATTTTGAGTGGTCGGTTGTTCACCTTGCTGTTTATCACCTTTCTTATCCTGACCTTGTTTTGATCCTTCCTGATTCTTACTTTGATTTTGTTCTTTCGTTTGATTCTCTTTATCGTTCTTTTGTTGTTGCTTCTTTTGTTGATCTTGTTGCCTTTTTAAGCGACGCTTTGCCTCGGCTAAATTATACCTCGCGTTTTCATTGTTTGGATTGTCACGCAAAGCTTGCTTGTAACTTTCTATTGCCGCTTGGTAATCTTTCCGTTTCAATTGGGAGTTACCTACATTATGCCAATGCTTCGAGGACTCATTCGGTTGCTCTGAATTTGAAGCAACTGATCTGAACGCTTTTTCTGCCATCTCATAATCTCCATTTCTATAAGCGGCATTTCCTATATCTTTTGAAAGGTCTACATCCTCAGGAGCAATCTTCTGTGCTTCTACTAATGATTTGTAAGCTTCATCATACTTCCCTTCTTCATATTGTTTTTTTCCTTGAGCAAGAGAATCACGCCAAGACTGGGCGAACGAACAATTCGCGAAAAACAAAGCTAACGATATGAGCAAAAAATATTTCATTCTATTTTTTCTTTAACCTTTTTGATGGTAAGGATTCCCATCCCCATAAAAGAACAAGACATAGTAGCGCGAAGAAAAGAGGCCACTGATATCGGTTTTCTTTTACTTCAAACTCCAAATCTACTGTGTTCATTGATTCAGAGCTGTTAATTTGAGTTAAAAGTGGGTTGATATTAGGAAACGCAGATGACGAAATCAAAAAATCTCCATTTGCCTTTGAAGCAATATCTTCTATCATACCTGTATTCAATTTTGAGATTACAGTCCTGCCTAAATCATCTTTCAAATATTTTGAGTTCGACGAGGAAGAGACAGGAACTAGCCCTCCTTTTTTAGTTCCTACACCCAAAACCAACAACTGAATATTTTTATCGTTTAACATCTGGACAACTTCATCTATACCTCCTTCATGGTTTTCACCGTCCGTTATCAATATCAAGACTTTAGCAGTTTTATCCACCGAGAAGAAAACACTAGACTCCTCCAAAGCTGTAGAGATATCTGTACCCTGATTCGAAATGAAATTTGTTGAAAGTTCATCAATATGCATTTTAGCTGCTGACTTGTCTGCTGTTAAAGGTAACTGAGGGTAAACACTCCCTGCAAAAACAAGAAGTCCTACCTTTGCCGCTGGAGCTTGATTAACAAATTGGTTCATTGCTCTTTTCGCCACATTTATTCTCGATTCACCCCCTTCGATATCTCTAGTATTCATAGAATTTGAAATATCTACCGCAAAGATCATTTCTACACCATTTGTTGTTGCAGAAACTTTCTTGTTTCCAAAAGCCGGTTGCATCAGCGCGAGGACAGCAAAAACAATGATGTTTCGAATAAAAAAGAAACGTATGAAAGCGTGAAGAGAAGATACTGGTTTCAGCAATGTAGTAACCAGATTATTACTCCCTAGATTTTGAACCACCTTATTTCTCGAATATTGGACATACCACTGCACAACTAACATAGCGGGTATAATCAATAATAACCAAGCATAATGTGGCTTTAAAAAAACCACTTTTTCACCTGCATAGCTTTCTGAAAACACACCGAAAACATTTAAGAGCTGATAGGCTATCAACCAGAAAATAATCTCCCAGATAAAAAATCCGATGAAAACATTACGTTGTCGATATGTATAGCTCTTACCTCTAGCCATTTTTCTTAAGTAAAAGTTGCTCTGTTACCATTCCAATTGCCATCAACAGGATTCCCCACACCAAAAAAAGTTCAGGACGATATGGAGGCTCTCGCTTTATCGAATTATCAATAATTTTAGTTTTCTCCATCTGATCAATCTGCTTATAGATATCGCGCAAAGAACTTTTATCCGTTGCTCGGAAGTACTTGCCATTAGTCATTTCAGCAATCTCTGTAAGTAGATCTTCATCGATATTTACTCTTGTATTTTGAACCATTTTTCCAAAAGGGGTATTTACGGGCATTGAAGCAAAGCCTTCTTTTCCAACACCTATGGTATACACAGTGATATCCTTATTTTTTGCAAGTTCTCCTGCTGCTAGAGGAGAGATTTCCCCTTTATTCGATTCACCATCAGTTAGTAAAATGACAACTTTTGACTTTAGTGAGTCACTGCGTAAACGTGCTACAGCTGTTCCAAGCCCGGTACCTATAGCAGTACCTGGATCAATTCTTCCCGATTGAATCTGATCGATTGAAGATTTTAGATAACTATAGTTTCTTGTTGCTGGGCATGCTGTATATGCCTCTCCTTCAAAAACGACAAACCCTATTCTATCTTGAGTTCTTCCGTCTATAAATTCTTTCGCTACATCTTTTGCGGCTTCGAGTCTATTTGGTAAAAAATCAGTTGCCATCATACTTCCTGAAACATCCATAGCAATCATTATGTCTATTCCCTGTCCAAACTCTTCCGCAACATCTTCAGAATAGGGCTGAAATGGAAGAGCCATTCCAAGAAACAGAGAGATTGCTCCGGCACCCATAGTTAAATAAATACCTAAAATCAGATATTTTATTGGCGAAAAAGCAATGTCTTTTAAATCAGAAGAAGGTCGAGAAAATTTAAAAACTCCGCTACTTTTTTCTAATTGCCAATATCTAAGCAACAAAAGTATTGGTATTAGAAGTATACCCCACAACCATTCGGGAGCATGAAATTGGTATCCCCAAAATTCAATATTTAAGCGCAATACACTATTCATCCATCAACTGTAATGAAGCGATTTCAACAACAACTCGTCTAGCATCATTTGTAATTACAAACACATCTGATAAAGGTGGCTCTGACTTCGCAAATTTCACTAGATCAGATTGGTTCAGGATTTTATGAACCACTGCTACTGTAGAAGACTCGAGGCCTTTTTTTGATAATAAAAGTTCAATTTCGGAAGAAGTTTTATCCAACATGCGCTCCTCGAGATGAGTGGATAGAAACTTACGAACTATGATTGATAAGTCAAAATAATACTCTTTTAAATTTTGCTCATACGTCTTCGAGTTCTCCAATTCATCAATCTCATTCAATATTCGTTCCCGCAAAGAAAGTTGTTTAACAGGCTTCTTATTCCGTTTCATGATCAATAAAACTGAGGTCAAAACGATGATAACAACAATTAGGATCACCCAAATTAAATTGTCCTTTAAAAAATCTACAAAGCTTCGTTCTTTTTCTATCTCTGTAAACTCCTCATTAATGTCATATATAGGTTTACTTGGATCTGCTTTAGGCGCGGCAACTTCAATGATCGCTTTTGGAAAGTACATCAAACTATCATCCACTATAATTTGCTCAGAAGGTATAATTACATAAGCGCTATCCCAACCCGTAACTTCGTAAACTCCTTTCCAGATGTGCTTTCCGTTTTCGATATAAGTAGTATCAGAAAAAGGAGTCATAATCTCCAGCTTATAATCTGAGGAAATGGAATTTTCTTGTCCACTTGCACTGCTCTTCGCAATAAACTCATCTCTTTTAACTAGGTACGAGATACTATCCATTGAATGATCACTCTGTATGGAAAATGTAATTTTAAATCGCTCACCCAAATTGATCTCTGGTTTACTCAAATGAGTATTCAATGTTTGAGAATAAGTAGTTAAGCTCAAGCATATGAAAGCAATATATAAGAGGATTTTTCTCACGCCCTGGTTAAAAATAATTGATTCAATTCAGATAAATATTTCCCATTTGTTGCAAGTGTTGCAAAATCGACACCTGATTTTCGAAACTCGTCGTTGAGTTCTTTTTCAAAACGCTCGTATTTGTTCTTATATTTATTTCGGACCATTCGAGATGAAGAATTCACCCATTTCACCGTGTTTTTTTCTGCGTCATACATTTTTATCAATCCAAGATTTGGCAGCTCTTTTTCTGAAGGATCAAATAACCTGAGAGCAACCATATCGTGCTTATTATTGGCAATCTTCAAGCCATTCATGAAGTCGTTCTCATCGTAAAAGTCAGATACTACAAAGCAAATGCTACGTTTCTTAACCACGTTTCTAAAATACTTCAACCCTTCGTTTAGATCAGTGCCCTTGCCGACCGGCTCAAAATCTATGAGTTCGCGTAAAATCATTAGTGCGTGCGATCTTCCTTTCTTTGGCGGGATATATTTTTCCATTCGATCCGAAACCAGAATTGCACCAACTTTATCATTGTTCATCACTGCAGAAAAAGCTAATACAGCAGCTACTTCAAGCATCAACTCTCTTTTCGACCTTTGGACTGTCCCAAAGGAAGATGAACCAGAAATATCTAACAACAGAAAAACAGAGAGTTCACGCTCTTCCTCAAATACCTTTACGAAAGGTTCATTGAATCGAGCAGTAACATTCCAATCAATATTACGAACATCATCACCGAATTGATAGTTCTTAACTTCTGAAAAAGCCATACCTCTCCCTTTGAAAGCTGAGTGGTACTCACCAGAGAATACTTGTTTCGTAAGACTTCGAGTTTTGATCTCAATCTCACGAACTTTTTTCAGAAGTTCTTTCGTATCCATAAATTTGATGTTAAGGAACCTCTACTCTTCCTAAAACTTTTTCAACGATTGCTTTTGCATCTATTCCTTCAGCCTCTGCTTCATATGTTAGACCTAAACGGTGTTGTATTACGTCAGCAGCGATAGCTCTGATATCTTCAGGTATTACGTATGCTCGTCCATGAAGAAATGCATGTGCTTTACCTGCAAGTGCCAAGTTAATACTTGCTCTTGGAGAAGCTCCAAATGAAATCAAAGGTGATAGGTTTGCTAATTCATACTTCTTTGGATACCGGGTTGCGAAAACGATATCAATGATATATTTTTCAATTTTTTCATCAAGATAAACTCCTCTCACTAACTCACGAATTCTAAGAATGTCTTCTGGCTTGATCACTGGTTGTGCTTTTGCCATCCCTTCTTTTCGAACGTTATTTCTAAGAATCAGCATCTCCTCTTGTTCCTTTGGATAATCCAGCGTCACTTTAAGCATGAATCTATCCACCTGCGCTTCTGGCAAAGGATAAGTTCCTTCTTGCTCAATAGGATTCTGAGTAGCCATTACCAAAAACGGTTTAGGCAATATGAATGTTTCATCACCTATTGTTACCTGTCTTTCCTGCATGGCCTCTAAAAGTGCTGACTGAACCTTCGCAGGAGCACGATTGATCTCATCCGCTAAAATGAAATTAGCGAAGATCGGACCTTTAGTAACCGAAAACTGCTGTGTTTTTTGGTTGTAAATCATCGTACCAGTAACATCGGCAGGCAGTAAATCTGGAGTAAACTGAATTCTGCTAAACTCCCCACCTATGACATTCGACAGCGTATTAATCGCTAGTGTTTTTGCTAATCCTGGAACACCTTCTAATAAGATGTGGCCATCCGCTAACAAAGCAATCAACAACCTTTCCATCATACGATCCTGACCAATGATTACTTTAGACAGTTCTTTATTTACAAGGTCTATGATTGGCGTTTCCTCTTTTATCTTCTCCGAAAGCTGACGAATTTTTTCAGCCGGCGAAACAGACGATGTATTTTCTTCCATGGTTTTGAGTTCTAATTATTACAAAGATGTTCATTGTAGAGGCATAGGTGAAAGTACCCGCTGTTAATTTATGTTAATCATCGAGTTAGCAGATTCAGAGCTATTCAACGCATCTTGAAATTTTGAAAACGTGTAGATTTTTGTACATTTACAATAACCATTTTATTATATCACCTAATCATAGTCGAATGAGGTATGCCAATGAAAGTAGGGAATGTTTAGAGTGCGGAGCTAAGTTGAACGGTCGAAAAGATCAAAAGTTTTGTGGTGACTATTGCCGCAATTCATACAATAACAAACTCAATGAAGACGCGAACAATTACATGCGTAGAATCAACAATATTCTTCGTAAAAACAGAAGAATACTTGATCGTTTGAATCCAAAAGGAAAAATCACAGTTGATGCAATTACTCTAGCAGAAGAGGGTTTTAATTTTCATTACTTTACGAACATATACACTACTAAAAAAGGAAGTGAATACATCTTTTGTTATGATCGTGGTTATTTAAAACTGGACGATAATCAATATATGCTCGTTCACAAACAGGATTATGTAAAGTAATCTATTTTGTAAACTTATATTGAAGTGTTAGATATGGATTTATTCCATCTGACGGAAGGATTCCCGGACCTGGATATCCCGTTGCCCTTCTGGTAAAATACTTTTCATTAGTAAAGTTGTTCACCCCAAGCTCAATTTGGAAGTGTTTCTTGAACGTATACTTTCCCGAAAAATCAAATACGTAGTACGATGGTACTAATCCAATGACAGCATCACCCGATGGCTCGATGGCATTTGAAGCATCCGAAAACTGTTCTGAGTTATAATTGAATTGAAACTTTACTTCCCAGCGATCTTTCCCGATTGTCAGTCCAGTTCTGGTCATGTAACTACTGACGTATTCCACCTTATTCCCTATATAGTTGGATTCTAAAGAGGTAATGTAATTCGCATCAATATAAGAAGCGTTTAGAAATGTTTTCAACTGCCATTTACTTTTTTCTGAAAATAATCGAATCCAGTCAATTTCAACGAAAGATTCAACCCCATAATTTTGTGCATCTCCTATGTTTGTCCTTTGCTTTCTAATCGAATTTGGAAGTGGCGCTAGTCCGATCTTATCTCCGTAAAAAATATAGAATGCTGAAAGGTCATAAATCATAAAATCTTGAATTAGTCCACGGATTCCAACTTCTCCTGTAAAACCATACTCATCTCTAATATTCGTATCAACCTGAACATTGGGATTGTTTACTCTAATATCTGTGAAATTGATGGCTCGATAATTTTGAGTGAAGTTAACATACGCTGTCGATTTCGAACTAACCTTGTACGAAGTTCCTAATCCGACCAAAGGAACTGATCTAACTACTTCATTTGCATCACGCACTGTGGATATTTGAATTGTATCATTGTTTATAGGGTGAATACTATACCTTTTATAGAAACCATCTGAACTACTTGATATATGTTCAAGTCGTGCACCAAAATTCACCCTCCACTTATCTCCGAAGAACAAAATATTTTCAAGAAATGCAGCTACATTCATAGAGGGGTAGAGAAATGATGAGATCTCTAAATCACTAGGGTTTAGAAAAGAAAAGTCCGCATCATCACCAAAAGAAGCGTTTCCTTGCTCAGTTGTTGTTTCTCCTTGATAAAAACGACCACCAATTACCATAGCTCCCTTTATACCAGATTTACCCTCATCTTCTGCCCTTAACTCATATTTCTTCAAATACCTTAACTCCACCCCCATATTCTGAAAGTCTGAGTAAATCATTTCCCTTGCTCCACCATTATCCGTCTGCGTAACCTTACCCAAAAAACCTAATGACTTTCTGTTCGAAATCATTCCAAATGCTCGTAAGTTTAATCTAGCATCATTCGAAAATTCATAATTTGAAGTAACGGCAAGTAAATTCCAATCTACTCCGAACCAGTTTCGATCGCGAATACTTTGTCTAGGGTCTTCTTCAAATCTAAAGTCAGTTAAACCTCCGGGTTGTTCAGAAAGGTAGTTCATATGAGTATACTCAACACCAACAGTCCAGTTCTCGTTTAAATAGTATCCAAACTCTGCAAAAGCCTGGTGCTGATAAAATTCACTATTTTCTCTATAGCCGTTACCTCTTTTGTATAAGTGATACGCCTGATAATACATTCTTTTATGCGAACCCGAAATCCTATTGAAAGTGCTCAAATAGCCATAGCCCCCTATAGTGTTTCTAGTCGTAAACTCTATAGGTGAGTAATTCACTGGATCCCTAATAACGAAGTTTAGCAGTCCTCCGAATTGCGTTCCAAATTGTAAAGCTGCAGAACCTCTTACTATTTCTATATTATCCAATGCTTCAACAGGAGGAGTATAATAGCTTTCAGGATATCCTAGAGCGTCAGCGCTGATATCATACCCATTCTGTCGCGTATTAAAGTTGGCTGTTCTCTTGGGACTTAAACCTCTTCCTCCGATACCCACCTGGATGCCTGCACCATCATTCTCCCATATATTCAATCCCGGAATCTTCGCATACATTTCCCTTGCATTGCCTCTCGATTTGGCACCGTTAAGACCTTCCAACTTAATAATTGAATTTGTACCGTTATTTAATCGCACTCCTTTAATTGGGGGTAAGAATCCAACATCAAAATCTGCTAGTCTCTTTTGGATAATATCTACTTCCTCAATTTCTTGTGTTTGATAGTTCATCGTTAACGCTAAACTTTTGTCAAGCATTTTATTATCAACAACAACTAATATCGTATCAAACAGAAGTGAAGTAAACTGAACAACATCATCTGCGCTAGCTTTCAATGTAAACTCTCCTTCAAGATTTGATCTAACCTTTTGGTCAGTATTTAAGTTCCAAATTGTTGCTCCGATTACCGGGTCACGATCTCGATCCATGAGTTTACCATGTAGTTTATCCTGCTGACTAACTGCAGTAAAACTGAGCACTAGAAACAATATGTAAATTATAGTTTTCAATCCTTCAATGGCTCCAGCCAATTTCTATGTTTAAGATCATATTTTAATGCTGTAAGATCGAGCTCTTTACTCACAAACAATTGTGACGCCCGACCGTTTAAACTGACATAAATTTCAGCATGTACAGCAGGATCTTCAAAGGTAAAGCTATGACCATGATATTCGACAGTTTTTCCCTTATAATTTTCATGAATAATGTCAGCAAATTGCAAAATCATATCAGGTTGTGTCGCCATTTGATCTTCTTGCGTTTCTGTTAGATAATCTAGGTTGTTGATTTCGGACATTCTGCCCGTCGAGCGGTCCTCAACATAAAACGTTGCATGACCTTCTTTGTGCATCAGCATCACTCTCCAAGAGAAGCGAAAACCTTCCTCATTCCAAAATAAATTGCCTGGATAAATTACATACCTGAAAGGTATAGCAACTTGAATTAATATATATACCCCAAGAAGTGCTGAAACAACTTTTCTTTTCGTTCCTAACGTACTTTTAATTGGCGGATTCAATGGGGGACTCGGAGCACTAAACCTTGCGAAAACTGATCGTATAAACTGCAAAATCTGTTCATGGAAATTTGAACTAAAAAAGATCAAGGTAGAAAAAATCATCACCCAAGGAAATACACCAATTGGAAATAGCATCCATGTTACCAAATGAAAAACAACAACGGCAACATAGGCAAGAGGACGAGTTCTTTGTGATAATAAAAAGAAAACGATAAATAAATCATAGAAACATCCGAACCAGCTAAAAAAATAGGCGACCCATTCTTGATCAAGCAAATTTCCAAAGAACGGTATATTATGATGGGCCTGTAACCAGATCTTTAGCGGCATCGCCTCCTCCAACCAATCATAGTTCAACTTGGCAATTCCGGCAAAAACATAAACAACAGCCAACTGGAACTTAAGGATGTTAATCGTCCATGCTGGGGTTTTCTTCCAGCGTATTGAGGGTTTTAACATTGCATCTACAGAAAGTTGACGATTTGCAGGCACCCAGATCATCAAAAAAGTCATGAGACTTACAAAATAATAGTGGTTGAGATAATTTGATTTATCTAATAACTCAACATATGTAAAACACAAAAAGTAAGCTGCGGCTGCCCATTTATACTTAAAACCAAATAAGATGCATAATGCTGAAAAAATCATTATAGCAAAAGGCAAGTACATCCATAAATCAGGCAAAGGCTTTACCCATTCAAAACCCAAATAACCAAAGTAATATTGGGGATCTATATACAACGACTGGACCCAACCTTTGGCGACAAAACGCACAGATCCAAACAAGAGCAAAGCCCCAAAAATTATTCTAAAAATAATCAGAGGGGCTATACTCACGCTACTAAATAGCGCCTTTGATATGCCGTTTTTAAATTGACTAATCACCGTCGTTATCTTGATATGTAATCAAGACTCCAAAAGCTGAAGTCATGTCTGTTTTGATACTTACAGTTTGTTGCTGCAGCATTAAGTAAAGCTCATTGCAAGCTGTCACATTATCTTCCATTGCCACTTCAAAAGATGCAGAGAAACCATCAACCTTATTTATGATATTTGTAAAATTTTCATCTATAATATTATCCAAAGCAGCTCGATCCAAGTGAACCAAATAATCATCACAGCCCATACCACCAGTATTTCCTTGAAAACTATTTCCTCTATACACCTTCTGCAGCGCAACAATACTTTCTCGAAGGAGATCAAAAGAGAATCCGCTAAATCTAGCTTCTATATACTCTGGCATCTGAATATCTAGGCTCTGCTTCCCTAAAGGAATTCCTACCTTGGCGTTTTTAGCCAATTCATAATCCCTATTGAATTCATTAATAAAAAGAGAGAATCCAGATGTAGATGAAGTTCCAGTTGATGAATTGAACGTAGACTCATAAGTTCCCCAACCACTTAAAACAGTGGCCGTTTCATTCACCATTTTTTCAACCACATCTTGAATGTATGTTCTGTACATAGGATTCGACTGAATAGAGTCCAGAGCACCAGCACGATACAACAGATAATCTAGTGATGGCAAACCAATAGCATCCGCGTTTGCTGCTGTTCCCAAGGTGTAAGAACCCGTCTCAATATTGGCATCAATATCTGATATGTCAATAGGATAAGTTGCGGTAGCTCCTTTAAAGGCATTATCTCGTATCGGACCAAAATCAAAGATTTTAACCGTTTGCCAAGTCAGGTAAGCCGACTTCCAAGAATCACGAACATTTTGAAGATCTTGTGCCGTTGTATTTTGGCTGAGTTGGATAACCTCATCATTCAAATCATTCAAATCAGAATTAAACTGATTGAGTGATGGAAGAATAATATTCCCTGATAAATTTACCAATAAGGCTCCTTTATCAAACTCCTGCTCTTTTGGGTCATCATCTTCTTTAGTACATGAAGATACTACCACAGTTGAAACTAAAACACCGCATAAAATCATTCTCCAATTCATCTTTCCTAGTATTTAGATTCTATTGTTGTTTTGATCCCATTCAGGTCGCTGATTGTCATGTCCCAGAAGCTTGTCTTGAATTGAGCCATAAGTGCAGCATGCTCCGTAGGTGTCATTCTGCGCGTTTCGGTTGGTGCATATCTTAAATTCCAGGCAAATGCATATGCTTCTGCCAAAGCATGCAAGAATACTGCATCATCAGTCCCGAAATTCGCTATAGCTCCATCGATGTAATCAACAGCTTGATAAGCAGAAATTTCTTCCCATTCTGTTCTCAATGCTAAGATGGCTTCGTCACGATCAGCCAAAACATCGTTCGAAATCGCTGCTCTTCCTTTCAAGAAATTATCCATCATATCGGCATTACAGTTCAATATTGGATCTTGACTATTGCAGTATTTACCCCACAAATCAGAAGGTACAGTGTTTGGAAAATCTATATCTACACCAAAATATCCAAATGCTTCATCAAAATGATGCTCCATTTCCGTGTAGTACTTTCCATTTGCTGGATCTTCGGCAGTTGTATTATCCACGTCCATTTTACCTGAACCGAAATAAACATTCAATGCCTGATGCATAAATACAGCTCCCATCAAACCTTTTTCGATTAGTTGAACGTACTCAACGCCATTTCCATTAAAGAAGTAAGTTGATCCAGAACCTGTGGTTAGGGTTCCTGCTTGTCCGTTTGAAGCAGTCATTGCATTGGATTGACTAGACACAGCCAAACTGTCCATCCATTCTTCGAAAAGATCCACATCTGCTGCGAAACATTTATTTTTCAATTGTTTTGATGTAGAGAAAGAAAAGTTTCCGTTCCCGTTGTCACCCACATTGGCAAACATGTCTTTTAAGTCTTGAGCCGATACAGTTGTTGAATTTCCGGTTTTCATTAAAACTGTCATCTCTCTCAATTGATTTAATCGATCGGTTTGACCTGAATAACTTACCGTAGAGTTACCATTTCCATCTGTGAAAGAATATGTCGTCGGTAAAGTGTATGTATCATCTTCTGGATAAGTACAACTTCCATCGTCTTTATCCGCCTCTTCGCTATAGTTAGACGCTGTAGGGTCTGTGCATCCCTCTTTCTTACAAGCCACTGCTCCAACTAGCAAAACTGATAATAATAGTGTCTTCTTTAACATTTTATCCTCTTTTAAATTCTTTTCTAATTCGGGTACAAAGTAAAATCAAGAATGCGCAAATCACAATACCTAAAAAGTGGTATTTTAGAATCATTTTAAATAAGACGCGATTCACACAAATTGATGTATAGAGACCTTTTACTTAAAAACACTACTTTCGTCAAACATTTACTGTAGAACCTTGTTGAGCTAAAGAACAAGATATGGACATGGAAGAAAATAAGTCATATAATACATTAACGGACGAGGAAAAACGTGTGATCGTAAATAAAGGAACTGAACGTCCATTTACAGGTACATTACTTGACAACAAAGAAGAAGGTGTTTACGTATGCAAACAATGCGAAACCCCACTATATACGTCAGAATCAAAGTTTAATTCAATGTGTGGCTGGCCATCTTTCGATGATGAAATTGATGAAGCTGTAGAAAGGATTCCAGACGCAGATGGTCGCAGAACTGAAATTGTTTGTGCGAACTGTAAAGGCCACCTTGGACATGTCTTTTTAGGCGAAGGCTTCACACTAAAAAACACACGACATTGTGTAAACTCTGTTTCTCTTAAGTTCTACACCACAGAAGAATTCAATAATAAACAAGCTTAATTTAGCTAGTTTTCTAATATTTTGAACTCAGTTCTTCTATTTTCCTGATGAGCATCCTCGATTTCTGACCTCCTTTGAAGCTTCGCTATTTCCGCATCAGTTTTAATCGGTTGCTCCTCACCATAACCCGCATAAACTAGACGATCTTTAGAGATTCCTTTATCAATTAAATACTCAACCACCTCCTTTGCTCTGTTTTTAGAAAGTTCTTTATTGTAAGCTGCTGAACCTCTTGAGTCTGTATGACCACTGATTTCAATTTTCAATGATGGGTTTTCATTCATCAGTTTCGTAAGACGCATCAACTCGTTTTGAGACTCATCTCGAAGCGTAAACTTATTGAGATCAAAGAATATATTTCGAAGAACAATTGACTCTCCGATACTCACTTTCTTTAAATCAACATTCTTCTCTACTTCTTTATATGCATCATTTTGCTTTACATTAAAGTTTTCAGAATGGAATAAATATCCATCAGACTTCACCGCAATACCATAGTTTTTACCTCCTGGTAAAGACACTAAAAAGCGACCGGTTTTCGCATCTGAGGTAAACTCAGCAACGATTTCATTTGTCTCATTGTCTACTAATTCAATAGAGGCTTTTAGCGGAGCTTTCGTCTTGTCGTCACGTACAATTCCTTTCAAAATAGCAAGTTGACTTTTCTTCACTTCTACTTTCGGCTCTATTATTACAGCAGAACTAGGTGCTTCCGCGTTTGCGAGTAACAAATCCTCAGCCAACAAGATAGGTTTCTTTTCATCACCTAAAAGCGTTACTTTGTAAAGATCTTTATCCCCAAATCCATCTTCTCTATATGAAGTCATATATGCATCTCTACCATTTGCAGCAACAAGGAAGAAAACATCATCATCTGGTGTATTGATTGGATAACCCATATTCTCTGCCTTTGACCAAGAGCCATCCTCTTGCAAAACTGATTTAAAAACATCATATCCACCCATTGTATTATGTCCTTTTGAAGAAAAATATATCGTTACTCCATCTGGGTGAACATAAATACCGTCTTCATTTTCTTTCGTATTTACTTCCTCTGGTAAACGTTGAACATTGACCCACTCTTCCTCTTCCGCATCCCAATCAGCAGAATAAATATCTCGATCTTTTGGATTTCCTCTTTTCTCTAATGGACGTTCACTCACGAAATAAATACGTTTTCCATCTGAAGTGTACCAAGCTGAAGCCTCGTGATACTCACTATTAATCGGTTCATCAAATCTCTTAGGTTTCGACCACTCATTTCCTTCACGGATACTCTCATATAGGTTTCCATCTCCTTTATCGTCGATGTAAACAATCATTTTCCCTCCATCTGGACTTAGCGCAACAGCTGCGTCATGACCTTTGGTGTTAATTGGTTCTCCTATATTATTTGCAGATTTCCAGCTCGCAGATTCATATCGATTAGATGTATAGAGATCCTCAAAATATTGATCAATCGCAGGATCTTTCTCTCCCCCTAAAGTCGATGGTCTTCTAGATGTAAAATAGATTTCAGAAGCATCTGCGGTCATGATCATTCCATATTCTGGATATTCAGAATTGATGTTCTTTCCCATGTTATCGATCCAAACTCGTGTGGGGGTTTTAACAAGTTCCTTACCCGATTGACATTGGTAGATCAATCGATTTGTCTCCATTATTTCTTTCAACTGTTCTTTTTGATCGAGTCTATTCTTGTGCGCTTCATAGTGCTGAATAGCTTTTTTCCATTCAGACTTCAAGTGGTGACCTCTTCCAAGGTAGAAATGAATATCTGGGTGTTTGTTTGGGTTCAGCTTAAACGCCTTGTCAAAATATTCTAAAGCCTTGAACTTGTTGGTAGTATTCAAATAACAAAGTCCGAGCTGAAAATTAACATGCGAACTTTTATCATTAAAAGCATTTGCTTTTTCATAAAATACTAATGCCTGCGAATATCTAGGAAACGGCGCTGGAAACATTAGCTCATCTGCTTGTTCAAGAAAGTCTTCCGCCTCCTTATATTCTTTCTTATTGTCCTTAAAGTTCTTTTTATCAAAAACGACCTCTTTCTGAGCGAATGACGTCAGACTAAAAATGATTAAAGTAAATGTCAGTATATATTTCATCTTACTTCTTTGTTAAGTTTGAACAACCTGTTTGCTGGTAATAATTATCTGCTATCGACACACCATAAGCCGATGCATTGGCCCAGTCTTCACAGGCCTTATCCAATTCTCTTAGCATTTCATATGCCGCCGCCCTGTTGTAATAGGCCGAACCTAACTTATCATTTTTATCTAATGCTTTGGTAGCATATTCCACCACTTTTTCATACTCTTTCCTTTTCAGATAAACCGCAGCAATATTGTTATAAGCCGAAGCGTATTCGGACTTCAACTGAGTGACCTTGATAAAATCTTGCAACGCTGATTTATAATCTCCCTCTTCAAAGAATGCGTATCCACGATTATTAAGAGCAAGATGGAAGTCACCATCAATTGCTATTGCTTTATTAAATGATTTGATCGCTCTATTGTTGTCTCCTGCTTCTCGCAAAGTACTTCCTAAATTATTATATGCAATCACAAATTGGGGATCAATTTGAATGGCTTTTTTATAATCCAATTCTGCTTTTTTAAGATCTCCTTTTAACCTGTAAACACTCCCTCGATCATTATACATCTCGGCATTACTTGGTTTGATGGCAAGACCTTTTGTGAAATCCTTTAAGGCTGCATCATAGTCAGCTAATTTGAAGCATTGGATTCCACGTTGATGATGATACTTATATTCTGAAGGTTTCGCTTCAATCGCTTTCGAATAATAATTAATGGCCAACTTAACACTATCTTTTTTCAATGCTAAAACACCAAGTTCAAAGAAAGCTAAATGTCTATTTTCCTCGTCTTCTGCTAGTGCTAAAAAAGACTCACTTGCCTTTTCAGTTTTACCAGCAGCAAGGAAAGTGTATGCTAAATTCTTTTGTGCTTTGACAAATTCTGGAGCAATTGAAAGTGCCTTCTCAAAAGAGCTAATTGCTTTATCATAATTTTTTTTCTCAAAAGCAGAAATGCCTTCATTGTAGGCCTCCTGTGCTTTTGGATCAATTCCTGAAGAATCAATCTCTACATTATTAGCAACAACCATTTTGACTGAGTCTTCCTGCGCGAATGTAAAATGAGCAGATAGCAGTAAAATGAAATAAATGAATATTCTTGATTTCATAAGTATCTAATTAGTATGGTTACGAATATACACGCTTTCCTTTTATTATTCAATCCGAGCCCTCTTTTTATCAAAAATTTAAACTCATGATTTTTCGTAATCAGAAGAAATTAATCTTCACTAGAAGACAAACCATGAAAATATTAAAAAGCTCTGTGAGCTAAACAATTTGACTTACTTTTGTCGCCGTAAATTTGTGGAAACACTTTCGTTAAAGAAAAACACATTAAATGAAGTTTAATCGCTGGTTTGTTCGCACTAATTGGATCACATTGATCTTAATTTACCTTGTTGTAATTGCAGGAAGTTTTGTTCGCATCACTGGAAGCGGGATGGGCTGCCCAGACTGGCCTAAGTGCTTTGGTCAATGGGTTCCTCCTACTGATCAAACTGAATTACCTGCTGATTACAAAGATATTTACAGTGAAAAACGAGGGAAAAAACTTGAAAAGTTTTGCAATCTTCTTTCATCCGTTGGAATGGAAGAAACAGCCAATAAAATCAAGAATGATCCTACCGTTTTGATTGAGGAAGATTTCAATGCACAAAAGACCTGGACAGAGTACATTAATCGTTTACTCGGTTTTCTAGCCGGCAATGGTGTCTTACTGATCTTCCTTTGGATTATTCTGAAATACCGAAAGCGTAAACTAGTTGTCCTTGGTGGTTTGAACTTAGTAATTCTAGCCTTTCAAGCTTGGTTTGGTTCAATAGTAGTTGCAACTAACCTTGTACCTTGGACTATTACTGTACATATGCTTTTGGCTCTAGTCATAATTGGAATACAGCTATACATGATCCGAATAATCGCTCCTTCTCAACAAAAGAACATCAAGGTAAACAAAACATTTTATGCACTCGTTTTTGTCATTTTTGTCGTGACATTTGGACAAATGTTTTTGGGAACACAAGTTCGCGAGGAGATTGATTACTTGAGGAAAGCTGGAATCGGTCGAGAAGGATGGGCAGAAAATTTCGGAACGATATTTTTCATTCATAGAAGTTTCTCTTGGGCGGTCTTAGTGCTTATCACTTACATGTTTTTCATTAAAAGAAAAGTCAAAGAACTACGCATCATTCATTGGGCATTTATCATACTGGCAATAGAGCTACTAAGTGGTGTTTTATTAGCTCATTTTGAGATGCCTGGTCTTGTACAAACCGCTCACCTATTATTTGCCTCTGTTCTCTTTGGAATTCTGCTAATGGCTCTCTACCGATTAAAAACGAAAGGATAAATGCGCAAGAGATATTTTGACCTCATAGACCAAACTTTCGATTTTCCTCAACAAGAGTTTGAATTAGGGAAGGATAATTGTCTGAAGTTTCATGATATTGACCTTATGGAACTTATTGAGAAGTATGGAACACCTTTAAAGTTCAATTACCTACCTCAGATTTCTAATAACATTCAGAAATGTAAAGGTTGGTTCAACTCAGCGATTAAAGAGAATAATTACAGTGGTAGTTATCAATTTGCGTACTGCACAAAAAGCTCACATTTTGCCTTCGTGCTGGATGAAGTATTAAAAAACAATGTACATCTTGAAACCTCATCTTCTTATGATATTGACATTATCAATCATTTACTGGAGGCAGGAAAGTTAACAGGTAAAGAAAAGATTATCTGTAATGGTTTCAAACAAGATCGGTATATTCAGAAAATTGCTGAACTGATCAACAGAAACGTATTGGAAGTTATACCTGTTATCGATAATTTTGGAGAACTGGACCGACTTCTAGAGCTGTGCGATGGAAAAATAGAGATAGGAATACGTATCGCTTCTGAAGAAGACCCAAAATTTGAATTCTACACCTCCAGATTGGGAATACGCTATAAAGATATTGTTCCATTTTATGAAGAACGCATCGCAAATAACGAGAAAGTAGCTTTAAAAATGCTTCACTTCTTTATAAACACAGGAATAAAAGACAATGCATACTATTGGAACGAGTTGTCTAAATCACTTCGTGTTTACAGTGAGCTTGCAAAGGTTTGTGACACCTTAAACGCTCTCAATATTGGTGGAGGTTTCCCAATCAAAAAATCTTTAGGGTTTGATTACGATTATGAATATATAGTTCAGGAAATCGTACTTCAAATTAAAACCATGTGTAATGAGCATAAAATCAAAGACCCTGACCTTTATACCGAATTTGGATCTTTTACCGTTGGAGAAAGTGGTGGTGCAATTTTCAAAGTATTGGATCAGAAACTTCAAAATGATCGAGAGAAATGGAACATGATCGATTCGTCTTTCATGACTAACCTTCCTGATACCTGGGCAATAAATCAACGTTTCATCATGCTTCCTATTAATCGTTGGAACGATGACTACGAGCGTGTTTTATTGGGTGGCTTGACCTGTGACAGTGACGATTATTATAATTCTGAACAGCATTCTAATGCCATTTATTTGCCAAAGTTTGACAAAGAAAAGCCAATGTATATTGGGTTTTTCAACACAGGAGCTTATCAAGAAACCATTGGTGGATATGGAG
>CBFHJL010000006.1:41699-45887 GCA_965656195.1 Brumimicrobium sp. | reverse complement strand
TACTCCGCGAATAATTGGAAATGTGATCAACATAGACCAAGGATGCAAATACAATGGGAAACTTACAGTGTGGGATGATGGAAATGACACCTTTGTGCAAGGAAAACTCTAGAAATATTTGCATCTTACTTCAAATAATAGTTTTCTTAACCTATGTGAATGAAAACTGAGTGATAATGTCACAACTTTGTATCAACAATTAAAAACAAAGAAAAAATGGCAGATATTACAACTTGGGTTCTAGACCCAACACACAGCGAGTTACTTTTTAAAGTAAAGCACCTGATGATCACAAATGTTAAAGGTGAATTCACTGATTTCAATGCTGAAATCAAGGCAAATGGAAATGATTTTGAGAGCGCAAAAGTAAGTGCTACAATTAAATCTAATTCCGTGTATACAAATAATACTGATCGAGATAAACATCTTAAAAGTGAAGACTTCTTTAATGTAGAAAATCACTCGGAATTGAAGTTTGAAGGTACCTCATTTGAAAAACTAGATGACCATAATTATACTTTGAAAGGTGATCTTACGATTGTAGGTGTCACAAAACCAGTATCGCTAGATGTAGAATTTGGAGGTACCGCAAAGGACCCTTGGGGAAACCAAAAAGCCGGTTTTTCAATAACAGGTAAAATAAACCGAAAAGAATGGGGGCTAAACTGGAATTCAACACTAGAAACAGGGGGTGTGCTAGTTAGTGACGAAGTGAAAATAATGGCTGAGGTTCAATTCACTCCCATGGCATAAAAGACTATATATTTGAGTTTTAAAAGGCGGCTCTTAGCCGTCTTTTTTTATGACATTTTTTCCAAAATTTCGAAAAATTTATCTCGGAACTTTCTTGACAAAGGGACTTCGTCATCATTTTTCATAATGATCATACCACCATCATTTTTATTGAACCGATTTACAAAGTTCAAATTAATAATATGTGAGCGATGACAACGCATAAAATGGGGATATGATAATGCCTCTTCATGCTCCTTCATCGTTCTCGAAGTCACAATTTTCCTTCCGTCATCAAGATAAAAAGTAGTATAATTGTTTTCAGATTTACAACGCACTATACTGTCTAAGTCAACAATGAAAAGGGACTCGCTAGTCCGGAGAACCATCTTTTTTTGATCACTTTGAATATTGTTGATTACTGTTTCATACTTGTCATGCTCATTGACCTCATTTTCAATAGACTCTACAGCTCTCTGGATAGCACCAGAGAGCTCTTGGCGATCAACGGGTTTAAGTATGTAGTCTAAGGCAGAAGACTTGATGGCACGAATTGCAAACTCTTCGTGGGCGGTAATAAATATCACTTGAAAATCACGTTCTCCTATCTGTTCTAAAATATCGAATCCAGTTCCATCGGGCAACTGTATATCTAGCAATACTATATCTGGATTAATCTCATTGATAGCCTTAATGCCTGTAGAAACGCTTTCTCCATCCTGATGCACATTTAATGAAGCATCCATTCTCATTAACATATTTGCCAATAAAGACCTTGTTCTACTCTCGTCATCAATGATTAAAACATTATACGCCATTCTTTACAATACTATTTTTATTTATCCATTAGCGGCATTGCTACAGTTACTCTAGTGCCACTTTTTTGAACCTCATCAAGATCTTCAATTTTAATAAATCCTTGAATGTTATACTTTATTCGTAGCAGTTCTATTCTCTTCTGAGTTATAGAAATAGCCATACTTTTGTGAGCGCTAGACCGCTTGTTCCCCCTAGACTTTGACGCTTCCCGTCCAATTCCATTATCTTCTACAACAAAAATAAGTAATTGACCATCAATTCTATAAGTTATCCGAATTTTACCGTTTTTTACTTTATCAAGCTCCCCATGTTCAGTGGCATTTTCAACAAATGGCTGAAGAATCATGGGAGGTATAGAGATTCGCTCAGGATCAATATTTTCATTAATATGAATCTCAAATTCGAAACGATTCTCAAAACGTTCTTTTTGAATAAACAAATAACGATTTAATATTTCAAGTTCTGTAGTCAACTTAATTGATTCTTTTGCGCTGTTTTCAAGTATTAACCGCATCAGTCTTGATAAGCTTACCAGAAACTCAGAAGATTTATCTATATCATTATCATAAATATAGCTTTGTATCACTGACATTGCATTAAACACAAAGTGCGGATTCATCTGAGAACGCAATAATTGTTGCCTAAGCTCCGTCTCCGTTTGTTTAAGATTTAATTGCTTTTGTTTACTTCGAAAATAAAAGATCAAAAGAAGTGCCAACAATAAAAGAGTTGAAAACGAAAATATTATGATAATTTGACTGTTTCTTAATTGAATATTTTCCAGCTGTTTTTCGTTTAATAAACGTTCGTTTCTTTCTTCTTTCAGCTTTCTGTCCTGCTCCCTAATCCTCTTAGATTTTTGTTCAGACTCATACAGTTCACTCAAATCAGCGATCTGTTGTTGTAGATTCTCGCTATAAATACTGTCTTTATAATTCGTGATTTTCGATAGCTCGTAATATGCCTTCTCACTATAGCCAAGTGCTGCATAAATCTTTGCTCTGATTTCTAATGCCTCTTGTAATTCTAAATTACTCTCTTTTAACTCAACCTGTTTCTCTATGGCTTTATTGATTAACTGTAAGGCCTCCCTATACTTTTTTCGTTCATATTTCAATAAAGCATAATTCTCATAAAGATCTTCAACCCCGTTATTATAGGCATTAATCTTATTAAAGAATGTTTGACTTAGTTGAAAATTCTTTTCAGAAAGATCGTATTCTTGAGACAAGAAATAAACTTTACCCAAATCATTATGTGTTTGAGCAACCCCTCTGTCAGAATTTAATTTGTAATAAATCAATAGTGCTTTTTGAAAATCAGTAATTCCCAAGCGGTAGTTTTTTGCAAGAATGTCAATATTTCCTAAACCAATCAAACTACTCGCCAAATACCAGTCATTTTTCAATTTTTTTGAACTAGAAGCAGATTTCTGGAGAAACTGTTCTGCTTTTTTAAAATTCTCCATTTCGACCTGTATTTCAGACATGGCAAGGGATTGTCTAATAAAACATAAATCATGTTTGTTTTTCTTACTAAAATCGAGTGCTTTCTGAAACGTTGATACTGATTGTTTATAATCGCCTTGTTGTCTGTATTTATTTGCAATAAATTGTAATACAAGGGAGGGTAATATTGGAATTCTAGATTTTTTAGCATACCTCAAGGCGCTTTCAAAATATTTCTCTGTCTTTAATTCATTTTGCTGAATACCCAAAAAAACATCAATTAAAGCTTTTCTGTCATTTGAAATATCTTTAGATCTCATCCTACTCAAAGTTTGAGAACTAGCTATTTTATTGAGGTCGTTTTGCTCCAGCAATACAGCATTCAAAAGTCTCAGCAGTACTATGTCATAATTTTGTACTTTAAGTTTAGAAAGAAAAAAGTTGAATCCTTTTGAACTTGACTCATTGTTCGCGTCATGATGAATGAGATAATAGATTACAAACTTAAATTTACCCTCATCGGAAAACTGTCTTGCAATCTCCTCATTATGATTTAATATTGAGTCGGTTATTTCATAATTGTTATGGATAGATTCATCAAGAGCACCTAAAACTTCCTGTTCTCCTTCGTAGCTAAGTGAAAAAAGAGCTAACAGACAAAAGAATATGATTAAATTCGTTTTCATTGCTAGCGTGAAGATAAAGAATTGTTTTCAACCTTCTTGATATTCAAAAATAATACGTTTTAAAACACTGATTTAATTCAGTTTTTCTTTTTTTTGATTCTCATTATTAGTTATAGAAAAAAAAATAATGCAATTTTGAAAAGAACAAGTAACACAAACTCGACATGATTAACATATTATTCCCTACTGATTTTTCTGCTGCTGCTGAAAATGCTTTTTTATATGCATTGCACTTAACAAAAGCACTTGATGCAAACCTTACTTTAGCCCATGTATATGAGCTTCCGGATCTAGGTCGAGCGTTACATAACACTTCAAAAGAGGTCTATGAGTTGATGGAAATGGAAAGTCTTGAAAATTTCAATAAGTCAGTTAAAAAATTACGGGAATTAGCTATTGAGAAAGGTTTTGGTGATTTAGAATTCTCTCATGTAATGGCTGAGGGTCAAATAATTCATAAAATAACTGCGATTGCAGAGAAGGAAAATATTGATTATATAGTA
>CBFHJL010000006.1:0-41603 GCA_965656195.1 Brumimicrobium sp. | reverse complement strand
CGTAATGGGTACAACGGGTGCTACAGGAATTAAAGAAGTCTTTTTAGGATCTGTAGCATCTGGAGTAATTGACGCAGCACCTTGTCGCGTATTAAGTATTCCATCTGAAACATCTCCCGCTGATGCAATAAATACCGTAGCGTACCTTACCAACTATAAAGATGAGGAAGTAGTCTCGTTCGATCATGTTGCTAATTTTGCGAAAAAATTCAACGCTAAAATTTGCTGCTTACATTTCGACAAGGAAGTAACTGATCTAAGTCAAGAACATATGAATGCCTGGAAAGAAAAGCTTCATACTGAAGATCTGGATGTGTCGTATCATGTTATTACAGGTGAAGATTTCGAGCATGCACTCACTGATTTTTACGAAAAAAACAATGTCGATATTATTGGTATACAACCAAGAAAACGTAATCTATTTACTGCGATTTTCAAGAAAAGTAATACCAAAAGTATAGCTCAGCATTTGAAAACACCACTATTAAGTCTACCGGCAAAATAACATTAAGCAGCTTTACTTGTTGTTATAATCAAACAGCATAAAGTTAATATGTATATTTGCTAACCATGAGTATAGTCGAGGATATCAAGGATCCGATTGTCGCTGAACTAAATGAGTTCGAAGGTCGCTTCAGAGAAAACATGAAGTCAAAAGTTCCCTTGCTTGATAAAATCACACATTATATTATTAAACGGAAGGGCAAACAAATGAGGCCCATGTTCGTGTTTTTATCAGCAAAAATGCTCGGGGAGATAAATGATGATACTTATAATTCTGCCTCTTTGGTAGAATTACTACATACAGCAACTCTAGTTCATGACGATGTAGTCGATGATGCCAACGAACGCAGAGGCTTCTTTTCAATAAATGCACTTTGGAAGAATAAGATTGCTGTCTTAGTTGGTGATTATCTCTTATCACGCGTTTTACTATTAAGTATCGAACACAAAAAGTACCGTTCTCTCGAAATTGTAGCTCGAGCCGTTCGAGAAATGAGCGAAGGTGAATTATTACAAATAGAAAAAGCACGTAGGCTTGATATTGATGAGGAAACTTATTTTGAAGTTATTCGTCAAAAAACAGCATCGCTCATCGCTACCTGTTGCGAAGCTGGTGCCGTATCAGTGGGTAGAGAAGATGAAGCAGAACGCTTAAGAAAATTTGGTGAACTCGTAGGATTAGCCTTCCAAATCAAAGATGATATTTTCGATTATGGTACTCCAGGCAATATTGGGAAACCCACAGGAATTGACGTAAGAGAGCGCAAAATGACCCTTCCTCTAATATACACGCTTAATAATGTAGATAAATCTACGCGCAAGGAGCTTATCAACATTGTCAAGAGACATAACGAAAAGCCAAAAAAAGTGAGGCGAGCCATAGAACTTGTCGTTAAAAATGGTGGTATTGAATATGCCCACAAACGAATGATGGAAATCAAACAAGAAGCGATAATGCTTCTGAATGATATTCCAGATTCTCCAAGTAAAACTTCATTGATACAATTGGTCAATTACACTGTGAATCGAACCAAATAGTATTAACTAGAAGCTCACTATAATTTCTTCTCTTTACTTTTCTCCAACAATGTATGGTTAATTGATTTACGAATAAAATGGTATTTCCAGTACTCTTCATTTTATCTTTGTCTTGAATTGTAAAATCATTAGTATGTCAATACTCAAACATACCACACTACTGCTAATGAATGCTATTTTATTCACGGCTAATATTGCATTTGGTCAATCATCCTTTATGAATCAATTCAAGGAAATTGAAGTTACCTTGGACACCGCTGTTCACAAATTTTCTGAGGAAAAAATTCAAATTCAAAAGACATGGAAGTTCCCTTTTGAGTATAAGGAACCTAACCCTACGGCATTGTTTAAATTATATCCCGTTAACGACTCCACAGTGCACAAATCATTCGAACTACTACCCTCAAAGGCCTATACAATTATTGATTCGATGGCGCTTCAAATTGAAGGTTATTACCAATGTAAAATCAAATTCAATAATTTGCTTAGTGATCAATTGATTGCATTGAAGTTAAAGCATAGAGAAGCTGTAATGGGCATTCCTTTACTACCCTATTCAAATACCTTTGCAACAATCTACCCTGGTGATACAGAGCTCTACATTGGAGAAGAAAAATCATTTGAGTTGATTTCAAATAGAATTGATAATGTTGTTCCTCATCCTTTGTGGGCAAAAAAGAAGGACTATGAATACAGAACCTACCGAAGCAACGGAAAGATTATTGTTTCCATTCTACCAACGAAGAGCGGTGAAATCAATTTTCAATTGCCAATTGAATTGTATCGACCTAATGTTAACGGAAAAGAAATAGACTATCAACTTCCCCCCCAGGAATTCGATTTTTCGATAAAAGGATCTCGATTAAAATTCCTTCAATTTGATAAACGTCAAGTTATCTGGGAGCATGGAAATCATAAGGGTATAGAATTGCAATTGGATAGTTACCGCTCCTTAGAAATGAACAAAACATATCGAATTGAAGATACTGATGAAAAAGGAGGTCCGCTAATTGCAGAGTTATATACAGTGCGAAGATTAACCAACGATAAAATGTTATGCATGTTTAGACCATATAACTTTCATCGTATCTCGGATGGATACCTCTTTATAAAAGATGGAGACGATGCTAAATTTATAACTAACATCAATATACTACCTGAACCTGAGATTAGACAAGTGAGTATCCTTCGAGAAGGAGGAACTTGGGTAAATTCTAGGCAAGTCTATCCAGGTGAAACTGTAGAAATAAGGCTAGAAGGTGAAGGCTTGAGTCGGGCTAATTTTCGATTTGAAGATTTGATCGATATTAGTACAGACAGTATCATTCAAAATGATGTAATTTCACACTACCTGCTGAAAATCCCTATTGACATTAAGAAGAAATCAATTAATATTTTCAATGGAAATAGAAAGACAGGTGTAAGTTTAGATATACAAGAACATAAGGTTCCAAGGGAATTAGATTTTGTAATTATTGAATATGGTGGTACTCCAGTAATTGCAGATGAAGTGAACCAACCAATATTACACAATGGAACAATAGGAGACGTTTCACTAACATTTGATGCCGAACACATTGATGAGGCTTTTAAACTTTATGGCAAACAATTCCTTGAGTTAGAAGTAAGGGTGAAAGATGAAAATAATCAACTGATAGAAAAACAAATCATTGATGATATCGTCGTATGTCCGGGTTCGAGCTCACCACGCAGCTTTTCATATACCAGTCCTAACGGATGCATGAATGAAGGGATTTCAATCAATGATTACCTCTCTAATAAAACACATAGTCTTGGTAATTGGTCAACAATTGAATTAATCTTAAAGCATCGAAAAAACATTTATAATGGGAGAGGTCATACGGAAAGAATCGAGATCATTAAAGAGAAGCAAGTTACTTTTGATGTCGACCTAAGCATTCCTGCAGGGTTAATTATTAAAAAAGTAGGTGTTCCCGGTTTTCCTGGATTAAGCGGTATTTCCCTATCAATGCTTGCTCAATTCTCATTCTATAAGAAAGATGAAATTCAAAAATTACGACCATTTAAAGTCGGAGCAGGGTTTTTAGCGAAAAATGCCTTTAACTTTAATCCTGATGCAGATAGAGATCTTGGCATTGTGATTTTAGGCTCGGTATATCCAACAAAGAAGGATAGAAAATTCTCTTTTCCCCTGTATGCTGGGATGGGTTACTTTTTGAACGAAGACAAATTCTTTTACCTAATTGGTCCTGGTATAAGGATTAACTTCTAACAAAAAAGTCCCAACATTTTGTTGAGACTTTTATAATTCATCTTTCTTCTAAGACTTTGGTCTTGTAGTAACTTTTTCAATTCGTTTTTCAAATTTGTCACCCTGAAAAATACGTTGAACAAAAATGCCTGGCGTATGAATCTCATTTGGGTCTAGTTCACCTGCTGGAACAAGTTCTTCCACTTCAGCGATAGTGATCTTTCCTGCCATAGCCATAACAGGATTAAAGTTTCTAGCTGTTGCTTTAAAAATCAAATTTCCCTCAGTATCTCCTTTCCATGCTTTTACCAGAGCATAATCTGCAGTTAATGCTGATTCTAAAATATGAGGTTTACCGTCAAACTCACGTACCTCTTTGCCTTTCGCTACTTCTGTTCCATACCCAGCAGGTGTAAAGAACGCTGGAATTCCGGCGCCTCCTGCTCTGCATCGTTCAGCAAGAGATCCTTGAGGAATGAGGTCTACTTCTAGCTCCCCTGAAAGCATTTGACGTTCAAACTCATCATTTTCTCCTACATAAGAAGACATCATTTTTTTGATCTGCCTATTTTGCAATAGTAATCCTAATCCAAAGTCATCAACCCCAGCGTTGTTAGAGATACATGTAAGGTCTTTAACCCCCATTTTGACTAACTGACCTATCCCATTTTCTGGGATTCCACACAAACCAAAACCTCCAAGCATAAGCGTCATTCCAGACTCAATGCCTTTACAAGCTTCTTCTACATTTGCTACTCTTTTATCCATAACTAATATCTTTACATTCCACCAAGTCCCATATCGGGGATGTCTGATCCCCCGTTACTATTTTGGCTTTTATTTTTACTGTTGTAAATAGAATTTTCCCATTCAAAAGGCGCTTCAAATTCCTCAGTCGAAATATGAATATTAGGGTCTTTATATACCTTTTGCATCATATAGCCGTAGATAGGAAGTGCCATTCTTGCACCTTGCCCCCATTGCATAGAACGAAATCTCACCAACATATCTTCTCCACCTACCCAAACTCCAGTTACAAGATCGGGAGTCAATCCCATAAACCATCCATCAGAATTATTCTGAGTAGTTCCTGTTTTTCCAGCAGTAGGTTGAGTCACTCCTCCCCAATCACCTCGCCAAGAACCTCTTAAACTCGCTCCTGTTCCTCCTTGAACTACTTTTCTCATCATAGATAGGGTGGCGTAAGCCAATTCCTCAGACATCGCTTCTTTTGCATCAGGAATATGCTCATATACAATATTTCCACTTCTATCTTCAATACGAATAATGGATGTTGGTTCAGTATAAATCCCTCTATTCACAAATGCCGTTTGAGCACCTACCATCTCCAACAATGATAAGTCCATAACACCCAGGCACATTGCTGGAACAACATCTTCGTCACGAATTTCAATATTCAAATCCCTCATCAACTTGGCGACCGCTCTAGGCCCTGCAACACCTCCCATTTTAGACATTACGGACACTGTTATATTATTCATAGAGTTTGCCAGACCATTTTCAAAAGAAACAGGTTCTCCTTCCATATCATCACCTGAATTGGAAGGACACCAAGACTGCATATCTTGAGCCGTCGGCCCTTTTTGAACATCAACACAGTAAGGAATATTAGGAACTTCATCATATGGTGTAATTACACCAAAACGCATCCCTGCAGAATAAATAAAAGGCTTAATTGTAGAACCTACTTGTCGTTTTCCCTGACCAACGTGGTCGTAGGCAAAATGGTCAATATTAGGACCACCTACCCATGCTTTTATAAATCCAGTCTGAGGCTCAATAGAAACCAAACCTGCTCTAATAAAATTTTTGTAATAGCGTATCGAATCGTTTGGAGACATAATCGTATCGATTTCTCCATCCCATGAAAAAACCTTCATTGGAACGGCTCTTTCAAACTGACTTTTGATTTCTGCATCACTTTCTCCAGCATCCTTGGCGTTGCGATAACGCTCAGATCTCAATCTTGCGCTTCTCATCAATTGATCTGTAAGCTCTGCTCTTTTCGTTTTACTATGTTTCCAATTGTACGAAAACGGAAAGTATTTAGAACGTTTATTGTTTTTGGTAAAAGGTTCTTGAAGATTCTTCTTTAAGTGATGTTTTAACGCGTATTCGGCGTGCTTCTGAATATTAACATCTAGCGTCGTATAAATTTTCAATCCATCTTCATAAATATTATACGGTGTTCCATCCTTCTTGGCATATTTATAATTTCCGTTTGGAAGTTTTTCTGAAAGCAAGTTGGTTACCTTGCTTCTCAAGTGTTCTCTAAAATATGGTGCAGCACCTTCTTTGTGATCCACTGACTGATAATCAGTGATAATAGGTAAAGCTTTTAAACTATCGTAATCAGCTTGCGAAATTGTTGCCGTTAAAGAAGGATTCTTCTTTTCTGAATTTTCTCTCCATTTCAAAAGAACAGTATTTCTTCGCATTACGGCTTGTAAAGAATCTTCTGCTCGCGCTTTGCTGATTTCTTCTTCACTCACCTCGTCTTTACTAATGTTTTTTCTGCTCGATATTCTTGAACGATAATCTCTAATCTGAAAAGTAAGTGGATTGTATTCTGTAGGATTCTTACACATACCTACAAGCATGGCTGCTTCCTCTGGATTTAATTCTATCGCTGATTTATTAAAGTAAACACGAGCTGCAGAAGAAATACCCACAGCATTGTATAAGAAGTCAAATTGATTCAAATACATGGTAATAATCTCATTCTTTGTGTATCGCCTTTCGAGTCTTAAAGCAATGATGTTTTCCTTTACTTTCTCATAGAGTCGCTTCTCTATTCGACTCATACCCTTAATTCGCTTTTCTTCTTCCGTTGGGCCAGAGCCAGTTAACCTTGCTTGTTTTCTTTCCTCTCGTTCTTTTAGTGTAAAGATCAGCTTCGCGAGCTGCTGCGAAATTGTAGATGCCCCCCCGGCCTCACCCATGTTAACAAGGGCACGAGCTACAGCTTTTGCATCAATACCCGGATGTGTTTCATACCGTTCATCCTCAGTAGCAATTAAGGCGGATATTACATTTGGTGATATTTCATTATAGTCAACACTCGTTCTATTCACTTTCCAGTATTTACCGAGTTCAGTTGAACCATCAGATGCATAAACAGTTGTTGCCAACATCTCTTCTTGACTCTCGAGCATTGATTCAGATGGCAATGATTCACTATCGGTTTGAACATAACGTAGATAGAGTATCCCAAACAATGGAACCAGACCAATTAACCAAATTAAAATGATTAATGTATTAGAAACCGGTCTTTTAAACTTTAATTTTTCTTTCTTCTTTTGATCAGCCATTCCAATGAGAGCACTTTAAACGAGTTAAAGTTAATGATTATTAATGATATTTGAGTCTTGGAAACTCTAGTAGAATCACAATTTTTCTAAAACAAAAATCCCAGGCTAAGCTATAACCTGGGATAAATACAAAAATATGAATTGATCTATTTCTTTTTCTTCGACTTGATAAATTGCTCTATAGCCATAGACATTGATGGTGTCTGTGGCTGAGGAGCATGTATATCTAATCTTAAGTTATTGTCTACAATTGCTTTTGCAGTTGTTGGTCCAAAAGCAGCAATAAGCGTTTTATTCTGTTTGAAATCAGGAAAGTTTTTAAGTAAAGACTCAATTCCCGATGGAGAGAAGAAAACTAAAATATCATAAGAAACACTTTCTAGGTCTGAAAGGTCAGATGCAACTGTTCTATAAAGAACTACGCATTGATAATCGATACTATTCTCATCAAGTGTACTAGGAATACTCTCTCTCAGGATGTCAGAACAAGGTAAAAGAAATTTCTCCTTTTTATGCTTCTTGATCGCGTCCATAAGATCAACTATCGTTTGTCTACCATGAAAGATTTTACGTTTTCTGTAGGTAACATACTTTTGCAAATAGTAAGCAACTGCTTCTGATATACAAAAATACTTCATAGCTGTTGGAACCTCGAAACGACATTCTTCTGCAATTCTAAAATAGTGATCGACGGCTGTTTTTGAAGTTAGTATAACAGCAGTGTGATCCTGAAGATCTACGCGTTGGCTTCTGAATTCACTCTTATCTACTCCCTCCACATGTATAAATGGTCGAAAATCAATCTTTAAATTGTACTTTTCAGCCAAAGCCGTATAAGGATTTTTACTATTTTCGGGTTCTGGTTGTGAAACCAATATTGTTTGAATACTCAAAACGTTGCAGTATTTAGTTTAAAACTAGCTCTATCCCTTGAAATTAGCGACTAATAGCACGTAAATCGCGATTAACGGCCATATTTCAAGGCTGCAAAGGTATAAAATTATATAATACCACAATACTTTATTGCGTAAAGCAAATAGAATTCCTCGAATAACTCTAAAAATCCAAAAAACACCAAAAATAATTGCTGCTGCATACATGAAATAGACGGAATAATCAGCATTGAGTAACCATATTATTAGCAGCGGTATAAGCAAAAGTCCTATAAAATGATACGTAAAATTGAGAAGTAGAAAGTGTTCGTTCAACTTTTTGAGTTCACCACTTAACATTCCTGCAAGAAAAAGTGAAATAACCTGAAAAGAAAAATAGAAAACAGGAATAACTAATAGCCACAGGTCAATTTGACCAATATATAGCTGAACCATATAGATACATATGGCACTGACAACAAAATAATTCAATAACAACATCCAGTTCGCCTTTCCAAAAAAGCTTAGGTTTTCTCTGGAATAAGGAATAGTTGAAGGCGGTTTTACGAATGTAGCAGAAATATATTGATAAACTGCTGGCCTCCACAACTTCACAATGGCTAATATTGCTACAGAAACCAAAAGCGCATATAGAATCCATGATGGAAATAATGATTCTCTTGCTACCAATTGAAATTCTCTCATACCCTTTGTGAAATCTACTTCTGAATTGTTACGAAAGTACGAAATTTAAGAATGTTGCCGTTTAGGTTATCAGATTTGTTAAAAAAATAAGATAATTACGTACTTTTGGTTTTGAAATTAAACATTAAGACATGAGCTCAGATTTGTATACACATCCAGATTATTACAACATGGATGAATTGCTAACAGACGAACATAAATTAATTCGTGATACTGCACGTGATTGGGTAAAGAAAGAAGTTTCCCCAATTATTGACGAGCATTACGAGAATGCTACTTTCCCAATGCACATATTGAGTGGATTAGGAGAGATTGGTGCATTTGGTCCTTACATCCCAGAGGAATATGGTGGGGCTGGACTAGATCAAATCTCTTACGGTTTGATTATGCAAGAACTAGAGCGATGTGATAGTGGGTTACGTTCAACTGCCTCAGTTCAAAGTTCTTTGGTAATGTACCCGATATTTAAGTATGGTTCGGAAGAGCAAAAGAAAAAATATTTACCAAAATTGGCTACAGGAGAAATGATCGGTTGTTTTGGATTGACAGAGCCTGATCATGGGTCTAACCCTGGTGGAATGATCACAAACTTCAAAGACAAAGGAGATCACTATCTACTAAATGGTGCTAAAATGTGGATCTCTAATGCTCCTTTTGCTGATATTGCTGTAGTTTGGGCTAAAGATGAAGCGGGTCGTATTCATGGCTTGGTTGTTGAGCGTGGAATGGAAGGATTTTCAACTCCGGAAATGCACGGAAAACTTTCTCTTAGAGCTTCGGCAACTGGGGAATTAATTTTTGAAAACGTTAAAGTACCAAAAGAGAATTTATTGCCAGGAAGAAGTGGTCTAGGAGCACCTCTTTCTTGTTTAGATTCTGCTAGATATGGAATTGCATGGGGTGCATTAGGTGCTGCCATGGATTGTTACGATCAAGCATTGCGTTATTCAAAAGAAAGAACGCAATTTGATGTTCCAATTGGAGCGTTTCAATTGATTCAGAAAAAATTGGCCGAAATGATCACAGAGATCACGAAAGCACAGATGTTAACTTACAGACTAGGTCAATTGAGAAATGAAGGAAGAGCAACTTCTGCTCAGATCTCAATGGCGAAACGAAACAATGTTGAGATTGCTCTTGACATAGCTCGTGAAGCTCGTCAGATACATGGTGGTATGGGAATTACTTCAGAATACTCAATGATGCGTCATATGGCGAACCTTGAATCTGTTGTAACTTATGAGGGTACTCACGACATTCACCTATTAATCACGGGTATGGATATAACTGGTATTCCTGCTTTCGAAAGAAGTATGCCGAAGAAGAAATAAGAAAACAAGTTAATCGTTTTTAAAAAATGGCTCTCTTTTTAGAGGGTCATTTTTTTTGCATTTAACTTTCTGCCTTGCTGGTTCGTTTCCTGCTCTGGCAAAATCTCACAATTATCCCAAAGTCCAGAAATCAACGTTTTAGCGTACTCTTCTGGAAGATGTTTTTCACGCATTGCAGTATTCGCAGCTTCCACATCATATTCGAATGATTTAAGCTCAAAAGTATTGATCTTTTTATCATAGACTGCAAACCATACACGCTGGGTGCCGTCATTGGCAGGCATTCCTATTACCCCAGGATTTATCCAAGTCTTGCCTTCATTCTGCTCAATAAAAGGTAACCCTGAATGGCCCGCAACTATTGTATCAACTCCAAGTAAATCGAAATGAGCTTTTTTTCTTTCCCAAGGTGTAGAAGCAAATATAAATTCGGAGATATCTTCTATCCCACCATGAATCACACCCCATTTTTTCGTACCAATTTCATAAATATTATGTGTAGAAAGCGTTTGCATCCAGTCTATATTTTTCTGACTGACTTGAGTTTGAGCATATGGATACCAAAGTGTTGAAAAGTCCGCACATCGCGAACCTTCGTCAAAATTACATCCACAATCATCTTCACCATCTCTTAATTGGACCTCAACGTTTCCAGCAATTACATTTATTCCCCATTCTCTAACAAAATCAATGGTTTCTTCAGGAAAAGCACAATATCCGACGACATCCCCAGTATGAAAAATATGTTCTGGTAAAATACCTAATCGGTCAGCTTCCAATTTCAAAGCTTTAATAGCATGAAGGTTACTATATGAACCACCAAAAAATAAATACTTATTGTCCGCCATTCTTCAATCTTTGTAAAACAATTGGTGCGAAATATACCGCAAAACAACTCAACAAACTGATAATCGTAATCGAGAGTAAATCATTGTATGGTCCTTCTATAAACAAAAATGATTCAGGTATAGAATCCGTGGCTGCAAGAACTCCAAATAAAATCCCCATAAGTACACTTAAATAATAACTAATTGGTGGTGCTTTTTGTTTCCAAAATAAAAAAACGGGTGTTAAACCAATGACCATAACTCCGCTAATTGTTGTGGCTGATAAAATCTCAGGATTGAAAAACAAGGGTATCGTACCAGCAATCGCAAAAATCAACATTGACGATCGCCCCACTTTTAAAGTAGCACCTCTTTTGAGATCCACGGCAATCAATTTTGACGCTGAAGAGAATGATGAATCCAACGTTGAAGCCGCGGAAACAATCATGATGAAATTAATCAACAATAGCATGATTGGGCCGAAAAGTTCTCCAAATTTTGATAACTCACTAGAACTTGCTCCATTCAATTTTCCAAAGACGCCAACAAGACTGAATAAAAAGATCAAGACCCCTCCAATGATACCCGCAACAACGAAGCTCCAAAGCGTTGTTTTGGGTGAACTGATGAACCCTCTGTCTGTCATGACAGGGTCGTGAAAAGGATACGAAAAGCTATGTATGAGTCCAACTATGATAAGATTCAAACCACTATCAAAAGAAAGGCTTCCCTGACTCATTACTGCATCAATTTTTTGATCTTGTTGATCATTGAATAACCACAGAATTGCCACAAGGAGTATACCAAAGAGAGCCATTTGAATAATATCTGAAAAGATTGAACTACTTAACCCTCCTTTCAACGAATAAATCAATGTCAATGCCGTGAAAACCAAAATAGAGGAGTAAAAGCTTACAGTACCGTAATCTCCAAAATAGCTCCCTATGACCATAGTGTTTGACCAAACTTCATTGAAAAGTCGAATCGCAATAACAACAGAAAATAATTGTAAGGCGAGTTTCCCAAACTTTCCTCCGAGAAAGGCATGAATACTTTTTACTCCACCTTTGATTCGCATCCGATAGATAATGACGCCTGCTACTAAAAAAGAGGCATAATACGAAGCATAAGCCAGTCCTCCAGTCACACCAAACTTAAAACCTAAATCTGAGGCATTCGCGATAGACTTAGCAAACACCCAAGAGATGATCAAACTACCACTAAGCATCCAAAAATTGGGAGTTTTACCTTTACTTTTGGCCGTAAAAAATTGACCAGCTGTCTTCGCTTTAGGAGATAAAACAATAAGGAGGGCACTCGTTCCAATCACGAGTACCCATTGCCAAAAAGTAATATTTTCTATTAGTTTTCCCACCAACCTAAGCTGTTATAATCATCTCCTCCAATGGCACCGACAGCTTCTGAATAGTTCGCTCCGTTTACTGCCTGTTCAGTTGAAGGGTATGCATACCGCACTGGAAAGACATCGTTATTTAAGTTATCTTCAGGCATGGGTAAATCCGGAAAACCTGTTCTTCTGAAATCAAACCAAGCCTCGTAACCATTCATAAAAGAAGCAATCCATTTTTGTGTCATAATTCTCTCAAGGTCATTTGTTCCGCTTAAGATGACATTCGCCTGTATAAGATAGCCTGTAGGAATCGTCAACCCCAAATGATCAAATGATGCTTGAATTCCAGCATCATAATATGTTGATGCATTACCAGAAATAAGTCCTTTTTGAGAAGCCTCAGCAAGGCAAAATTGCAATTCAGCATATGTCATAAAAGATGCTTTTACGGCATCTGGTTCATCTCGCAAATATGACCCCATTAGCGAAATTTCGTTTAAATCATAATCGTTTTGACTTTCTCTACTCAGTCCATTAGGTATTCCCAAATACTGTTCGTTTCCAGGAGTAGAGTTTGATGTCGGTTTGTAATAATGTTCCATCCTTGGATCGTTCAATGGCGTTAATATATCTTCGGCTGTTTTACTCATGCGAACATCAACATATCTTCCCTCTCTTTCCGAAAAAATCACCCATTGATTTGGTGAAGAAGACAAATATGGTACAACAGCTTCGTCATTTACACTTTGAAAGATTAATCCATCGTCAACGATCTCTTGCAATTCAGTTGAAACATTGATTTTATCACTGATTCGGAGTAAATAGCGAACACGAAGACTGTTAGCAAACATAATCCATTTCGAATAGTCTCCTTGATACATTAAGTCTCCCTCTACATTAGCCTGAGTTCCTTGAAGAACAGCAATTGCCGTTTCTAATCGATCAAGAATTCCTCCTGTCGCAGTATAAATATCTTCTTGAGGATCAAAAACTGGTGTAAAGTTTCCTTCTTCAGCTTGTAGTGCTTCAGCATACGGAACATTCGTCCAGAGATCAGTCAGCAAACTAGCCTGATGAGCAGTCAGAATATCAGCGATAGCCTCGTAAGCTTCATTCCCCTCTTCGCTATTTTTTACATCCGCTAAATCCTTCATCAAACGATAAGTCTCTGTCCATAGTCCTTCATTAGATCCTAGATTGTATCGATCAACAGGAAGGAACTCTAAGTTTGCTGAATGCTGAGACAGCAAGTTTCCTGCATGCCAACCCCAGTAAGCCTGATTGTCGGATGCTCCAGCGAGTACATTAGAAAGTAAAAATTGTGGGTTTACCTGCTCTGGAGCATTTTGATTAATATTTGCTTCATCAAATTTTCTACAACTTACCAGAACACCTACGATTAATATTAATGTTATAATTTTCTTCATGATACTAAAAGTTAAATTGAATATTGAAACCAAAGCTTCGTGTTGAGGGATAAGATAAATCTTCCACTCCATAAACAAGAGATGTTCCTTGCATCGCACTTAATTCTGGATCGAAATGAGGATTCTCTGTCCAGGTAAAAAGATTTCGTGCTATTAAACCGATCTTAAATTCTTGCACTCCCATCTTTTCTGTCCATTTATCAGGGAATGTGTAAGACAAACCTATTTGGCGAATCTTCAGATAGGAAGCGTCATACGTTGAGCTCTCTTCATTTGCTCTATTGTAGAACTGGTTATAATACTCAGCCGCAGATACAGATGTTGTATTCTCTTCATAGACTGGGTTCTCCTCTGTTCCAACGTTTACAACTCCATCACCGATAATCCCATCTTCTCTTCCATCTATGGTTTCAGCTAAGACGCCTGAAGTTGAACCAACTGCTCTGGTACGAGATACAATCGTGCCTCCTTGTCTCCAATCCACAAGAACATTTAAAGCAAAACCTTTGTATTGAATTGTATTTCCAAAACCGAGTATGAAATCTGGATTATAATTTCCAAGATAACGAAGCTCATTATCTCTTAAGGGGAGTCCATTATCTCCATAGATCACCCTTCCATCTTCAGTTTCCTGAAAACCTGTACCGTACATATCTCCTATTCTACCTCCTTCTTGTGCATTTGCGATATAGAATATTGTATTTTCTGCCGTAGTATAAAGTCTAGCAAAGCCAGTTGTATATTGGTCAATTCCTTCCGGCAATTGTTGAACATAGCTTGCTCCTCTAGAGAAGTTGACAAAAGACCTCCATGTGAAATCTTCGTTATCAATTATATCTGCTGTTAGCATAATCTCTAATCCTCGACTTTGAATCACACCTCCATTTACTACTTGTCCTGAGTAACCGCTAGCAGATGAAGTCGGCAATGAGATTATCTGATTTTTAGCAGTGTTCTGATATACGGTCACATCCAGTCCTAAACGCTCTTCAAAGAAGTACAGCTCCAATCCCGTCTCCAAACTATTGATACGCTCTGGTCTTAGGTTTTCGTTTAACAATGTTCCACTATTCGTTAATAATGGATAACTCCCATAGTTCTGATTGAACTGATAAGTATTTCTCAACTGAAAAGGATCCGTATCAGCACCTACACTAGAATTACTCAACCTCAGTTTTCCATAAGTCATCCATTCTGGTAGATCCAATTTTTCACTGAAAACAAAAGCTCCATTAATCGAATAATAGGCAAAAGAATTATTGTCTACCGGCAGTGTGGTTGACCAATCATTTCTCAAGGTAACATCAAGGAATAGGAATCGATCATAACCAACTCCAGTTAAGCCGTAAACTGAGTTAATTTGTCTCTGTGCATTAAATTGAGATGCTTCCAATGCAATTTTAGAATTTTCGAAATTGTAAATACCAGGCACTGACAGTTGACCAGCAGTTAGACTTTTATATCTTGTTTGCTGTGTGAAATTATTCGCTCCAATTGCAGCATTATAAGACCACTTCTCATTAATACGTTTGTCATACGATAACAAAAGGTCTGTGTTTAATTCGGTAAAATCAACATCATCTTCACGATACGCACCATTTGGAAATCTTTGCGTACTAAATGCTCTTCGTGAAGTCCTCAAATCTGAGTAGGTATCTACGCCTGATCTAAATCTCAAATTAATGTTCTCAGTAATCTTATATGATACTACTGCGTTTCCTAGCAATCTATTTTTATTAAAACCATTTCGATTTTCGTAAACATTAAAGTACGGGTTATCTAACCATTGAGTATTGTAATTGAACTGCTGGAATCCTTCCTGACCAGCTTGCCAGTAATTTTCAGTTGCATCAAGATTCACTTGCCTACCCATCCATAAAAAGGAATACATTACGTTCTCACTTCCATACCCAAGACCTGGTCTATGCTCTGAATTTGTATTGATAAAGGTTCCAAATGCACGAACAGACAGTCGACTAGATAGATTATATGTACCAGTAAAAGAAAGGTTGTTTCTTCTGAAATCTGAATTTGGAATAGCCCCTTCATGATCCATTCTTGTATACGAAAGTCTAAAGCTTCCGTCGTCATTCGCTCCTGAAAAAGCAACATTTTGCTGGCTCGTAACACCAGTTTGAAAGAAACTTCGCACGTTATCAGGATTCGCTACCCATGGAGTTGGATCAATTGGATTTCCTTGTCGAGCAATAACATCACCACCTCGTACTGGGTTTCCATTTTGATCATATGAAGGTCCGTCGTACTGAGTTATCAGTTGACCATTCATTTGGGGGCCAAAACTAACCAATCCTCCATCTCCTGTTCCACCTCCTAAACCATCTTCATAGGCGAAAACTCCTCCAGCCCCTTGACCATATGTGTTTTGAAACTGAGGTAAAAAAGCAATCTGCTCCATTGTTACGCTCGAGTTTACGCTAATTCCTATTCCTTCAGTCTCTTTACCTTCTTTTGTCTCAATAATAATGACACCACCTGCGGCTCTAGTTCCATAGAGTGCTGCTGCACTAGGGCCTTTTAAAACAGATATAGATTCAATGTCATCAGCGCTAAAATTCCCCATCCCATTTCCGTAATCTACTTCGTGGAATCCTGTTTCAAGATTTTCAGTATTGTTAGCAATAAACTCATTACTCACAGGAACACCATCAACAACAAACAAAGGTTGGTTATTCCCTGATAAAGAAGTTTCCCCTCGAATTACAATTCTTGAGGAAGATCCTACACCAGAAGATCCATTCGTAGTTTGAACTCCAGCTACTCTTCCTGCAAGTGCATTAACAAGGTTAGGCTGTCGAACTTCGGTAAGTTCTTTTCCTTCTAGAGATTGAACAGCGTAGCCCAAGTCTCTTTTGTTTCTCTTAAGACCAAGGGCAGTAATAACTACTTCGTCCAATTCATCCACACTGCTTTCAAGAGTGATATCCCAATCAGACTGGTTTGAAACCAAAATAGTTTTCGATTTAAAATAAAGTACAGAAAACTTAATTGAATCCTTAGGTTGTGCTTCAAGCGAAAACTCTCCGTCTTCATTTGATGTAGTTCCAATATCACTTCCTACTAATTTGACATTTACATAAGGTATTGGATCGTTATTCTGATCAACGACTTTTCCTTTAATTGACGTTTGCGACGACGCAAAGAATGAGACCATAACGAGTATGGTCGATATGAATAATTTCATTTGATAAATATTATTTTGGTTTCACTGAATTGAATTGCTCTTATACACAACCCAAATTTGGCGACCCTCTTATCTCAAATGAATTTGATATAATAAATTGATTGAGTGAATTATTATGATCAATCCTTTCATATTTTTCATAGAAAAGACCAACGAGAAATAAAATATCCTGAAAAGTGATCTTACATTGAGACACACTCTTTATAAATACTTTAAGATCATCATGACTATTGATCTCGTGGAGGATTTCTTTTAATTCGGTGTACGAACTTCCTTGAGCCTTTGATCGCTGCTGAATTGAACAAACGACATTACTTGATCTCCAGTCCACTGCGTCAAAATCACACTTTGAAAAAGCATACTTGGTGAGCCCAACTGTGTAAGCGCCATTTTTATTTGTGCGACCTATTACAACATCATAATTCGAAAAACAACCACTCACTTCTCCTATGGTTGAAGAAATAAGTTCTGGAGAGTCATTTCCTACACTTATTACAGCATCGTAGCCGAGTTCAAAAACAGACTTGAAAGCATTTTTAAAGCGATCGGCAAATACATCTCCAACTTGTTCTTTTGTACTGATTACAAAATAATCTAGATTCGAATCTTGAGCAACAGAGATAATTCTATTATTGAGATAAGTATAAAGCTGCTTATTCTTTAAGTCTTTTCCTTTGAAAATTGGCTTAATACGTGCATCCTCTCTAGCTTCACGCACAAAGACAAGTAATGCTATTTTATTAATTTCTCTCAACGCTTAATCTGTCGTAATTGATTTGTTAACCTTACAGAATGTTCCATCTACGAACCTTGTAAAGGTTTGGATTTCTTAAAATCAAAGTTTTTCGACTAATTGATTAACTGATATAGATCGAATTTCACTCTCCGGAGAATTACTTTCCTCCAATGCAATAATAATTTCAGTATTTCGGCCTATAGGTGACCATCTACCCGGATGCATCGGACGGACAGTTGTAAAGAGGCCTAACGCATGTTTTTGCAATACAGCTGCAATATGCAGAGGTCCTGTACTACATGCAGCCAACGCGTCCACTTGGTCTATAAATGTGATGAATTCAGCAAGACTCATTTTACCAGATACATCGATAATATTGTCATTTTCTGGAAGCTGTTCCCTAAAAAGTGTTCCTTCATTTTCAGTTCCAGAAAAATAAACTCTATAGTTCTTATTAACTAATTCAATTGCCAGTTCAATATATTTCTCCAACGGCCATTCAACAGCTGAGCCTTGTGATTTGGGATGTAGAATGACCTTATTTCGTTCTGTATTTAGAAGCTCTCGTAAAACTTCTGGCAAAGTGGATCTCGATTTAAATGCTGAAACCCAATGGAGGACCTGCTCAAGACCTGGAACATTTGCTAGCCCAAAATCTTCAAACAATTTGAAATTTAATTGAGCCTCGTGCAAATCTGAATTCTTTCTTGTAAAATTAGGCCTCACGTTACAATTAAATAAGTGATAAGCTCTGTGAGATGTTCCTATTCGCATAGGAATTTTTGCCTTTCGAGCCATTTTGGCTATTCTCTTATTTGGAAAAACATGAACGAAGACATCAACATTCCAGGATTGGATTTCCGAAATTATTTCTCGGTCTGATTTTGAATTAAGGTCATCCCAAAACTTAATAACATCAATTGATGGAAAGCACTCGAGAACTGGTTGCGTATATTTTTTACCTAGGAAAATTATACTCGCTAATGGAAACTCTTGCTTTATCCAAGCACACAATGGTAGAGTAAGAATAACATCACCTATGCTGTCTGTACGACTAATGACGACGGTTTTATTATTCAAGTTATTTCGACTTTTCGGCATGATTCAATCGTCTAAGTTCCTTGTACTTTAAAATATTTGAGAGGGCTGAAATACGAGCAATATGCCAACCCATTTTTCCATCCAAAAAACCTTTTTTAATAATAAACATGGAAATAAATCTTCCCAAAGCGCTGATATAGGGCCTTACTACACTTGCTTTTTTTCCTTTTGAATTCATCTTTTGAGCTGTAAGACGAGAGTATTTGTCTGCTCTTGCTCTATGATCTTTGAAATCGTAATATGAATAATGAAGTAAATGACCTTTTAAAAGTATGGGTTCAGGATTTCCCTCAACAATCAATTCCTCATGAACATATTGACCATCCCAATGACTTTTGCTTTTAGGGAATATTCTTGTTTTTACATCCGGGTACCAACCTGAGTGTTTTATCCAGGAACCACAGTAATTCGTTAACCTATTAACAGCATATATTCCATGCAGACCTTGTTTTTTGATTTTGATAATTTCAGCTTGAAGGGCTTCATCTGGAGCTTCATCGGCATCCACTGAAAAAATGTAGTCATGAGAGGCCAATTGATTCAAGTAGTTCTTAGAGTCTGAATACCCAGCCCATTTACGCTGTTCGAATCGAACCCCTTTTTCTTTGCATATATTTTCTGTCAGATCTGATGAGAATGAATCAAGTACAATGATCTCATCACATATTGGTATGAGTGCATCAATACAACGACCAATATTATTTTCCTCATTCAGAGTTATAATCGTTGCTGTAATATGGTTTAGTTTATCAACAGACATAATGAAAGAAACAAAGATAGAACTATAATCCTAAAAGTATAAACATAAAAAAGTCGCTCCACGCGGAGCGACTTAAGATCTTCTCAATTTTGCAAGCTGAGAGGTTTTTTAATTAGTTAAACAATAATTTATTTAATACTAATATATTAATTTTTTACTTCTTTTATATAAACACGTGAGAAATCTAGCTGTTCCATCTCGTTGGTTACAAATTTTCGAACCTTTAAGTTCACCATAGTGACAAAGTCATCAGTCAACAAAGGCATAACCACCGCGTCATCAATAATCATTTGGTCACACTCAGCTAACAATTTCATTCTCTTTGATTCGTTAGTTTCAGCCAATGCCTTCTCAAAAAGAGCGTCGAAATCCGGATTTTTGTACTTAAATGGGTTAACATTTACGTCATTGTTATCCATGTTACCACCGTAGAATAAATTCAAGAAATTCTCAGGGTCTGGGTAATCTGCTACCCATCCTGATCTCCAAAAAATGGCTTCATTATTTCTAATGGCACTTTCTCTTTCTTCAATTGTAACAAGTTTAACATCCAGGTTTACACCAATATTCTGTTTCAATGAAAATGCCACCGCTTTTGCCAGTTTATGCGTTCCTGAACCTTCTAGTCCATTTACGTACAGGTCAATCGTAGGGAATCCTTTTCCATTTGGATATCCCGCTTCAGCCATAAGAGATTTAGCTTTGGCAACATCAAAATCATACCCTTTAACACTTTCCTGAGGATAACCTTGCATTTTAGGAACAAACCCATGGTTTGCAGCCCAACCTTCACCTTCTAACCAAGTCTCTATAATAGCTTCCCGATCAATAGCTACATTAAATGCTTTACGAACTTCTTTCTTGCTAAAAACTTCACTTCCATGAGCGAAACCGTAATACGAAATACTCATACTAGACTTCGAATCCACAATATGTTTTACATTCTCTCCCGCCTGAGCTTCACGTAAAGTTCCTAGAACATTCTCTACTTCTTCAACAGGAATATCTAAAACTAAATCTATTTCCTCTTTTCTAAATGACAACAGCTCATCTGTTTTGTCTTCGCTGTACGTCATAATGATGTCATCCAAAAAAGGTAATTTATTGCCAAAATCATCTTTACCCCAGTATTTATTGTTTCGGTTCATTACGATTTTGTCATCTTCTAAACTTTTGAGCATAAAAGCTCCTGTTCCTACAGGATGCTGACCGATTTCTTCGCCATATTTTTCGATTGCTTCTTTTGGGAAAACACTTAATCCAGTATGTGCAAGAACTTTTTGAAAGCCAGAAAAAGGAGTCGCTAGTTCAATTTTAAGCGTGTACTCGTCCACTACAGAAATACCCTCTACATCATCTGCCTCTCCATTGTAATAAGCCTTAGCTCCTAACACTTTGTCTTTTAAAAGCCATGATAACTCATTCAAATCTTTTTTAGAACATGCAAATTTTAGAGAATACTCAAAGTCTTCAGCTTTAACCTGGCGACCTTTACCACCCTCGAAACATGGGTCATCGTGAAAATATACATCTTCCCTCAATTCAAACGTAAATACCTTAGAATTTTCATCAACTTCAAAGCTTTTCGCGATTGAAGGAACAACTTCAACACTGTTCGGATCAATCCTTACCAATCCCTCAAAAAGTTGCGATGCAACTCTGTTAGCATAAACATCTGTTACACTTAGCGGGAATAAGCTTGTCACTTTTTCACTAGACATGAATCGGAATTCTCCTCCATATCTCACACCTCCTTTTGCCACAATAACATCATTATCTGACTGATCATTATCGTTTTTACAGCCAAAGACCATTGCTGCAACTATGAACAAGTAAAAGACTTTTTTTAGCATTGAAGTAATAGTTTATATAATATTAAGATAAACAAATATATAAAAAAGACAGATACTACCTGTGTTTTGAAAGTATATTTACTGTTTAAGCCTTGGATTTAGTAACCGAGTTCTCTTCTTACTCTATAAAGAGTTTTATGTGCAACCTCTCGGGCTCGCTTCGCCCCTTCTCCGAGAATAGTATCTAACTCATCTTTGTTCTCCATGAAATAATTAAATTTCTCACGTTGTTTCTGAAACTTGTGAATAATTAACTCGTAAAGCTCTTGCTTAGCATGACCGTACCCAAAATTACCTGCTTTATATTTATTCGATAAAGCTTCTACTTCAGATTCTGTGCCGATTAGTTTATATAACGCAAACACGTTGCATGATTCTGGATCTTTAGGCTCTTCCATAGGAATACTATCCGTCTCAATCTTCATAATCTGCTTTCTCAATTTTTTATCTGAAAGAAATATATTGATAGTATTCTCTCTTGACTTACTCATTTTTTCCCCATCTGTTCCTGGAACCAACTTGGTATCTTTTTCAATTTTGGCCTCTGGAATTACAAGGATTTCTTTTCCGACACTTTTATTTACTTTACCCGCAACGTCTCTAGTCATCTCCAAATGCTGCATTTGATCTTTTCCTACAGGGACCTGATTCGCATCATACAACAAAATATCTGCAGCCATCAACATGGGGTATGTAAACAATCCTGAATTCACGTCTTTCAAACGATCTGATTTATCCTTAAAGGAATGCGCTAACGTTAATCTTGTATACGGAAAATGACACATTAAATACCATGTGAGCTCCGTCACCTCTGGCACATCACTTTGCCTGTAAAAAACCGTTTCCTCTGGATTCAATCCGAAAGCTAACCAAGTTGCAGCAACCTGATAAGTATTCTCTCTAAGTGTTTCCCCTTCTTTAATTTGAGTTAATGAGTGAAGGTCAGCAATAAACAAAAAAGCGTCATTCTTATCATTATTGGCCATGCGGATGGCAGGAATTATTGCACCTAACAAATTACCTAGGTGTGGTGTTCCGGTGCTTTGTATTCCTGTAAGGACTCTTGTCATTTTCGATTGTTTTTATCTTGTTTCTATAGCAAATTTAAAATTTTGTTGTACACCATTTAAAAATCTATACATTTGATAACGCAATTTACTCATGAAGTACCCTTCGGCCATACTATTTAATCTTTGGAAACTCTATATCGGAGTCGTATTTGCTATTACTCTTATTTTATTTTATCCTTTTTTCATTTTTATTCTCTGGAATGAAAACTTGAAAAAAATTGCATTTCCTATCAATATTTTTTGGTCGAGAGTTATGCGTATACTTTGTTTTTACGCTATCGAACTTGAAGGAACAAATGACAAAAAAGATAAACCTTTCATCATATGTGCTAATCATACTTCATATCTCGATATCTTTTTCATGTATAGCATTATACCCAATAATCGTTTTCTATTCATGGGTAAAAGCGAAATTCTTTCCTACCCTTTGGTAAAAACATTCTTCAAAAAGTTAAATATTCCTGTGGATCGTTCAAATCGTATTAAAGCGGCTAAATCATTTATTCAAGCAAGGAATGCAATGGTTAAAGATTGGAGTATAGTAATCTTTCCTGAGGGTGGAATACCAGATGAAACTCCATATCTCATCCCTTTTAAAAACGGCACATTTCACTTAGCTAAAGCGGCAAAAGTAGGAATACTGCCTATTACGTTTGTCAACAACCATCGTTTATTTTCTGATCCTGAAGCGGTCTTTGGATCTGCCATGCCTGGATTAGCTAGAATTTCGATTCATCCTTTCATTTCAGAAGAAGAAGTGGCAAGAATGAACCCTTCAGCTATGAATAAAAGAGTTTATGATGAAATCAATACCTCTCTTCCGCAAAAGAATCATTAAATTTGTAGAAAATAACTTACTGAAAGATGGAGGTAAATAACGAATTGCTTGATCATATTGCACATCTCTCTAGACTCTCTTTTGAGGGTTCGGAAAGAGAAGCGATTAAGCATGATTTAGACAAGATTACAAGTTTTATGAATAAGCTCGAGGAACTTGATACGTCTAAGGTTAAACCGTTAATATTTATGCTAGATGAAGTCAATGTGCTTCGCGAAGATGTTTCGAAAGAAACTATTACACACGAAGAAGCCTTAAGAAACGCTCCGAAGAAAGATTCTGATTACTTTAGAATTCCAAAAGTTCTAGACAAGAAAAAAGACTAATGTTTAAATATCTCATCGCTATTTCAGTTTTGATCTTTACCTCTGCTGCATGCACAGAAAAGAAAGGTTTGTGTGAGTGTGTTGAAGCCACAGATCAAGTGAACGAATTATCGGCCTCCTTTTTTGACGGAAGTTTTACCCAAGCAAGAAAAGACAGTTTAGATCAGGCAAAGCAACTTAGTGATAGCTTGTGTGCTCAATATATTGATATGGGTCCACAAGAATTGCACGAAGCTGCTAAAAATTGTCCTTCTCTACAAATGGACCCCAATAAATAGGAGTTTCAGCTTAATTCAGATCATTTGTTAGACTGAAATACTAGTCCTTCATTTCTATTACTTTCACCATTTTTATATTCATTCAATGCTTCAATGTCGCTAATGAAGAAATTTTCCTGACCTATTTTACTGAACATGTCAGATTGTTTAAACTTATCTCTAACAGGTCCTTTAAGGCTAGAAATTGCAAATCGAATATTTCTCTTTTTGTAATCTTCTGTTATTTCATTGATCATATTGAGTGCTGTTGAATCAATGTAGTCTACTGCACTTGCATTCAACAAAACGAACGACAATTCTTTCTTATTTTTTTCAAACTGTAGAAGTTTGGCAGCAAATTGTTTGACGTTAGAAAAAGTTAATGGAGCATCAATTCTTACAATAAGTATATGGTCATCAACCTCGACATCTTCGAACCTGTTTACGTTTCTAAGAAGGTTCGTTCCTTTGACTAATCCAAGCTCCGCAATATGAGGGTAAGAAGTATTATACGTGAGAGAAGCGATAGAAAGAATAACACCTGTAATAATTCCTTCCTGAATACCAACAACAAAGGTGATCAGTGCTGTGATGAACAACATGATTAAATCCCGCTTATCCACCTTTGCAAGCTGCCTAACATATTTGATGTCGATAAGTCCAAAAATTGCAACTATAATAATTGACCCCAAAGCTGCCTTTGGAAGGTAATAAAAGTAAGGTGTTAGAAAAAGTAAGGTTAAAACAATTAGAAAAATCGTGAAAAAGCTTGAAACACTGGTACGCGTCCCCGCTTCCTTATTTACGGCGGAACGCGAAAAGCTTCCTGATGTAGGGAAAGCATAGAAAAAAGCCCCAACGGCTTTGCCCAGACCTGTAGCAAGCAACTCTTGATTAGGATTAATCATTTGCGCATCATCTTTATCCTCTAATGAAACGCCAATAGCATATATCTCGATAAAACTGATAAGTCCTATTGTTATGCTGACAGGTATTAAAGACTCCACTAGTTCCCAGCTTATATCGGGGATTAAAAATCCCGGTACTCCACTTGGGACTTTTCCTAAAATGGAAACCCCTTTATCTTCTAACCCCAAGAAATACGTCAATGCTAGTAATATTCCAACGAGCATCAACTGTGATGGAAATCGTCTGTTCAAGCGTTTAAGAGCGAGCAAAAAAACAATCCCCCCTGCACCCAAGGCAAAAGTGATATTGTGGGTGTTAATTAGGTTTGGAATGAGCTGCTCAAGGACAGCGATAGAAGATCTACCTTCCACAGTTATACCGAACAAATGTTTTAATTGACTTACAATAATTGTTAAAGCAGCGCCTATGATGAATCCCTTAAGAACAGGTTGAGAAATAAAATTGACAATATTTCCCAATTTGAACACCCCAAGCAGCACCTGAAATGTTCCAGCAATTAACGCAATTACAAAAACAGCATTGAGATATTCCTGAGGATCCGTTATCCCTATTTTATCTAATCCCGTGACGATCAAAAGAGAGATTAGTGCGGCAGGACCAATCGCTACGTAACGAGATGTTCCAAGAGCCATATACAAGAAAAGAGGGACTATTGAGGCATAGAGACCGTATACCGCAGGAAGGCCTGCTAAAAACGCATATGCCATTCCCTGTGGTATAAGCATGACGCCTACTGTCAAGCCTCCGACTAGGTCATTCAGTAACAATCCTTTCTTATAGGACCGCAATTGATCAATAAGTGGAATTCTAAATTGCATCTCTTAAAGCAAAAATAGGAAGTATATCAGTGGATTCCTATGCAAAAACAAAAAGGGCACTATTACTAGTGCCCTTTTCCACATATAGTGAGTAATATTTATCCGTTCAATGCTTCTGCACCACCAACGATCTCAAGGATTTCGTTGGTAATTGCTGCCTGACGTGCTTTGTTATACTCAAGCGTAAGATCACGTTTCAATTCAGACGCATTATCTGTTGCTTTATGCATAGCAGTCATACGAGCACCATGCTCAGAGGCATGAGAATCTAAAATAGCCTTAAACAATTGTAGCTTCAATGTTTTAGGGATTATGTCTCTAACAATCTCCAATTTCGATGGCTCAAAGATGTAATCTCCTTTAGACGAATCGTTCTCATCTTGGGCAGGCTCAATTGGAAGTAATTGCTCATTTCTTACGATTTGAACAGCAGCATTCTTAAACTCATTGTAAATGATGACAACTTTATCATACTTCTCATTCAAAAAGCTCTCCATCGCGTACTCAGCGTGTTCAGCAACTCTTTCGAACTTCAAATCGTTGAACATATCCTCAGGCGCACCTAAATGATCCGGCCGAACCAAACGATCTCCATTTTTAAAGGCATCATTCACTTTCTTACCAACTGAAAGAATACTCACATTCTTTCCTTTGTACTCATTTGCAAGTAAAGCATTGATACGCTTAGTAATGTTATTATTAAATCCACCACAAAGACCTCTATTCGAAGATACTCCAATGATGAGTATATTGTTCACTTCGCGTTCTTCCGCAAAACGATTCTCGGAAAGATCAAGCGTTCCGCTAACATTACTTAGGATCTCTTGTAACTTCTGTGCATAAGGTCTCAATTGAGTAATTGAGTCTTGTGCCCGCTTCAACTTAGCAGCAGAAACCATTTTCATGGCTTGCGTGATCTGCATAGTCGACGAGATCGACGTAATACGGCTCTTTATTTCTTTTAAGTTTGCCATTTGTTATTTTACAATTAGCATGCGCCTTTGGGCGTATTAGTATTTAGATGCGATTTCTTTCGCAACTTTTGCTAGTGTATCTGTTATTTCTTCAGTCAGTTTACCAGCTTTCAAGGTATCCATAGCATCTTTATGCTTTGCATCAAGATAATTCAAGTATTCCTCTTCGAAAGCTTTCACTTTATCTACTGGCACATTTTGAATTAATCCTTTAGTACCAACATAAATAATAGCAATCTGACGTTCAACTGGATAAGGATCTCCTTCATTCTGTTTTAGAATCTCAACGTTTCTTGCACCTTTATCAAGTACACTTTTAGTTGCAGCATCAAGATCAGAACCGAACTTAGCAAATGCTTCAAGTTCACGATACTGTGCTTGATCCAGTTTCAATGTACCAGCTACCTTTTTCATTGATTTAATCTGTGCAGATCCACCAACACGAGATACAGAAATACCTACGTTAATGGCTGGACGAATACCAGAGTTAAACAAATCACCATCCAAGAATATCTGTCCATCCGTAATCGAAATTACGTTAGTTGGAATATATGCCGAAACATCACCAGCTTGTGTCTCAATAATTGGAAGTGCTGTCAAAGATCCTCCCCCTTTTACTTTTCCTTTCAAAGATTCAGGTAGATCATTCATTTGTTGTGCAATACCGTCATCGTTAATTACTTTAGCTGCACGCTCTAACAAACGCGAGTGTAGGTAGAATACATCACCAGGGTACGCCTCACGTCCTGGAGGACGACGTAACAATAGTGAAACCTCACGATACGCTACCGCTTGTTTTGATAAATCATCAAATACGATCAATCCTGGACGACCAGTATCACGGAAGTACTCTCCGATCGCAGCTCCAGTCATTGGAGCAAAATACTGCATCGGTGCAGGATCAGAAGCATTCGAAGCAACGATCGTAGTATACGCCATTGCACCTGCTTCTTCTAATTTCTTAACTATACCAGCAACCGTAGAACCTTTCTGTCCAATTGCAACATAGATACAATAAACTGGTTCTCCACGATCGTAAAACTCTTTTTGGTTGATAATCGCATCAATCGCAACAGTTGTTTTACCCGTTTGACGGTCACCAATGATTAGCTCACGCTGACCACGACCGATTGGAATCATAGCATCAATTGACTTGATACCTGTTTGCAACGGTTCTGTTACAGGCTCACGATAAATTACACCCGGTGCTTTTCTCTCGATTGGCATTTCGTGCAATTCTCCTTCAATTTTACCTTTACCATCGATTGGATTTCCAAGTGTATCTACAACACGACCTACAATTCCTTCACCTACTTTTACAGAGGCAATAATTCCTAGACGTTTTACTGTATCACCTTCCTTTACAGCCGAAGATCCACCCAAAAGAACGGCACCAACATTATCCTCCTCAAGGTTCAATGCGATTCCACGTAATCCTCCTTCGAATTCGATCAATTCACCATACTGAACTCCTCCGAGTCCATAAATACGAGCAATACCATCCCCAATTTGAAGAACAGTACCTACTTCTTGAAGTTCCGCTTCCGATTTAAATCCGGAAAGCTCTTCTCTTAAGATTGCAGAAACTTCTGCTGGTTTTATATTTGCCATTTGTACAAACTTTTATTAGCGAATTTTGCGCTAAATTATCTTGTTAAACGTTGTTTCAATTCATTCAATTGATGAGCCACACTTGCATCAATCCTAGTGTCACCCATTCTTACAACAAATCCCCCTATAAGGTCTTCATCGATTTGTTCACTCAATTCTATTTTACCATTCACTGATTTACTCAGCTTATCCAAAATAGACTGCTTCACTTGTTCGTCAAGTTTATGCGCTGATGTCAAGGTAATAGGAACGACACCTCTTAAAGCTTTCACCTTTGCAATAAACTCCTCTGCTATTAAAGGCAATAACATCTCGCGACGATTCTTTGTCAACAAATGAGAAAACTTTCTAGATATATCCTGAAAAGCCGGAAATATCTTATCCATCACTGCATTCTTTTTATCCGCTTTTATAATCGGATTGTTCAAAAATGCCGCAAAGTCTTGATTTTCGTTTGCCACGTTGATGAACGCGGTCATATCTTTCAAAACAGCATCAATAGCATCATTTTCCTGAGCTAACTCAAGTAAAGATTGTGCATACCGACCCGCTACTTTAAATCCTTTCATCGTTCTAGTTTAAACTGATATCATCAGCTAGTTTCGAAGCTAATTGCTTTTGTTTTTCGTTTGAAGAAAGATCTTCGCGAATTACTTTTTCTGCAATCTCTATCGCCACATTGGCAACTTGAGATTTAAGTTCTGTAATCGCAGCGTTTGTTTCAGACTCAATAGAAGCACGTGCATTTTTGAGTACTTTTTCAGCCTCTTCTTTTGCTTTACCTTTTGCCTCTTCGATCATTCGAGTACTCGTTTCCTTAGCCTCTTTAATCATTTGGTCACGCTCAACTCGAGCTTCTTTCAATAAGTTCTCGTTTTTGGTTTGAAGCTCTTGCATTTCTGCTTTTGTCTTCTTCGCCATATCGAGCGCTTCCTGAATGTTCTCTTCACGGTTCTTTACCGCACCCATTAAAGGCTTCCAAATGAATTTCGTCAATACGAACATCAATAGCAAGAAAACTAGTCCTGTCCAAAATATTAACCCTATGTCTGGAGTAATTAAATCCATCTTATTTATTATTTAAACTTTCTAAATGTTAAATAATCTCCGCACAACCAACCGTTGCACGGAGACTAATCTTGTTTTACTATCCTTGAAGCAAACCAACAACAACACCGAATAATGCAACACCCTCAATAAGTGCAGCGGCGATAATCATTGCCGTTTGAATCTTAGACGTAGCTTCTGGTTGGCGAGCGATTGCATCCATTGCAGATCCACCGATTCTACCAATTCCTAATCCTGCACCTAGTACAGCGATTCCAGCTCCTACAGCAGCTAATCCAGTCATAACTATTTGTTTTTATAAAGATTACACATTAATGATGTTCAGACACCGCTGCTCCAATGAACAACGCTGACAACATCGTAAAAATAAACGCCTGTAAAAAGGCAACTAACAACTCTAAAACATTAATAAATAATGCCATTGGCACTGAAAGGAATCCCCACGCAGCACTTTGGAAGGTAAATATTATACCCACCAATGACAAAATAATAATGTGACCTGCAGTGATATTCGCAAATAGACGAATCATCAGTGCAAATGGTTTTGTAAATATTCCAATAAACTCTACCGGGATCATTATAGGCAACAAAGCTTTTGGAACACCCGGTGTTGCAAAAATATGCTGCCAATAATGTTTGTTACCAGAGATCAATGTCAAAATCAATGTAAATGAGGCTAATACTAATGTAAAGCTGATGTTACCTGTTAAGTTAGCTCCTCCTGGGAAAAGCGGTATTAACCCAAGTAAATTATTGATCCAGATAAAGAAAAATACTGTTAATAAGAAAGGCATAAACCTCTTGTACTTGGCTTCACCAATATTCTCTCTAGCAATATCATCACGAATGTAAACCACAAACGGCTCGACAAACTTGGCTAATCCACGAGGTGGAGCCAACCCTTCTTTTTCGTCTTTCTTGTACGTATTGACAGCAGCCTTTAGAATAATAAACAGCACTATCGCAGAAAATAGTAATGCAAAAACATTTTTTGTTATCGAAAAGTCTAATGGCTTTGCATTTGTTGGATGCCCATCGTGAAAGTCGAGGAGACCTGCTTCATTTAGTTTGTAAATCTTTTCGTGGTAAATCCCGTAACCAAGTTCTTTACTTGCAATGTAATGTTCGTGCTCACCTTTTTCGTTTGTAAACTCAATGTGATTACCGTGATAAAGTTCAGACGAAAGAAAGACCTTGAGCCCATTGTCAATTAAAATAATAGGCAAAGGAACGGAAATGTGTTCTTCACGACCATCTTCTCCTTCTAGCGTAAGAATATGCCATTCATGAGCGTCTTTGATATGATGCATGATCATCTCATTTACATCAACCTTTTCGCCGTCTTCGCTACTACTTGATAATACTGGAGTGGAAACCAATAGCACCAAACTCCATATGAATGCCTTAAGCGTTGTATTCAACATTATTCTCACTTTATAAAAGAATAGTTCTGTTCAAAATTCGGGGCAAAGGTATATAATCTTTTACAAAGGTCAATGTTTTTTATTTGGTTTTAAGTAAAATTTCATCACATTGACTTAACACACCAATATCACGTCGTTTAAGCACCTCATTACTGGGAGTTTATATTGAAGAGAAGACTTTTCTAATGTTTCTCTTTTAGTAACTCAGGGAATTTTTTTTTGAACTTATTCAAACGAGGGATAGAGACACTTCTCACGTATGAATTGTTAGGATTATTTCTTTCATAATTCTGATGATATGCTTCTGCTTTATAAAACCCTTTAAGCATGGAAACTTCAGTAGTTATTTTAGAATACTCTCCTTTCGCGAGAAGTTCCTTGATGTATTTAATAGCTAGTTCTTTCTCTGTATCGTTTCTATAGAATATTGCACTTCGATATTGCGTCCCCCTGTCTGGTCCCTGCTGGTTTAGCGTGGTTGGATCATGAGAACCAAAAAACACCTTCAAAAGAGTTGGGTAGTCTACCTTGGTTGAATCGTAATGTACTGCTACAGCCTCTGCGTGCTCCGTTCTGCCCGCACTGACTTCTCCATACGTAGCAGTGGACTCTTTCCCACCACTATAGCCAGAAACAACATCACCAACACCTTCAACCGATTCGAAAATTGCTTCTACACACCAAAAGCATCCGCTCGCGAAATAAGCTACAGCATTCGGCTTCACTTTCGCTAATTCAATTGTATGAGGCTTCTCATTCGATTCAGTTGGACTGGCATTGCAGCCCATTATTATTGAGATCGTGAAAACAAAACTTACTATCTTAACCATTGCATTTTCTTTTATAAACGTTTGAAGGGCTTATTTAGTTTTATAACTGTTAAGGAATCCTATTTTATTAGTTCATTTATTCTACTTTAGCCTATCATTTCGTTCTTCATGAAAACTTATTATTTCATCTTTATATTCTCAATTCCATTTCTACTTGCAAGCTGCAATGATGTAACACAAGAAGAACCTGCTCAATCCACAGAAAAAGCACAAGTAAAGTCTGAAGAAAAGATCAATGGTGCAGATTTAGAAATGCCCAACACAGCGTTGGAAGCATCTTCTTTAGCAGGATTGAACTCCATGAATGTAAACTGGATCGGCGTCATCCCTTACGGTTATACGCGCAAAGATTCTTCAACAGTTAATTACGACTATCCCTTTCAGTGGTGGGGTGAAAAACCAGAAGGAGTAGTGAAAACTATCCAACTGGCCAGATCAAAAGGAATGAAAATAATGCTTAAACCTCACGTTTGGATCTCTGGAGAAGGTTGGCCTGGTGAATTCAAATGTGAATCTGATGAAACGTGGAAAAGCTGGGAAGATTCATACTATGATTATATCATGAAATTTGCAGAAATGGCAGATTCACTAGATGTGGAGGTTTTTTGTATTGGAACTGAATATCGCATTGCAGTTAGAGATAGACCCCAATTCTGGGAACGTTTGATTGATTCTGTGCGTGTTATTTACAATGGCAAAATCACCTATGCCGCGAACTGGGATAATTATGGTAAGGTTACATTCTGGAGTAAGCTAGACTTCATTGGGATTGATGCGTACTTCCCAATAACAGAAGCAAAGCATCCTAAGCCCGAAGAATTGAAGCATGGATTTGAAAAACTATCTCTTCAATTAGAACAATTCAGTGATTCGTGTGACCGTCAAATTCTATTCACAGAATATGGGTTTAGAAGTCTCGATTATTCGACTTCTGGTTATTACAAATATCAAGTTGATGAACTATCTACCAACCCAGAGCTACAAGCCGATGCCTATCAAGCATTTTTATCTGTATTCTGGAAGGAACCCTGGATCAAAGGTGGTTTTTTCTGGAAGTATCAATTCAGGTCTGAATCTGAACTTGGTGGAATAAAGAATAACAGGTACACTCCTCAATTCAAGCCTGCACAAAAAGTAGTTTCACGTCACTACAGCAAATTTGAGTAATCTGGTAAAACAATCTACCATACTGATAATTAAGCTCAAAAAGCAAAATTTCGTTTAGAAATAATTATGACTACTTCAGCAATTCAAAACTGCATTTCAGCAATTGAAACATCAGAAAAAAGTTACCTACCTATACATTAGAGCTGAATTAAAAAACTAAGAGTTATGAAAAATTTAAAGAAGTTTGAAGGAAAAGAATTAAAGGCTATTAAAGCTGTAAAGGGAGGTAACAGAGGAACAGACGAAGAAAACTTTTCATCGAATGATAGCGGAATATTAACTACACACATTTGTCACTTTTAGTTATACACTCAAAGTATTAAGATAAAACTCTAGAAGCAAATGCATGTTTCAGAAATTGAAACACAAGAAAAAAGTTAACGAACCATACAATAGAATTCAATTTAAAAACGAAGAACTATGAAAAATTTAAAGAAGTTTGAAGGAAAAGCAGTAAAGAACCAAAACACTGTAAAAGGCGGTGGCACAGAGACAGCTCGCAATACTGGTAACACGAACCCTCTTTTGGAAGATATGGACCCTGCATTACTAGACAATATTTTGCAAGATCACCATTAGATAAATAAATCTGGTTGTATAGCAACCAATCTAAACAGGCGTATCATTCTTATCAGAGTGATGCGTTTTTTCATTTTAGAAAAGTTTATTAAGAACAAACCTGAATTAGTCAGTTTATTAAAAAAATATATTCAAAAGTTACTTCACGTAAATCTGACTGCACAAAAGTGCTGTGTAAAGTGCTATCCTTTCATTTTTCGTTAATTTAGTCCTTTCAATGAAGATAGCCGTCAATACACGATTCTTGCTTCCTAATAAAATGGAAGGATTTGGTTGGTATACGTATGAAACCATCTCAAGAATCGTCGTTAATCATCCTGAACACGAATTCTTTTTCTTTTTTGATCGTACTTATGATGACAAGTTCGTATTTGCTAAAAATGTGACACCCATAGTTCTTCAGCCTCCTGCAAGACATCCATTGCTTTTCAAAATTTGGTTTGATTATTCTGTTACAAGGGCACTGAAGAAATACAATTGTGACGCTTTTATTTCGCCAGATGGATACTTGTCATTAAAAACAAAAACTCCTCAACTCTCAGTCATTCATGACTTAAATTTTGAACACCATCCAGAAGACATCCCAAAAGGTGCATTGAACTATTTGAAAAAGTATTTTCCAAAGTTTGCTGATAAGGCAAATCGTATATGTACTGTGTCAGAATACTCCAGGCAGGATATTATAAATACTTATGGTATAGAGGCTGATAAAATAGACGTAAGCTACAACGGCGTTTCTGATGTATTCAAACCGATTTCGGAGATTGAAAAGAAACAAGTACGTAAAGAATTTACTCATGATAAACCCTATCTGCTTTTTGTGGGAGCAATTCATAAACGCAAGAATGTAACTCGACTGTTACAAGCCTTTGAGCGATTTAAAAAAGAAACTGAGCTCCCTCATAAGCTATTAATCGTTGGTGAGCCGATGTGGAACTCTCAACAAGTGAAGATTGATGCATCATTGAAACCTCATGTTTCATTCACAGGTCATTTGCCCCTTGAAAAACTCGCTTTAGTAATGGGGGCTGCCGACATTTTTACTTTCGTAAGTTATTTTGAAGGATTTGGAATTCCGCTCTTGGAAGCTATGAAAGCTGGGACCCCAGTTTTAGCAGGGAATAAGACCTCACTCCCTGAAATTGGCGATGACTCGGCCATTTACTGCAATCCATTTGACGTAGATGATATCTATAAGAACTTACTTCTTTTGCTTAATGACCAGCCTCTTCAGGAAGAATTAAGACGAAAAGGACTCGAACGTGCAAAACACTTTTCATGGGATAAAACGGCCAATCAACTATGGGAGTCGTTTGAAAAAATGATGAACTCCAAATAAAAAAAGAGCGACTCAGGGAGCCGCTCTTATCATAATCATAAAACTAATAAAGCCTTACACCTTGGACTTTAATGTCCATCCGGCTTTCTTGTATACCCATACTTTTAACCTCCACAATGACAAGTACATCGCTGGAATAATTACAAGCGTTAGGAACGTTGCGAATGTCAATCCATAAATAATTGTCCAGGCCATAGGAGAGAAGAACATATTGTTATCTCCACCAATGAATATATTGGCATCGTATTCTGTAATTAAACCAATAAAATCAATGTTCAAGCCAACTGCTAAAGGAATTAATCCAAGAACCGTAGTGATTGCAGTCAATAATACTGGTCGTAGACGTACTTCTCCACCTCGAATAGTCGCGTTCAGCACTTCTTCATCAGAAAGCTGTTCGTCTTCTTTTAAATCTAATTCTTTACGCTTATCCTGGCGGATCAAATTCGTATAATCAATCAAAACAATCGCATTATTCACTACTACACCGGCAAGAGATATAATCCCAATCATTGTCATGATGATAACGAATGTCTGACCACTTAGAATCAAGCCTAAGAAGACTCCAATCAACGAAAGCACTACTGCAAATAAGATGATAGAAGGTGTTGAATAGGAGTTAAACTGTGTTACAATGATCAAAAGAATCAAGAACACTGCTATTAATAAGGCTCGGCTCAAGAAAGCCATTTCTTTTGCTTGTTCTTCTTGTTGACCCGTGAACTTATAATTCACGTTATCCGGAACTCCTCCTGATGCTGAATAATCCAACATTTTCTCTTTCAGTTCTGCAACTACTTCATTCGCATTATAACCTTCAGACACATCAGAAGTTATAACAACCATTGGCGTTTGATCTTTCCTAACTACACCGGTGTAAGAAATATTTTCTTCTGGATCCTTTATCACACTTCGGATTGGAATGTTTAGCAATTGACCCTTATTGTTTCTGAACATCAGCTTTTGATCCAGAAGCGCATCTAAACTGTAACGATCTTGTTGTTTGAATCGAATCACCATATCGTAATTCTCTTCATTCTTGGTATATGTGGCTACATCCTGACCTAAAAGTGCTTTACGAATGGCCATTCCTATCTGACTTGTAGATGCATTCAATCTTCTTGCTTGATTTCTATCAACTTCAATTGGAATTTCAGGACGAGTCGCCTCAACGTTAAGCTTTAATTCATCTACACCCTGAACCTTTTGTCTATCCAGAAATGTTTTGATCTCTGTTGCGGTTAGGATAAGACCTTTATAATCAGGATTTCCTAGATTAGTTAATTCAATATTAACCGGCGGCTGCTGTGGGGGGCCTTCAGAGTTTTTCTGAATTGACACCTGTACATCAGCTGGTAAAGTGCCCTTCAATTCTTCTTGAAGTTTACGCAATAAATAACTGGTTGTATTCACAGAATCTCTATACTCGAATTCAGCAAAGTTGACTGTAATCCTTGCCTTGTGGGGACTATCTCCCATACCTGGTCCTTGAGAAGGGTCACCTGTACCTTTACCAACTTGCGAAATGATTGACTGAATGATCCACTCATCTTTCGACTGACCAACTGTGTCCTCTAGATAAGGCTTCAATATTTGATTTACCTTATCCTCAAGAATTAGAGTTGATTTATTCGTTTCTTTAATATCAGTTCCAATAGGGTGGGTGACAAAAATATTCACGTATTTTGGTTGATTTGCGGGGAAAAACTCCACTTTTGGCTGAAAGATTCCAACCAAAACAAAGGACATGATCAACATGAATATTGTACCAATAATAAAGTAAACTGGTCTTTTTCCATGCAAAGCATACGTTAAAAATCGCTTATAAACTCTCTCAAGGATTGGCAATAATTTCTTTTGGAAATACTCCGTACCTGGAGTGAATAAGAAAATATTTGCAAGTGAAATTAGTCCTATCAATGCTAAAACATTGCCAAAAGTAACTACGCCCAGCACGACGAAAAGCACTCCAATTACAATAAATACTAAAGCATACAAGATTGACCTTCCCTTTTTAGGTGCAGTATCACCTTGTACCTTCATATACAGCGCAGTCAACGTTGGGTTAATTACTAGTGCAACAAATAATGAAGATCCTAGTACGATCATCAAAGTTATAGGCAAGTATTTCATGAATTCACCAAAGATTCCTGGCCATAGCGCTAGAGGAACAAACGCAGCTAATGTTGTAGCAGTTGAAGCAATAATTGGCCATGCAACCTCACTCACTCCAACTATGGCTGCTTTGACTGGGGGCATACCCTCTTCATCCATCAATCGATAAATATTCTCGACTACCACAATACCATTATCCACCAGCATTCCAAGGGCAAGTACAAGTGAGAAGAGAACCATCACATTCAACGTAACGCCCATTGAGTCAAGAATCAAAAAGGACATCAGCATTGACAATGGGATGGCAATACCCACAAAAATTGCGTTTCTTGCTCCTAAAAAGAATAGAAGTACTAACGTCACTAGAATGATTCCGAAAATAATTGAATTTTCCAGGTTAGCAACCATGTCTCGCGTTTGCGTAGATTGGTCATTTGTGATAGAAACAGAAACACTGGAAGGAATGACGTTGTTTTCCTTAGCATTGTTCACAATATGATCAATCTTGTCAGCAGCAACCAAAAGGTTTTTACCGCCTTGCTTAATAATATCAAGCATTACAACTGGCTCTCCGAATTCACGAGCGTAAGATGTTGTATCACCATCTCCAAAATAGACCTCTGCAATGTCCTTAAGTTTGACAGGCATATAGTCCTCTTGCTTAACGATAATATTACCTAACTCTTCAGCATTTTCAAATTCGCCATCAATCATTATCGTTTTTCGTAAACCATCCATCAAGATTTCACCACCTGAAATAGTATTGTGTTCTGCCTTAATTGCATTTTCGATATCCGATATTGAAACTCTTACAGCCTCAGCTTTGAGACGGTCCACATCAACACGCATTTCTTCCTCTTGAACCCCTCTGATATTTACTTCGTTAATCTCTGGAAGATCTTCAATCGTTTCTTTAAGGTCTTCACCTATTTCCTTTAAAACTTTTGAACCCGCACCACTCAAATTAATATTCATGATAGGAAAATCACTGGGGTTCACCTCAAAAATATTGGGTTCAACAGGGAGCTCAGGGAAATCTGATTCAGAACGTGCTTGATCGACAGCATCTTTGACCTTAGTCAATGCTTCATTGACATCAATATCAAAATCAAATTTAATTCTGATCGTAGTATAACCGTGCTGTGATGTTGCATTGATTTCATCAACCATTTTAATGGAAGACACCTCCTTTTCAATAGCTTCTGCAATCTTATCTGACATGTAGGCCGGAGATGATCCTGGCTTTGCTATTCCTACATAAATCTCAGGAATTTGCAATTCTGGGAAGTTCTCTTTTGGCATCGACTGATAAGAAGCAATCCCTCCTAAAAAAAGAATTGCAATGATCAGAAAGACTGTCTTCGAGTTCTTTACGGACCAATTAGAAAGCCCAAAAATCTTAGTATTACTGTTATCTGACATTGTCTTCTATTAAAGTGTGTTAACGATATCCTCGTCTGTGATTCCTCTACCTCCTTCAACAACTATCATGTCGCCTTCAGATACATTACCACCAATTAATTTGATTGCTGCTTCTCCCTTATAACGACTAATAATCTCTACAAAGAGCTGTTTCGTTTTGTAATTGTCACCTTTCTTCTCTAGAACAAATATATAATCCTCATTCTTTTGAGACTTCAACAAGCCTTTAGCAGGAACAACTAGAGTGGAATCCAACATAAGGTCTGTAATGTATAGATCTGCTAACATATTCGGTAAAAGTCTTTCATTTTCGTTGATCTTTGCTTTCACACGGAATGTTCTATTCGTTGGGTGAATATAATTGCCAAGCGAACTAATTTCAAGATCGATAGTATCCTTTAAAGTCGGGAAATATGCCTTAGCTCTAGTTCCTTCTTTGATCTTCGTGTAATAGTGTTCAGAGATATCTGCTGTCACTTCAACCTCGTTGTTATTTACCAACCTTAATAGCGGTGATTGCATTCCCGTCATCTCCCCTTCATTTGTTAAAATCTCGTCTACTATTCCAGAGAAAGGAGCCTTAACTATAGCCTTTGATCTTTGTGTATTTAAGGTGCTCAACTGAGACCTCAACGTTTTCATCTGGTTTGACGCTTGTTCCAATTCAAATTCTGTTCCTATACCACGATCACTTAATTCTTTTTGCTTTTCATAGTTGTACTCAGCAAATTCTAACCTCGTTTTGATTTCGTCAATATTGGAGGCAAGAATCTCCGTATCAATTTCCGCCAATACCTGTCCTTTGTTTACTTTTTGTCCTTCACGTACTTTGATCGACTCTATTATTCCATTGGCTTCAGCATTTATCATTACTGTTCTGTCTGAACTTACCTCACCCTGAACATTAACTTGATGAATGAAAGATCCAACCCTCGCCTTTTGAGCACGAACGAGCGGCAGAATAATCTCTTTCTTGGTATCCATTCCCTTAATCTGCTCATCTATCACGGCAACCTCAGCTTTGAGTTCTTTTCTCTTCTCTTTAAGCTTATCTAACTTCGTTTGAGGCGTACAAGCAACAAATATTCCCGCACCTAGTGCAACAAATAAGGTATTTTTAATTCTATTTCTCATGTCTCGATTTATTCTCTAATTAATTTATTGTACAATTCATCCAATTGAATCTTAGTATTGAAAACATTCAACATTGCATTAACATATTCGGTTTGAGCACCGACCAACTGGTTATATTTCTGAGTAACCATGATACTGTTTTCCTTTCCTATTTCTGCCTTAGTCAATGAGTTATTGTAAATTTTTCGGGCTAATTCTACATTCTTTTTCTTAAGATCAAGATTCGTTCTGGCTTGCTTTAAATTATTCTTTAACTGAATTTCTTGGGCTTGTAACCCTCTCTCCAACTGCTGAATAGAAAGTTCATCTTGTTTGATCGCTATTTTCGCCTTCTGCATCTTTGCCCATCTTTCTCCACTGGAAAAGATCGGTATACTCAGTCTTAAACCCCAAACCGTTTGAGAAAACCATTCTTGATCAGTGTTAAAAAAGTTAAACTCATTCCGAAAAGCATTGTATTGGTGATTAAAAAAGCCTCCTAAACTTGGTAAGTTTGACATTTTTTTGTTCTTCAAGTCGTATTCCGAAAGTTGCTTTTGTTTGCGCAAAAGATCCAATTGTAAGTTGTTTTCGATTGAGCCCGATAAATCGCTCATTTGATCTAATAATAGTTGATCTAGATCTTCAGTTAATGTGATATCCTGTTCTAGGGGATAAGCCATAGTCATTTTGAGCATCGTTTGAGCATTTTCAAAAGCCACTTGTGCTGCAATTTCATTTGCTTTCACTGTTAACAACGAGTATTCCGTTTGATCTAGCTGTTCTTGCGTAATTAACCCAAGCTCAAAAAGATCATTCTGTTTATCTAAAAGATCTTCGGTTACTGTTACCAAAGTGTCAACGAATTCCTTATTCCTAGCACTGATTAGCACCATTTCGTATGCTTCTGTAACATCTGCAAGTACATCTTGCTTAGACTTTTCAATACTAGAGGCTACAAATTCGGTATAAAATCTTGAAACCTGAAGTCCGACAATATATGAGCCATCAAAAATCAATTGATTTAAGGTCATTCCTGCATTTGCACTGTAATCTGTACCAAACCTAAAACTCGCAAGCTCTCCCTCTTCGGCCTGTGGGTTAAATGCAGAAGCGTCAAGAACCTGAACTGGGATGTTCAGGAAGTTTTGAAAATTCATTTCAGAACTAATCTGAGGTAACCCCATTGCCCTTGTTTCGACAACCTGCTTTTCAGCAGACTCTAGGTCTAAACGTGACTTTCCCACCTGCTCAGCATTTTCAAGAGCGTACTCCTGTGCCTCAAACAAAGAAAACTCTTGTGCTTGCAATGATCCAGCGCAAAGTAATCCTAGTGTTACAATTAAATGTTTCATAAATGCATTTATTTATTTCTAGTTTTTAAATATTGTCTACCTTTTTCACTTGCCATTCCTCGAATTTGAAATGCAAATATCTCATTAAACACCTCTCCAAATCTAAGTGTATCCATATCGAATGTTTTACCATCAAATAATCCATCCATGATTGCAACATAAATAGAAGCAACAACTTCGGGTTTTAAAGAGTCTGTATAAAAACCTTCTTTTTGACCTCGCTCAACATTTTGTTTGATCTGAGATTTAACAAAAAAGTGCTTATGTTCTTCCATCACATTCCAAGCATCATGATGGTACTTTTGAAGATCAAAAAATACTGAGGAGTGAACATTACTTAGCATATTGGAAACAAACTCACTTATCTTAAATAGTGCGTCGATCGCATTTTGCGATTCATCTCTAGCACTTTGACAAACCAATCTGTCTTTTGACGTTTTGGCTATTACAATCTTGGTGATCAAATCATCTTTATCGTCAAAATATTTATAGATCGTCTTTTTAGAAACACCTAAACCCTTGGCCAAGTCGTCCATCGTGACTGATTTAATCCCATGTTTAAGGAACATATCAGCCGATTTCTGTATTATTTCTATCTGTTTACTTTCCATTTAATTCCGCAAATATATAAACTTAAAACACTATGGAAACTATTTTGTTCATAAAAGTTTCCTTCGTTTCTTAAAAAATTTAAATTCTACTAATTTTGTTCTATGGCAATTCAAATATATACAGACGGTGCAGCGAAGGGTAACCCAGGAAATGGTGGTTATGGAACTATTTTACGTTTTCAAGGTAAAGAGAAGGAACTGTCCCAGGGGTTTAGGCGAACAACTAACAATCGCATGGAGCTACTTGCTGTAATTGTTGCTTTGGAAGCTTTAAAAACAAGTAAGCATCCAATAACCGTATATTCTGACTCTAAATACGTAGTTGACGCAATAGAAAAAGGCTGGGTATTTGGTTGGGAAAAAAAGGGTTTTAAGAAAAAGAAAAATATAGATCTTTGGAAGCGATATCTTCCTCTTCACAGAAAATTTAATCCTAAATATCAATGGGTGAAAGGCCATTCAGGTCATCCAGAAAACGAACGCT
>CBFHJL010000005.1:13927-49746 GCA_965656195.1 Brumimicrobium sp. | reverse complement strand
ATCCGTTATATCTGCTGCACTTGCCGCTGGAACATCTCCAATACAACCATATGATGCCGCTGCTGGTGCTGTTGCTGTTGGATCAATAGTATCATCAATCGTAATTACCTGAGTACATGTTTCTATATTCCCACAATCATCCTCTATTTGATAAGTTCTTGTAACAATTTCTGGACAAGTATTACCATTTGAAATTTCACTTACCATTGTAAATGTAGCAGGAAGAATATTTGCTCCTGCCGTAGTGGAGGCTGAACCACCTGCTGCTTGAAAAGCTGCATAAGAAGCATAGCTAGGTTGCTCAGAAATATCACAAATTGCTGTTAAAGGTCCTGGACAATTTAACGTAAGTATTGGATTAGTAATAGTTATTGTAAATATTTCTTCATCCGAACAGAAAGGAGCAACTGCCTGCTCATCATATATATATAAAGTCGTTGTTGTTGAAATTACATCTCCAGGTCCGTATTGAGTACCTGTTCCATTAGGACCGGTATAATACGCTTGATTCCCAGTTAGATCACTACCAGTTATATTTGGAAGCGCAACTGGATTACAATCAGTTATGTTCACGATTGGGTCTATTACAGGAGAAGGGTCAACAGTGATACAAATGGTAGTATCATACGTACATCCAAAATTATCAGTTACCACATAGGTATAACATGCACTACCTACTCCCGAAGGCTCTACGGTTATAGGATTAGTTCCACCAACTATTGTGGGATCAGCTTGCCAACTTTCAGAAACAATCGTAGGATTAAATGAAAAAGCTGGAGGAGCAAGGCCAGGATCAAAATTCAAACTCCAATCGAAGATAAATCCATTATCAGAACCAAGGTTGTCTGTAATAACCAAAGTCCAATCTCCATTTAAATCACACCCCACTAGACCTGACATTGGACTATCAGACTCATATGATCCTGCTGGTAAAGTAGCGGCTCCCGAATTATCTGACCAAGTCCCATTCGTAGAGTTAGGGTCCCAACAATATTGAAAACCTGTACCTTCCACAGCGGGCTGGGAATCATCATCAATCGGAACTCCTAAAAAGGTTCCTCCACCTCCATTTGGATAATCTACTAAAATTACTGATTCACCTGAAGGGCATTCTATAGCAATTTCAAGATCACCCATAAACGAATGTTCCATATTTACACACAAAGATTGCAAATCATTGATATCAGTAAGTTGCTGTCCAGGCCCATAACAGTCAAGGTTAACGCTAGTCTCATAGGAAACACCTGATCCATCAGGTAATGATATAGGCGGAAAACTAGGCTGAATGCATTCTTGTTCAAATGTTACAGGATTGACTACACCTGTGAAGTCTGCCTGCTCCCCCAAACATATTGGATCAGGAGCTCCAGAAGTCCCAGCGAATATAGGGGTTGTAGAAACATAAACTAGTTGATCAATATCATTTGCATTCGAACAACCTTCGGTATCAGTAATCTCCAATTGAATGTAATACGCTCCAGGGTCAGGAAAAGTATATGAAATATTTTGACCATTTATAAGATTGCCATCAACAGACCACTCAAAAGATGAAGTTGCATCTGACTGAAAATAACTCGAGTTATTTTCAGGGTAAGAACCAGAGCCAATCATTGATACAGTTTCACCTTGACAAATTCGAATTACTCCATCAGCATCTTGTGAAGGAGAAAAATTGGCATTAGCAATAATATCCTGACAGTTATTAACACATCCTATAGTTGCCTCCCAACCAATATCTGTTACTGAACCATCAGAATCAAAAACAAAAGTTAAACATCCAGATGTATTACTTGTCGTAGCAGATACAAAACCAGGCCCTGTGGTACCAGTATATGTTCCTAATGTAGGAGCAGCCGTTGAATTCCCATCATAAATTGTAAAATCGTCGAAATTATTTTCAATATCAAATACCGTAAAATCTACTGTAGCTTGCGCACCAGGAACGTCCGGACAAATAGTAAAAGTTAAGGTTTCACTATTGGAATAATTACCTGTACCTCCAGAATCATAAAATGTACCATTACAAGAGGCAATGTTACCATTCGTCATACTATAATTTTGAGCAGAGCTCAAAAAAGAAATACTTAATAAAAATATCGTAATTAAATTTCTTAACCGTATCATAAAAAATGTTCAAAAATGTTCTGAAATAAACTAATTACTTAGATGCTACCTTCTTATTCAAGAAGGAGTTGGAGTAAATCGTGAGAATGACATCAGAGTCTCCAATCAAATAGTGATAAGTTCGATTTGAATCCTGATTTGGAAAAGAATAATTTAATATATTAAAATCCTCCCTCTCTAGTGCGTCTAAAAAAGATGCTAATGGAATTTCCGACTTTTTAAAAAATACTTGATTAATTTGCTCATAGGAATCTTTCTTAAGAGGAATCGATTCGGATATTTTATACCCCTCCTCAACCTTAACTATTAGGAAACTGATAAGACCAGGATTTGAACCTTGGTATTCTTCGAACCTTTCAAAGCCTAAAAAGGCTTTTACCTTTTCTTGACTAGTTTGGGAAACTCCTATATTCGCGAATAAAAGTACAAACGAATGAAACAATAATTGTTTTAACATAGCATAGTTTTAGCACATACGCTGGGATAACGCACTTTTTTAACAAGGCGTTGCCTCCCTGTTAAATAAAATACTAATACTTATGAACATTAGTTGACTCTCTATGAGTAAAATACGATATAAAGATATAAGACAAAGACCTGTGAAACCAGCGAATGAGTAGTAATTATTTTGAATTTTCGTTATGTTAATAACTCTAACAAATAGAAGTAATTATACAACCTTTATTCAAATGTTACCCAGTCTACATTTTTCTTTAAAAGACTTAAAGTTTGATGTTCAGAAGAATCTTCTTTAGGTTCAAAATTATAAAACCAGGATGCATCTTTGGGTAAACTCATCAAAATAGACTCTATTCTTCCACCTGTTTTTAAACCAAACTTAGTTCCTCTATCATAAACAAGGTTGAATTCGACATATCTTCCTCTACGCAGATTTCTCCACTCTATATTTTGAGCTGAATATTCTTTTCCCCTTTCTGAATTTACTTGATGAGCATACAACTCAGGAAATGCATCTCCTAAATCAATAGCAAAATTTACTAGCTCTTCTTTCGAAAGCCCATCTTTTTCAGTCAGGTGGTCATAGAAAATTCCTCCCACTCCCCTTGTCTCTTCACGATGTGGTATATAAAAGTAATCATCAGCCCATGATTTAAAACGCTTATAGAACTCTGAATTATACGTATTGCAAATAGATTGAAGAGATCTATGAAAGTCACCTGCCAATTTAGTATCTACGTAGTGCGGAGTCATATCAATTCCTCCACCAAACCAGTATTCTCCAGTATTCATTTCAAAATAACGCACATTCATGTGCATGATAGGGTGAAAAGGATTTTTTGGATGAATGACTATAGAAACCCCAGTTGCTAAAAACTCATCTCCATTAAGACCTAGTTGCTTATTCATGACCTCGGATACTGGTCCATGAACAGCAGAGAAATTAACCCCACCTTTGTCAATTATGGCACCATCATTCAATACCCGGGATCTCCCACCACCTCCTTCCTTTCGGACCCAAAGATCCTCAACAAACGAAGAATCTCCATCCAGTTCTTCGAGTTTTCCGCAAATACGATCTTGTAGATCTTTAAATTGACTAATTATTCGTTTCTGGCGTTCGTTCAAAGTAGTTCACATTTTTGATTATATCCATAAGAAACAGATCGTAATCATTTTGTCTAATTATGAATCCGCTCATATTATCCATACCATGTCCGCTTTTTAAAGAAGACATCGTAAAATGATCCATTATACCATTATCTCGATCAATATCAAGCAACAATCTAGCTCCCTGAGAAAGCATCACATCAAAACCATGAATTGAATATCTTGAAGCATCAGCATCATACTTCTCTCTAAATTGCTTAACAAAATACTTGATTGAATCTGACGAGAAGTTTAAGAAGTTCGATGAAGCATAATGAAATTGAAATCTATTTTTATAGTAACTATTGAAGGCCTCGTAATCTAGCCAATCATTTGTCCCAACAAGAATCACATTTGCCTTTCCTACACGCGGAGAGTAGTTCTTCGCAGCGTTTAATGTATTCACGAAATTCATTACAGCTTTGACATCATTTTCTAGACATATAAAAAGAGTAGTTGTATCTTCATCTATCGCATTAAACAACTCTCGTCCAGAAGAGTTACCAATATTCATCATTTTGATTTTACTCGATTGAGAACTTGCATTAGCATTATAAACGCTATTAAACAATTCAATTCTATTTTGAACCTCCTTATTCTGACTTTTAATTAAGAAAAGATTGTCATCAAAGTGAGTCTTCGCAACATATTCTGCCATAGCAGCAATTAGTGTAAGATCTGATGGAACCATTGAGTAAACATATGGATTACTTTTAAGTATTTTCGTTGGTATTTTAGTCACCGCAATCATACGAATCTCATTCGTCTGACACCACGATGCTGTTTTTTCAACCAAGTTTGGATAAAAAGGTCCAATCACTAAATCCAGATTTTGATTCTTAGTGCTTTCAAGAAACTCATTTAATCGTTTCTCATCACCTCGTGTATCATAAAACTCAACATTAGCATTTAAACCAAGTCGCTCCAATGAATCAAGCGCCATTTGCACTCCCATTAGAAAGTCAAGAGAGATATTCGTCAGTTGATCAAGTCGGGTATCTTCATCAAGCATTCCTGAGAGCACCTCACCATTCTCTTGAATTCTCAACGGAAGAAGAATAGCAACATTATATTTATCTTTAATTTCAAAAGACGGTGCCGAATCTGGTGTTTTAAGAGAGTCCAAAGGTAAAATCTGCTTTACCTCAATTTTTTCAATTCTTTCCTTCTTAAGAGCTATTTCAATAATGTCACCTGGCTTAATTTTATTCCGCTTAATTTCATTATCCTCAATCAACTTTTCAACCGGAACCATAAATCTTCTGGAGATAGAATATAGTGTCTCACCATCTTTAACGGTATATTTTATTAAGCTATCTGAAAAATTCACTTCATACCTTACAGTATCCTCTACTTTTACTGTATCCAATTGCTGTTCTACCGATTCCTCTTCGATATCTGAATTACCATCGTTATTACCTGAATTAGGAACTATTAATTCTTGACCAATGTCTAATCCATTTTCAACACCTGGATTTAGTTGTATTAACTCATCAACTTTACAGTTATAAGTTCTAGATATACCGAACAGTGTTTCTTTTTTCTCAACAATATGAACTTTTGTTTTGGAAGGAGAAATACCAGTTGGTATCAAGAGCCTTTGACCAATAGACAAACCGTTTGATGCCTCAGGATTTTCTTTAATAATATCTTCGATAGACACATTATATTTATTATGAAGTCCATAAAGAGTATTTCCAGCTTCTACAATGTGTATCTTAAATACTTGATCATTTTTGATCTCTTCGCCCATTTCTTGAGCAAAAGACACAAAAAAGGTCATAAAGAATAATATTCCTAAGATCAATTTTCTCATTCCCATTCGATTGTTGCTGGTGGCTTTGAACTAATATCATAAGTCACACGGTTAATTCCTTTTACTTGATTTATAATCTTATTAGATATCTTACCCAAAACATCATAAGGCAAATGACACCAATCAGCTGTCATACCATCTGTTGAGGTAACAGCTCTTAATGCAACTGCATTTTCGTAAGTTCTTTCATCTCCCATAACTCCTACAGAGTTTACAGGTAAAAAGATTGCTCCTGCTTGCCAAACTTCATCATATAAACCTGCCTCCTTCAAACCATTAACATATATCGCATCTACTTCTTGCAAAATACGTACCTTTTCTGGAGTAACATCACCTAAAATACGAATTCCCAGTCCTGGACCAGGGAAAGGGTGACGCCCAAGAATCTTTGGATCAATATTTAACGATCGGCCTACTCTTCGAACTTCATCCTTAAAAAGAAGCTTTAATGGCTCTACAACTTTAAGCTTCATATAATCCGGTAACCCACCAACGTTATGGTGTGATTTTATCGTTTGTGAAGGTCCCCCTGTAACGCTAACGGACTCAATTACATCTGGATATATCGTACCCTGAGCTAACCATTTAGCATTTTCAACTTTACCTGATTCTTCGTCAAAAACATCTATAAATACCTTACCTATTGCTTTTCTTTTCAACTCAGGATCAGTAATACCAGCAAGCGCGTCATAAAATTGTTGTGAAGCATCTACACCTTTCACGTTCAACCCCATATCTTTATAACTGTGGAGGACATCTTCAAACTCATTCTTTCTCAACAATCCGTTATTCACGAATATACAGTGTAGCTTTTTACCTATCGCCTTATGCAGTATGACGGCAGCAACAGATGAATCTACACCTCCCGACAAACCTAAAATAACACTATCGTCCCCTAGTTTCTCTTGAAGTTCTGCAACCGTTGTATCAACAAATGCATCAGGTGTCCAGTCTTGATGACAACCAGATATATTGACTACAAAATTCTCTATAATTGTTTTTCCTTCTAACGAATGATATACTTCAGGGTGGAATTGAATCCCATATGACTTTTCACCTTCAACAGAATATGCTGCGAATTCAACATCTTCCGTACTTGCTATTTTTTTAAAATTTTGCGGAAGGCTCTTAATAGTATCTCCATGAGACATCCATACTTGAGAGCTAGGCGAAACACCTTGCAATAACTCATTTTGAGGATCATATTCAGCTATATTAGCCCTTCCATACTCTCTTGTATTTGATGCAGCTACCTCTCCTCCAAAATTATGAGCCATATATTGAGCTCCAAAACAAACTCCCAACAAGGGTAAATTTCCTTTTATTTTAGAAAGGTCTATCTTAGGAGCTTTTTCATCTCTTACAGAAAAGGGACTACCCGAAAGTATTACTCCTTTTATATTATCTGTAATTTCCGGACATTTGTCCCATGGATGTATTTCACTATATACATTAAGTTCTCTTACTCTTCTCGCTATCAACTGCGTGTACTGAGAACCAAAATCGAGGATTAATATCATTTCTTGCATGTGGACAAAGATAATAAAGCCCTAGTTCCCTATTCTATAGTTTATAGGAATTTTAGCTTTTTTTAAAGAATAATTTACTTTCCTCTATGAAGGAAGCAATTGAAACCTAATCTTCTTGCTAAGATTTAGACAAATCTTTAAGCCAATTTTTCAAGCTTTGATCAAAAGGCTTTCCATAAAACTCAGTTAAATAACCCTTGACTTGCTTGAATTGCTCATCTTCGGGCTTATCAGAATATTCACTCAAGATTACACTCACCTCTCTTTTCAGGAGTTCCTCATCAGGAACCACTAGACTGAAGGTCGATAGCTTTGTATTCTCTTTAGACTTCGCATCTCTATAATACAGAGTCATCTCTGTATCAAAAGGGTCAATCGACTTACCATCGATACTAAAAACTTCCTTCTTATTGATAACTAGCTTTTCACTCCTGTTCCCAAGTTTTTTCATGATTTTCTCTCCATCATATTCATAACTTAAAAAGAAAAAATGTTGTTCATCCTGCGGAAAGGTCTGCGGACTAACAGGCACAGCGACCTCATCAATAATAAGGTAATCTCCTTCAAAATGTCTTTTAACATCAAGCTCGTTTACAATCGCTCCAGAACGGGATGAAATCGTATTTACTGCAGGAACTAGGTTTGTTGTTTGCGCTTTTGATGGCGGTGCTAAAACGAAACGCCCTTTCACTCTAGATATAACAGCCGCTCTTGAATTGTCAGACTTAAATACTAATGATGCACTGGACTTAAAAACATCACCAGTAGACATTTCTTGCCCTGACTTTTTATAAGTGATTTTACCGATGACCTTTATTACTTTATATTCGTCAACAACCTTATCTGCGGAAATCATTCCTACACTCAACGCAATTATAACAACACTAATTATCAGTCTCATAGTTTTAAATTTAATGTGATGAAGATACGCAATTCAATAATTATTCCAAAAATAAAGTTGAGCCGTTATTTCCAAATCACAGTTGGGCCAAAGCATTATTTGTATTCGTCTCTATTCTATTTTCAACGTTTTCTAACTCTGCTTTTTGAAATTTCTCACCTGTAATCTTTTCAAATAATTCAACATACCGCTCTGTAACCAGAGCTATAAAATCTTCAGGAATAACAGGCATTTTTTGTCCCTCAAGCCCTTGAAACCCGTTTTCAATCAACCATTGTCTGACAAACTCCTTACTTAATTGTTTCTGTGCTTCCCTTCTACTTTGACGCTCCTCATAACCATCAGCATAAAAATACCTTGACGAATCGGGTGTATGGATTTCATCCATTAACATCACCTTTCCATCTTTCATTCCAAACTCATACTTAGTATCTACAAGGATAAGCCCTCTCTCTTTAGCCATTTCAGTCCCTCTTAAATAAAGGGCATGAGTGTATTCTTCTAGCTGTACATATATCTTCTCATCAACAATTCCTTGTTTCAGTATTTCTTCTCGAGAGATGTCTTCATCATGACCTTCATCTGCTTTGGTAGAAGGTGTAATTATTGGAGTTGGAAATGGATCATTCTCTTTCATACCATCAGGCATTGGAACACCACATAACACTCTTTTCCCATCACGATATTCCCTCCAGGCATGCCCTGTTAAGTATCCACGAATGACCATTTCAATCTTAATTGGTTCACAACGATAACCCACAGCTACATTAGGATCCGGAACATCTATTAGCCAATTTGGCACAATGTCCTCAGTCGCTTTAAGGAACATTGTCGCAACCTGATTAAGTACCTGACCTTTAAATGGAATTCCAGCAGGTAATATATGATCGAATGCCGAAATTCGATCCGATGCAATCATTACTAAATGATCTGTACCTATTGAGTAAACATCTCGCACTTTCCCTTTATAGACTGCAGTCTGATTAGGGAAATTAAAATTAGTTGTTGTTAGACTTTTTTTCATTATCGTTTTTTTCAAAAGCATCAATTATTTGCTTCACCAATTTGTGGCGAATTACATCATTTCTATTCAATCGAACTATCCCTACTCCTTCTATATCTTTCAATGTATCTAGAGCGTAAATCAATCCTGATTTCTGCTTAGATGGAAGGTCTATTTGTGAAGCATCGCCATTTATTACGAAGTTTGCATTCATGCCCATACGCGTTAAAAACATCCTCATTTGATTCACCGTTGTGTTTTGGGCCTCATCAAGAATTACAAACGCCTTATCAAGTGTCCTCCCTCGCATAAATGCCAAAGGCGCTATCTCAACAACTCCTAACTCCATAAAATCCATTAGTTTTTCCGGAGGAATCATATCTCTCAATGCATCGTAAAGAGGCATCATATATGGATCTAGCTTCTCTTTCATATCCCCAGGTAGAAATCCTAAGTTTTCACCTGCCTCAACAGCTGGTCTGGTAAGAATTATTCTTTTGACTTGTTTTGTTTTTAAAGCACGCACTGCACAAGCCACAGCAGTATATGTTTTACCTGTTCCTGCTGGACCAACCGCAAAGACCATATCTTTTTGGTTTACTGCTTCCACTAACTTTCTTTGATTGAAAGTTCGAGCTTTTATCTTAGCTCCACCATTCCCATGAACTAAAACCTCAGAACCGTCTCCAGAAAGCATCTCAACAGGATCTTCAACCATCACATTATCGATATTATTTTCGGTTAACCCTCCATATTTCTCAATATGCTTGATCAATTGAGAAAACTTAATTTCAAACATATCCATCATTGCCGGGTCTCCTGAAAGTGTCAATGTATTTCCTCTAGCAACAAGTTTAAGTTCAGAAAAGTATCGCTTGATCTGCTTAAGTTTGGCATTATTTACACCAAAGACTTCAATTGGATTAACTTCTTTGATTTCAATTTTACGTTCCTGCAATATCCTCTATTTTAGTTTGCTTGCAAAAGTAATGTATTTTCATGAAAATTAACTCCTAAGATAAGCATGTATTGATAGCGCTGTTTTCAAAATAGAAAGACGTTATCCTTTGCTAAAAACTATCTAGTACTTGACGCTTCAATCGAAAAATAAAATTAATTTTGATACGCATTAAATAGTTGCTGAGAGAAACACTATGGGAATTATAACACTTATAACAGACATGGGACTCCGAGACCATTATGTTTCGTCTTTGAAAGGTGCTATATACTCTAGGATTTCGGATGCTAGGATTGTAGACATATCTCACCAGGTAAGTCCTTTCAATATTTCTCAAGCTGCTTATTTTCTAACGAATGTTATTCACGATTTCCCTGATGGTACCGTTCATGTCATCGGAGTCGACGCTGAGCCAAACGTAAATTTCTCTCAGCCCTCGGAGAGTGAACTGCCAATGGTCATGAAGTTTAAGGATCAGTATTTTGTCGGTGTAAACAATGGTTTGTTTAGTCTCATTTTAGACAACGAAAAATATCAGGAAATATGGCAACTGGAAGATGTGCTCTCTCAACCAGAATTAATGAACTTCCCCACAAAGAACATATTGATTCCTGCGGCTTGCAAGATTGCCCAAGGAGAGGACTGTAAATCTTTTTGCTCAGAAGCAGATTCAATTAAACGAGCTATACCCTTATCTCCTGTTTTGGAAGGACATACCTTAAAAGGCGCTGTAACACACATCGATCATTACGGCAATATAATTACGAATATAGATAAGGATGATTTCTTTCGTTTAGGGAGAAATATTCCTTTCATAATTTACTTCAGACAAAAAGAGTACTTTATTGACAAAATTTCAATAGGATACAATGATGTGCCTGCGGGCGAAAAAGTAGCTATTTTCAATGACGGAGGTAATCTTGAGATCGCTATTAACAAAGGAACACCAGAAAATGGCGGAGGTGCCAGTGATCTTTTCGGACTTAGATTGAAAGACATCATACGTATTGAGTTTACTCCTCGAGGTTCTCGTGAAACATTAGAATCACTTTTTTGATATGATAAGAATAGTAAAGCTAACATTCAAAACAGAACATGTTCAAGAGTTTCTAACTCATTTTGAAAGCGTTAAGAATGATATCAACAACTTTCCAGGATGCAAAGGAATGAAATTGCTTCGCGAACAAGATTCCTCAAATGTATTTTTTACATACAGTCAATGGGAAGAAAATAAAGACCTGGACAATTACAGGAAGTCTGAATTATTTGGTGGCATCTGGCCAAAAGTAAAGCTATGGTTTGACAAAAAAGCAGAAGCATGGTCCGTAGAGGAGAACTTTGACGGATTTGCGCAAAAGTAATCAGGCCAAATAAAATCACAGTTCACTCGTTAACAAATACATTTTGATAAACTTTAACAAGGTGCTGCACCTTCTTAACGGATTAGCATTAATTTTGAGTTAAATTTGCAGATCATGAGAGCACTGTACATAAAAGAAATAAGAAGCTTTTTAAGCTCGATAATCGGGTATATTTTCATGCTCATTTTTATCGTTACGTGCTGGCTTTTCCTCTGGGTAATATCCGATATGTACAACCTTTTAGAAGGAGGTGTTGCTGATTTAATACCCTTTTTCAATTTAACACCATTAATCCTACTGATACTCATTCCCGCAATTACAATGCGTTCTTTTGCGGATGAACGTAAATCGGGTACAATAGAACTTTTGTATACTCGACCATTAACAGATGTTAAGATTTTGATTGCAAAATATCTTGCAGGTGTAACCTTAGTAGTAATTGCTTTGTTACCAACCTTAACTTTCTATATCTCTATGCATTATCTTGGAGATCCTGTGGGCGTCATGGATGACGGAGCTGCTATCACATCATATCTTGGATTGGTTTTACTCGGTGCAACATTTGTAGCTATTGGAATATTTGCCAGCTCAATAACAAGTAATCAGATTGTCGCTTTCATCACTGCTATGTTTATGTGCTGGTTTATATTTACAGGTCTTTCACTGCTCGGCTCTTATGCAACCTTCGCTGGATTTGACAATATTCTCCAATACGCTAGTATTGATTATCATTATGAATCAATCAAAAAAGGAGTACTCATTTTTAGCGATGTTTTTTACTTTTTGAGTTTAATTGCATTCTTTTTATTCGCTTCACATAATGTATTAACTGCTTTAAGGAAATAGAATGAAAGATAAATTAGTCAGATCAATTTCAAACAAAGCTTATTATTCAATAATTACATTGATAGCATTAGCAATAATAATATTGCTAAATATTATCATTTCTTTTGTTGATTTCAGAGTAGATTTTACCCGAGATCAGAGATATTCTCTTACCTCTTCAACAATAGATTACCTATCATCAGACACCACTTTAACAGATAGAATTTTGTTCAAGATCTACCTTGAAGGTGAGTTCCCTGCCGAAATAGAGCGTCTTCAAACTGCAGTAAGAGATAAACTTGACGAATTCAAATATTATGCTGGTGATCGCATAGAATATGAGTTCATCAATCCAAATGATGGATCTATTGAAGATCAGGAAGCCGTAAAAGAGCAGCTCTTCAATAAAGGTGCTGGAATTAGACCTGTAGACATTACTTATCGCAGTCAGGGTTCTGCTAATATTGTAGAGATATTTCCAGGAGCTGTAGTAGAATATGGTGGAGAAACAATAGATCACATTCGATTTATGGAAGGTGGTCAATACCGCCTAGATCAGCAGTTGGAAGATCGAGTTCAAAAAGGGATTAACAACCTCGAATATAAGTTCATGCAGGTGCTGGCGAAAGCCACTCGTAAAAAGAAGAAGAAACTCGCTTTCATCCATGGACACGGCGAATTAGGAATTCCTTACACACAAGGAGCACGACGAATCATTGAAGATAGCTACATCATAGATGACATTAAAATTAACGGTGTTATCAATGCTCTAGACCCTTATGATGGCATCATCATAGCGGAAGCAACTGAAAAAATAAGTGGGAAAGATAAATTCATCATTGATCAATACTTGATGAATGGAGGAAGTATCATGGTGTTTCACAATCCTTTGTCGATTAATAATGACACCATTAGAAGAAAAGGAAAAGTCCATAGCGTTAGAAAGAGAACTGAACTAGTTGATCTCCTCTACGATTATGGGATTAAATTAGAAGAAAACTTAGTTATTGACGCAAATTACTCACCGTTTGTAATGCCAGGGTTACCGAAGGGATACGTCAATTGGTATTTTTATGTTAGAGCAAAAGGAACAGATCATCCAATTTCGAGCATGCTTGATCCTGTAAAGCTTCCATATACCTCAAGTTTACAGTTCGTCAAAACAAAAAACAAAACTAGACCATCTGTAATTCTCACATCATCATCTAACTCTAAACCATTTGGCAACGCTCCACTACTCTCTGTCGCAATGGAAAGTACTTTCGGAGAAAACCCAGTATTTGTTGAAGACACTGAAGATCCAAATAATCGACAAATGTTAGGAGGCATTCTAGAAGGTGAGTTTGAATCTGCGTTTAAAAATCGAATCATCTCAGCCTATGCTGACAATCCTGACGCAAGATTCATTAAAAAATCAGTCAAACCAGGCAAATTAATGGTTGTCGGAAATGGAACTTTCTTCAAAAACACATTTTTTGATTCAGTGGCCGTACCTGAAGAAAATAGATACCGTTACATTCCAAGAATGCCTAGAGGAAACGAAATAGATGAACTCTTTGACGGCCGTAGAATGGGTAATTTTGAATTTTTCGAAAACTGTGTAGACTACATGTTGGGCGAAAACACCTTACTCGCGATAAGAAGTAGAACAATAGACCTTCATCCGACCGACAAACTCAAAGTAGAAAAAGACGGCGGGTTTTATAAGTTCTTGAATATTATAGTCCCTATTCTATTTATAGCAGTATTGGCTTTCTTTGTCATTTTCACTCGAAGATACAAATACGCGAAAAGAAAATAATATGAAAAAATTAGTAATACTAATCATCGGTATTGTTGCTATTATCGGTCTGACATTCCTGACATTAGAACTATCCAAAAGCGCTAAAGCAACAGATACAAGTTTAATCGCTTTCGCTGTTCAAGATACCGCTTCCGTTAGTCAGATTGACATTTACGACAGCTATAAAAACATGTCTATTACGCTTTTGCGAAATGATGAGAATAATTGGGTAGACTCTGACGGTAACTGTGTGCAGCAAGAAATAGTGCACATGATGCTTGGCACAATGAAAAAGATCACTCTAAAGGGCTATATCCCTGAAGGGGCTATGGAAAATATGAAAAACCTTATGATGGCTAAACATATCAAAGTTAAGATCTATCAAAATGACGAATGGAGTAAAACATGGTACATCGGACATTCTACTCAGAATCATGCAGGAACGCACATGCTTTTAGAGACTCCAGACTTAAAAAGTAGCAATCCTGTCATAATGGGAATGAAAGGCTTTTACGGCATATTAGAGCCTCGTTTTTTTGCTGACAAAAGAAGATTTGCCTGTACAGAATTATTCTCTTTCAAACGAAATGACCTTAAGAAGATAGAACTAACAAATAACGTTATTCCTTCCGAAAGCTTCAGGATTGCAGTCAAGGGAACCAATTATACAGTTACCTCTCAAGGACAAGTCCTGAAAAACATCAATGAAGACAATCTACTTTTCTATTTGAACGGATTTGAAAACATACACTTTAACCAACCAAATTTCACATTATCAAAAGAGCAAATAGACAGCATTAAGTCAAAAACTCCTGATTACAGGTTGGACATTGAAGGCAAAAGTAAAAAGTACACATTGGATATGTATAGGAGACCTGATCCCGAATATGCCGATAAAGATACACTAGCATGGGACCAAGACTATCTTTGGGCAATTAGAGAAGGGGGACAGTTGGTAAGAATGCAGTATTACACTGTTGGGCCATTAATTCAAGGTCAGACTGTTTTTGTTAACAACTAATTAAAAACTCAATCATTTTTTTTACGCTAAAAATTTATATTTGTCCATTGTAAATTTTAAGAAGAAGAAAAATGAATTTCGTAGTTTCAAGTTCCAGTCTTTTGAAGCATCTCCAAACGATCAGCGGAGTGTTAACAACTAGTAATACGCTCCCGATTTTGGACAACTTCCTGTTTGAAATAAGTGATGGTTCTTTAACCGTTTCGGCTTCAGATCTAGAGACAACAATGCGTACATCCTTCGATGTTGAAGCTAAAGATGCAGGTAAAGTATGTATGCCTGCTAAACTTTTACTAGACATTCTTAAAAATCTTCCAGATCAACCCTTAACATTTACAGTGAATCTAGATAATTTCAGTATTGAGATTAGCTATACCAACGGTAAGTCTAAAATGGTTGGATACAACGGAGACGATTTCCCAAAGTCACCTGACTTAAAAGATACAAACAATACTACAATCGCTGGTGACATTATTGCGGAAGCAATTAATAAGACTCTTTTTGCAACAGGAACTGACGATCTTAGACCGGTTATGAGCGGTGTATTTTGTCAATTCACTCCGGAAAACATGACTTTTGTCGCTACGGATGCACACAAATTAGTTAGATATACTCGTTCAGACTCTAAAGGTTCAGGAAATTCTTCTTTCATTCTTCCGAAGAAAGCATTAAACATGCTTAAAAACAATTTAAAAGGTGAAGAAGATGTTAAAATTACTTATAACGAATCTAATGCAGTTTTCACATTCAATGAAACTACATTAACATGTCGTCTAATCGATGGTAAGTACCCGAACTATGAAGCTGTAATTCCTCAGGAGAATCCTAATGTACTTACTGTAGACCGTGAGTCATTATTGAGCTCTATCAAGCGTGTTTCTATTTTTGCTAATAAAACTACACATCAGGTTCAGTTGAAAATCACAGGTTCAGAACTTTCTATATCTGCAGAAGACCTTGATTTTTCGAATGAAGCTAACGAGCGACTTACATGTAGTTATGAAGGTGAAGACATGGAAATCGGATTTAACTCTCGCTTTATTTTAGAAATGCTGAACAACATAACATCTGAAGAAATAAAGATCATGATGAGTCAGCCAAACAGAGCTGGGTTAATACTTCCGGCGTCGAATGCAAATGAAGACGAGGATATCCTAATGCTTGTTATGCCAGTAATGTTGAACAAGTAAACATTCTTAACTCACTTAGGAAATACTTTGTATGATTTTTGCTATATTCTCAACATGACGAGAGACTATAGTAAATTAAAAATAATGTGTATTTCTTATTTGAAACTATTACTGCTTTCAACCCTTTGTTATTCTGTATTTAGTAGTTGTATCGCTACACATGAACCTATTGAACGTTTCAAGCAAAAAGAAACTTCCAGGAAACAAAACATTGAACAATTGTTATCTGTTCAATATGGAGATAGCACCTATCAATCTTTAGCATACGGAGCTACAACGATATATAAACCTGAGTCTTTCAAACAATTGGATTCGTTATACGCATTAAAAGAAGACTTTTTAGAACGAAATGATCTTAGAGGTTTAGAGACCTCAGAAATTGAAGAAAAAATTCCATCTTACAAAGCACAAGCGCAACAAGAAATTCATCTCGTAAAATATGAAATAGAACATATCTACTCTTTGAAAGGAAAAGATTCATTAACAATTCATCATTCTATTTTTCTGTATGACTACATGGACAGCTTGCTATCCGAGGACACTCTATATACGTACAGCTTCCCAAAAAAGTATGAAAAAATGCACATCAATTATCTATTTGAATATCACTTTCTAACCAAAAGAGATCTTTACATCTCTGCTACAGAGAGACAGTTTATAAGATACTTCAAACGAAAAGAAGAAGTGCTTGCTAAAAACCCTTTTATTTCTTCTTTTATGACACAGGTATTAGAGACTATGACTTTAGCTCAAAAAATAAATAGTGTCGAATACAATGAATTAATTAAATACAAATCAATACAAAACCTTAAGCCTTTAGGCGGTGACATAACGATAAATGAGTTTGGTACCTTAATTGCATTAGAGGATAATAATGAAATTGTTGGTTATGAATACGACATTAGGTGGCAAGACAATAGCGACGGAATAAAGAAAAAGAGTATTTTTACCTATACACCAACGCTAGCATTAGAACATATTAATACTACTAAAGAATAAAAGAATGAAACTTTTCACTGTATTACTGCTTTTAACCTGGATACCTAGTGTAGCTCAAATAACATCTAGTACTGTTATTAAAGATATTGACCAAAAAAAGGTTGAGAAGGCTGTCATTACTTGGGCAGATAGTACTTTCAAAGAATATAACGAACCTAGATTTGAGAAGTACAGAGCTAATTATACAGATGAATATCTTATTGCCTCAATGCGTGTTAAAAGTATCGATCGTCGAATTAGTGAAATTCGAAAAAAATATACCATGGGACGTTATGAAGGAACTGAACAAGAGTTCACAAATACCATGGAGGACTTAAAAAAACGTAAAAAAGAAGCTGAATCGAATAATGTCGACTTTCACCCTAAAGTTACAAATTATGTTATCACATTTTGGGCGAATATCCGTCTTGATTCAGGAATTCTCAACTATGTTCAACATAAGATTATTTTAGACGATAATTATCATGTTATAAAATCAAAAATTGTTGGTTCAATAGGTGATAACGAAAATGCTAAAATTGTTTATCGCTAGGACTTAGCACTAGTGCACTTTTCTTGGTATTGACTTTTAGTTCTAGATCAAAACCATCTGGATTTTTACGCGTGACACCCTCTTTAAATGAGCGAGAGTAGTCTACTTTATATTGGTGGTAATTTATCTTCCACAAGCTCTTAGCAACTCCAATTTTAATATACTTATCAATATCAACAGTTTGCCCCACACTTAAAGGAGTGTATATAATTTCACCTTGCATTATTTTAACATAATCACCGACCATAAATTCAAGTCTTTTTTGATCAATTTCGCCCTGTTCATAAAAGCACAATACAACACCTGGCTTTTTAACAAGAACAACTTTTGCAGAGCTATTCAAAACAACCATCTCTTTAGTGTAATAATTAGAAAGCTTTCCATAAATAAGAAAAACACCACATAGGAATAGCCCCATGAAACTAAACCGAAAATCAATCATACGCTTACGATTCCAAAAATAAATGATGCCAATTACACAAAGATAAGTTAGCATTACCCAGATCAATGAAGGGTCATAACCTTTGCTTATGGTCCCCGGTAGATCATTAATCCAACTAATGAAAGCATTCAAAACTGTAAATATGAGATCAACGATATATCCTAAAGCATTACCCACAAAAGGAAGCCAAAACAATAGCAGTAATACAACGACAGAAACCATCGCTGCACCAGCTAAAACTATCAACCCTAAGTTGGTGATAAGAAAATAATTAGGGAACTGATGAAAATAATAAAGACTTATGGGTATCGTACCTACTTGGGCGGCCATCCCTAAAGCTGTGCCATCCCACAAGTAATTTAAAGCCTTACTTCGAGAATTGATCAAGGATCGAAAAGGTTCAAAAAAGAAAGCGATTCCGAGCATAGCAAGAAAAGAAAGTTGGAAACCTATACTAAAAAGTGCTTTAGGATCAATAAAAAGAATAGCAAAAGCCGCTACGAAGAGAGCATTCAAACTAAAAAAAGAGTATCCTCTCAACTGACCAATAGAGAGTACAGTAAACATTATTGTTGCCCGAAGAACAGAGGCTGACAAGCCCGTTAAGAATGCAAAACACCAAAGCATCAATAATGCTGCAACAATAAAATAACCGCGTTTACGAATCCATTTAATTCGATAAAAGAACCATTGTAAAAAACCGAGTAAGATTCCTACATGCATTCCAGAAACAGCCAAAACATGCATGGCACCAGCATTCGCATACTCACTTCTTTTTTCCTGAGAAAGTTCAGATTTATCACCTAGCACCAATGCTTGTGCTACTTGCTTATTTTCTGGGGATAAGAATTGTTCTAAAATCGTTTTGAATTTTTCACGAACACCTATCCAAAAAGAAGGCTCAACAGCCCCGTTATGAATCTTTAAATTATGGTTCCTCAAAAAGCATAAATACTCAACACCTTTCGTTCTCCAATAGCCTTCAGCATCGAATTCACCGGGATTCTTATTATTTACTATAGGATTTATCTTAGGACGTGCCTCGAAAATATCACCATCCCGAATGTCTTCATTTGATTTCACATAACACAATAATCTACCTACAGTATTGAAGTATTCATGACCTCTGTGCACAGCATTCACTTCAACAATCACCTTTCTATATCCAACAGAATCGCGATTAGCATCTTGGACAAGACCAAAAATGTGATCGCCTTCCAAGAAATAATGACTAAAGTGCTTACGCTGAGAAGAAGCTAGACTATATTGGTAACTGTATGAACCCGACAGGAAAAAGACTATTAGTAGATTTACGCCAATCCATTTCCTGAAATGAACCAATTGACGACCAAAATGAATAAGTGTAAGCAATGTGATTAACGACGTAGCCCAGAGCGTAAAAAGTACTATCCAATGAACCTGAAAATAATAAATCAATATTATCCCTGAACAAAAGGATAGTAATAATTTAAAAATATGGGAGTTTAAGTTCATTATTATAAAAATAAAAAATATTGCTTAAATCTGATAATCAGTAAATAACAAAAATTTAGAATGTAAATTATCCAATTCTTTTATTACTTTTATTGTACCTAAAAATTACTATGAAGACCAATATAATCCTCTCTATAGTTATAGTATCTACTGTGCTATTTACAAGTTGTTCGAATGAACAAGACGAAAAGAATACTAATGCTGAATTAGTTAAAAAAGCGAAAATAGAAGTTGATACAACAGATGTGTTTGCTTCCGAGAAATATGACTTTATGCTGCCCCAGCCTTTTGCATTGGTTTCTTCTTTTGAAAATGTAAACCTCAAATATGACGTTACAAGAATGAACGCTCCTGAAAACGTCGAGAACTATAATAGCGAAGGAAAAAAAATATTAAACTTCGGGGTGTATATTACTGACTTAGTTTTTTCTATAATCCACGAGAAACCTCAATCATCGTTGAACTACTTTAACACTGTAAAAGAGATGGCTGATCACATCGGAATGGGAAGTATATTCACTCAAGAGTCTTTAGCGGATAGTATTGAAAAAAACATTGCTAACCGAGAGAAGATGGAATATTTGCTAATTGATGTTCACGAAAAATCACAAGAATATTTAGAAAGTAATGAAATGAGACTATTAGCTAGTATTCAATTTGCGGGAGCTTGGTCAGAGGGGATGTTCCTAGCGACACGTGAGATACCTTTAAAGAATAGAGAAGCCTTTGTTACTTCAATAACAGACCAAATGAGTCTAGCGAGAATTGCTATTGAAGGAATAGAAGAATATAAGGAAAGAGATATAGACCTTGAAGTCGTTCTGGGAAAGATCAAATCCATCAAAGCTAAATATGACGATTTCGAAGCAGTTAAAAATGGAAAAGGAGCACCTCAATTAACGGATGAAGATTTAACGGTTCTTCAAAAAGCATTTGATGACTTAAGATCAACAATTACTCAATAGTCCTATGAAAATATTGTTTTTTATACTTTTGGTTTTTTCAACTTGTTACTCTTTATCTCAAGATGATTTCATAACAACTGTTAATAGCTCGAAACAGTCATTGAAAGATAAATTAGACACGCTAAAATATGACGGTAGCAAGGTTACTTACTTTAAATACCGCGATCAAACATATTACAAAGGCATTCAAATTCCCGTTTTCTTAAGGGATAATTATTACTTCTTATTGAGTGGTAAAGTAGCTGAAGACAAGGTAAGTATTGAATTTTATGACAAGCCTCCAGAAAGTGATGGTAGAATATTACTACATGAAATCAAAAACATAAGTGGCAATGAAGAAACTGTGAACATGGAAGATTTAAGAAGAAAGCTCGCCTTTTATGGAAAACCTCCTGAGCTCTTAAAAAGTGTCTTCATTGATTTTGTAATCAAAAAAAGCAGATCTGACAGAGGAGCTATTGTTCTTGTACTAGGATATTAAGGTATATTTATTTGCAGCCTATAAGCGTCCATTTTTCAAATGATTCTCGTATTTTTGCTCAAAATTTAGGATTAAAATATGATGGTCAACATTACATTACCTGATGGGTCTATAAAGGAAGTGGAGAAAGGTACAACTGCACTGGATGTAGCAAAGAGTATCAGTGAAGGTTTAGCACGTAATGTGTTAGCCGCAGAAGTGAATGGCGAAGTTATTGATAGCACACGCCCTATCAACAGTGACAGCACACTTAAGCTGCTTACCTGGAAAGATAATGACGGTAAGTCTACTATGTGGCACTCCTCTGCTCACTTATTGGCTGAAGCTCTAGAGTTTTACTTCCCAGGAATTAAGTTAGCCATTGGTCCACCTATTAAACATGGATTTTATTATGATGTAGACTTCATGGATTACACCTTCACTGAAAATGATCTTCAGAAGGTAGAGCAAAAAATGAAGGAACTTGCTAAGCAAAAGAACGAGTACATTAGAAAAGAAATATCTAAAAATGAGGCTATTGCTTATTACAAGAAAAAAGAAGACCCGTATAAACTTGAGTTATTAGAAAACTTAGAGGATGGTGAAATTACGTTCTATACGCAAGGTGAGTTTACTGACTTATGCCGAGGACCTCATATCCCGCATACTGGACACATTAAGGCAATCAAACTTACTTCAATAGCAGGAGCGTATTGGAGAGGTGATGAGAAAAACAAGCAATTAACTCGAGTATACGGTATTACCTTCCCTAAAAAAAGTGAGTTAACCGAATATCTTGAGATGCTAGAATTAGCTCGTCAAAGAGATCACAGAAAGCTAGGTAAAGAACTTGAGCTATTTACATTCTCACAAAAAGTAGGACAAGGTTTACCTTTGTGGCTTCCAAAAGGAGCAGCGTTAAGAGAAAGGCTTGAAAACTTTCTGAAAAAGGTACAAAAAGATGCTGGTTATGATCAAGTAATTACTCCTCACATTGGTAATAAAGAGTTGTATGTAACATCTGGCCACTACGCTAAGTATGGCGAAGACTCTTTCCAACCGATCAATACTCCAGATGAGAATGAAGAGTTTTTATTGAAACCGATGAACTGCCCTCACCATTGTGAAGTATACAAAGCTAAACCTCATTCCTATCGAGAACTCCCTGTGAGATATGCAGAATTTGGAACGGTTTATCGCTACGAACAAAGTGGAGAGTTACACGGATTAACACGTGTTAGAGGATTCACTCAGGATGATGCACACATATTTTGTACTCCAGAACAAGTTAAAGACGAATTTAAAAGCGTCATAGATATTGTTCTCTATATTTTCAAAACACTAGATTTTGAGAAATTCACTGCTCAAATTTCACTTCGAGATAAAGAAGATAGAAGTAAATATATCGGAAGCGATGAAAACTGGGAGAGAGCAGAAAGAGCAATTCAAGAAGCTGCAGAAGAAAAAGGACTCAATACAAAAGTAGAATATGGAGAAGCGGCATTTTATGGGCCAAAACTAGATTTCATGGTTGAAGACGCACTTGGAAGAGAGTGGCAATTAGGTACTATACAAGTAGATTATAACCTTCCAGAACGCTTTGAACTAGAGTATGTGGGTGCAGATAATCAGAAGCATAGACCCGTAATGATTCACAGAGCACCATTTGGGTCTATGGAGAGATTCGTGGCTGTTCTTTTAGAACACTGTGCAGGTGATTTCCCAATCTGGTTAACATCAGAGCAATACGCTATTTTACCAATAAGTGAAAAGTTCAATGATTACGCTCAAAAAGTTTCAAATGTCTTAAATAATTACGATATTCGCGGATTCGTTGATGATCGCAATGAAAAGATCGGGAAGAAAATTCGGGAAGCCGAATTAGGTAAAATCCCTTTCATGTTAATTGTCGGCGAAAAAGAATTTGAAAGTGAACAAGTAGCTGTTCGTCAACGTGGCGAAGGAGATTTGGGAGCTATGAAACTAGAAGGTTTCGCAAAAATTGTAAACAAATTAGTTGAAGAAGAGTTAAATAACTAAGTTCAATTTAACTCATAAAAAGTATAAATGAGAAGACCGAGAAAAAAATTCAAACCAAGAAGAAAAGAAGATCCAAACAGAATCAATGATCGGATACGTGTTCCTCTTATTCGTTTAGTAGGCGAAGGAAGAGAACCTTCTGTAATGGAGACAAAGGATGCTTTAAAGATAGCTGAAGATGAAGGTCTAGACCTTGTCGAAATATCTCCAAAAGCAGATCCACCGGTCTGTAAAATAATGGACTATAAAAAGTTCCTTTATAACCAGAAGAAAAAAGAGAAAGAATTAAAGGCTAAACAGTCTAAAGTTGTTGTTAAAGAGATTCGTTTCGGCCCGAATACAGAAGAGCATGACTTCAATTTTAAATTGGAACATGCCAAGAAGTTTCTAAATGAAGGAGCAAAAGTTAAGGCTTTTGTATTCTTCAGAGGACGAGCAATCGTCTTCAAAGACAGAGGTGAGGTTTTATTGCTTCGTTTCGCTCAAGAGCTTGCAGAATATGGTGCATTAGAAATGATGCCTAAGCTAGAGGGTAAACGTATGACAATCATGATCAATCCTAAGAAAGATAAGAAATAAGCATAGTGAGTTAACTTTAAATATAAAGAGAAGATGCCAAAAATGAAAACAAAATCCAGTGCGAAGAAGAGATTCCAAGTAACTGGAAGCGGGAAGCTTAAGCGTAAACATGCGTTTAAGAGTCACATCCTGACTAAGAAAACAAAGAAGCAAAAGAGAAACTTGACGCACACTGGTTTAGTAGATAAAGCAGATGAGCCTAATATCAAGGTTCAACTTTGTATGAAGTAAATTTCGTCATGGCGACGAATGGTTAGTATTAAACCCGGTAATGAGTACCAAAGCGTTCTGAAATAGAGGAGCACTTCTTACCAAAAAACATTAAAATTATGCCAAGATCAGTAAATCACGTAGCATCCCGAGCAAAGCGCAAGAGAGTAATGGAGCTTGCAAAAGGTTACTACGGAAGAAGAAAAAACGTTTGGACAGTAGCGAAAAATGCTGTTGAAAAAGGATTAGTTTACGCTTACGAAGGACGTAAGCAAAAGAAAAGAAATTTCCGTTCTTTGTGGATTGTGCGTATCAACGCAGGTGCACGTCAACACGGAATGAGCTATTCTCAATTCATGGGTAAATACAACAAATCAGGTATGGAAATGAACCGTAAGGTTCTTGCAGACCTTGCAATGAATCATCCAGATGCATTCAAAGCAGTTGTTGATGCTGTGAATAAGTAAATTAAACGCAATCACTATGTTAAGGCGGAACTGTTATTCAGTTCCGCTTTTTTTTGATCCATTCAGAACTATATTCAATCAATTTTATATCTTTGCTCATCCATTACCGCCCAGGTGCTGGAATTGGTAGACAGGCATGGTTGAGGGCCATGTGTCCGTTAGGGCGTGAGGGTTCGACTCCCTCTCTGGGCACTTTTAAACTTTTCTTAACACCGAAAGTCTTTTAAACCTTCCTCGAACTGGTAGATTCAAAGTTTAAAACCAATTATTATGAAGAAAATTAAATTTGGACTGTTAGCACTTGTAACTGCAATTGTTGTTTCGTGTGGTGGTGGTCAAAAAGAAAAAATCGCTGGAAAATGGAACCTTACAGGTTTTTCTGACAACGGCGAGGAAGTAGAACTTACCGACTGTGATAAGCAAACAACTTGGAATTTCACTAATGAAAGTGCTGAACCATTGGGTGACGGAACAGAGGTTCAAAAACTAATCGGGAGTGCACCTGAAAATTGCGAGTACTACAGTTTCGATTCTAAGTGGACTGTTCAAGGTGGAAAACTATTTGTTTCAACTTCGAGAATAGGTGGAATGGGAGGTTTTTCTCTCGCTGGATTGATGGAGATTGTTGAAGCTTCTGATAGCAAATTAGTACTTCGTACTTTCAAGAAGGAAATTACCTTAGAAAAATAGAGTCTGCTTAACATTACAATAAAGCCCTTTCTGAATTTCAGGGAGGATTTTCCTGTTTGTTACATCTTGGCTTTCCAATACTTATTGAGAATCAATTCTCTTTAATTCGTGTTTGTGATGAACAAGAGTTAACTTTACTATGTTTTGAACTAATACAAATAAAACTCTACATGTTATTACGCTCGATTTCATTAATTTCATCATTACTATTCGTTAGTACTTATTTCGCTCAGACGTGGCAACAAAAAGCAACAAATCCAGGAGATGGTAGACATCACCCTGTTACGTTCGCCCTCGATGGAAAAGGATATATGGTTGCGGGATCGACAGACTTTGTTACAGGATCAGATGACTTTTATGAGTATGACCCTATAACAGATTCTTGGACTACACTTCCAGACTTTCCTGGCGTAGGAAGAGGTTTCTCTATCAGTGATACTTGGAATGGTAAAGCATATATGGGCTTTGGCTTTGGCGCTAACAATGATTATTTAAAAGACCTTTGGGAGTTCGATCCTACTACAAACACATGGAGTGAGCTCACATCTTGTCCTTGCGAAGAACGTGTGCATCCAGCCTTTGTGATTCAAGATGGATTATTGTTCGTTGGCTTAGGAAACAATGATATCAATGGAAACTTAGATGACTGGTGGGAGTACAATATTGCTACAGACTCGTGGAGACAACTTCCTGATCTTCCAGGTGGCGAAAGACATCACCCCTTTATGTTTGCTGTAAATGGTGATGTATATGTTGGATTAGGACACGGTAACGGACCCGGTACAGTAGTCTACAACTCTTGGTATAGATGGGATATCACATCTGAATCTTGGACACAAATGAATGACCTCCCAGCAGAGGGACGTGTTGCAGGAACTCAGTTTAGTATAGGAGATAGAGGTTTTGTTCTCAGTGGTGATGGAGAGGATCACTTCACAATGTCTACAGGTGAATTTTGGGAGTATGATTATCAATCTGATACGTGGACCGAATTAACTCCTCACCCTGGCGTGAGCAGATGGGCTCCTGGTTCTTTTACAATTGGGAATGTTGTTTACCTTGTTGCTGGAGAGATAAGATCTGGGAATCCTAATGCGGGTCTACAAAGTGACCTATGGAGTTTTGATCTCGATGGTGATGGAACTGCAAGTCTTGATGGAAGTAACAAGCCTAATTCAATTTCAATTTATCCAAATCCAACTTACAATTCACTACATGTAAATGGTCTTGAAAATAAAAAAGACGTTAAGTTGACCATAACAAATAGTACAGGCCAAATAGTAGTTACTAAGAGCAGCAATTTTAAATCAATCAATGTTGATCAATTAAATGCTGGAGTTTATTTCGTAATTATCGAAATCGAGGGAGATAGAATAGAACACTTAAAATTTACGAAGAGATAGTTAATAGAGCTTTATAGTTCTAAAAAGGAACTCTTACAAAGAATTCCTTTTTTTTGTGAACTAAAACTTGGGGCTACTTTATTCTTTAAGGTATCAAATTAATGAATAAAAATCTTTATCAGAGTAGCACGAGAATTTAATGCTTCTGATATGCTATTGATTATATTTGTAGTATGAAGGAGACGCGTATCAACAAATACCTTAGTGAGGCCGGTTATTGCTCAAGAAGAAAAGCTGATAAATTAATTGACGAAGGCAGGGTTACTATCAATGGTAAAGTCCCAGAAATGGGAACAAAAGTCAAACCCGGAGACAGTGTAGAGGTTGACGGAAAAAGTATATCCAATGAAAATACTGAATATGTATATCTTGCACTTAATAAGCCCGTAGGTATAGTATGCACAACAGATACACGAGTTGAAAAAAACAACATTGTTGAATTCGTTAATTACCCAGAGCGAATTTTTCCAATAGGTAGGTTGGACAAGCCGAGTGAAGGATTAATTCTTATGACGAACGATGGAGATATTGTGAACAAGATCCTTCGTGCTCGCAACAATCATGAGAAAGAATATATTGTAACTGTAGATAAGAAGATAACCCAAGACTTTATTGATAAAATGTCCAATGGCGTTCCTATTTTAGATACTATCACCAGAAAATGTCGAGTTGAACAATTGAATAAAGACACCTTCAAAATCGTTTTGACGCAAGGGCTAAATAGGCAAATCCGTAGAATGTGTGAATACTTAGGTTATGAAGTTATAAAACTCAAGAGAACGAGAATAATGAATATAACTTTGGACACACCTATAGGAGAATGGCGTTATTTAACCCCAAAGGAATTGGAAGAGCTTAAAACGTTAATCCAAGACTCAAGAAAAATACATGATTAGTTTTCCAGTGTATTCACTCATCTAAAATTGAATAACTGAGTTATTATTCTTTTTCTGGTGGACGAATTCCTTTTTCAGGAAACCTCCCCTTGAACTGACTTAGTTGAGTCTTTATATAGGCTATATCCTTATCAGTATCACCCGTTGGCTCAAAAAGCTCGAGAAACCCTCCTATTTTCTTTTCGTAATCTATATAACCTAAATAAATTGGAACCTTCGCTTTAATAGCAATGTAATAGAAACCTAGCTTCCAGTTTGGGTTATAGCTCCGAGTCCCTTCAGGAGTAAAAACCATAAACATTGTTTCATTATTATCAAAATACTGAAAAGCTTGATCTGTGAATTTATTATTCTTTTTTCGATCCACCGGTATACCTCCTAATGATTTTAGAATCCATCCTAAAGGCCAAAAAAACAAATCTTTTTTAATCAAGTATGTTGCCTTAACTCCATAGTGGCGAAACGCCATCATACCGATTACAAAATCCCAATTACTCGTATGCGGTCCCATAGCAACAATAGCCTTTTTTACTCCTTTAGGACTTTCAGGATCTATTTCCCAACCAAACCTCTTTAATATCCACCTACTTGCACCCATTCTTCTTTTTTTATTAAAAACGCTAATAATACAATGATATAGCACTGAATTGATTACATTTGTTTAGGTGCAAAATTAAGTTTTTCACTTAACTTACTCTATACCGTGACAAAAATAAGCAAGGTCCAAATACTACTTCTGTCAGCTTCTCTGATTTTCATGATGTGGGTTGCCATATTCATGCTCCCTTTACTTACCAATAAAAGTTCAGAAGAGTTACTGCATCATACACCTGATAATGCATTCTCAGTCATCACAGTTCATAATAGCGAAATTTTTGAACGCTTCTTATTTGATGCTCTCTATACTAAAGGCTTTTCTTCAAATGAACTTGATCAATTATCATTTGAAAAAAACGATATGGAAATGCCCTCGTCAGGTATCGATTTACGAGAAAACATCGTTATTTTTCAATCTGAATACAATGAATCTACCTTGACAGGGTTCATATTTAGCTTAGTGAACGAAACTCAATTTTCAACTTTTGAATTGAAAGGAAAAAATGAAGTCAAGTTTTTCGATGATGAAATTGGATGCATATTAATAATTCCTAAAAATCATAGCGAAGCGGATCGTCTATATTTCGAAAAATATGCCAAGAGTATTGTAACGGAACGTAAAGAACAATTACCGTCTTACCTCTCAAGAACAATTGATGATGAGCGATTGATCAACCTATATTACAAAGGTCACGAAAGTACTTATATCCAAGATTTAAAATTGTCTGCGAGAATTGAAGGATCATCCATATTCCTTAAAGGTGAGGGAATTAAAAACCCTGATATCAAATACGAGAGCGGTACGTTTGCACAAATAAAGTCAGCAGGTCAAAATCCTTATTTAGAAATTAGAGCAGGACAATTACCAGATAGTGTTTATAGTTACTTCGATGTTGTTACAAAAAGTTTCAACATTAAGGTTCCACCAATTACTTCTCAACAGGTTTACTTTTATGGATTTGTAATTGATAACCTTGAAGGTAGTACTGCTTTTCTTCCTAAATTCGACGCTGTTTTTCGATTTCAAGATACTATGGATATTACTAGGGCAGTGGATAGTTTATGTGCGAATGAAAGTAAGGTCGAAAGATATTCCAAGACCTCAGTAAAAGTTGGGGAAATGATCTATCATTTTGATCAACGTTCTCCATTCGAAGTTGTAGCCGGTGTATCCGAGAAGCTAGAAATTGAAGAGGTAAACAAAGCTCCTTTGCCGCTTATTCAAGGAAATCCTGCTACTACACTGAACTTTGAAGGAGATGGAATAATTGCACAAATTGCACAAATGTTACCACCCGTGAAATATTCTAAACAACTGTTTAACGACTTAGAATACTTTGAACTTCACACAGAAGATGGAGATGGGGAAACACTGGAATTAAAGGGAGAAATGAGATTCCCGAACAATCAAAAGGCTTCACTTGAAATATTTAAGTACTTAATGAAGTTCTAAAGACTTACGAAGTTCTGTGAAATATTTCGGAGCTCCTTCAAGTCTTGAACCATACCAGGTGAAATACTCACCATCCACAAGAACAATCTTGCTATCAGGAAATACTTTTGTCAATTCCTTAACGTGACTTTCTTTAAATGGATAAGGCTCTGAGCTCAAAAAAATATAGGCTGGTGATTTAATTTGATTTAATTCTACAGTAGGGTATCTTTCTTCTTCCTCTAATACATTGACAAGACCTAAATACTTTGTCATAATATGATCTATAAAAGTATTCTTTGCTGCTGCCATGTATGGATCCTTCCAAATAAAATACAAGGCCTCCCCAGAACCTTCAAAAGGTCTTAGCTCATCAAAATTATTTTCTATACGGTTAGCCAGCTGTAAACCTTCAATTTCTCTTGAACAGAGATCACCAATAGACTTGATCATATCTATTGCATCCTGAAGTGAGTAAATATCACTCATCCATACGGGAGCTATTTCTCTCAACTCCTCAATATCCTCGAGCGTATTTTCCTCCTTATTTCCGATGATCAGATCTGGGCTTAACTCGCGGACCTTCTCGATATTGACATTTTTCGTACCACCTACTCGAGTTTTGGTCCTAAACCATTCATCTGGATGTATACAGAATTTCGTAATGCCTACTACCTCAGAAGTCAATCCAAGGTCAAACAATAATTCGGTTTGAGAGGGAACAATGGATACAATTCTTCTAGGAGTTTGGGATAACTCATGGATGGTACCTAACTGATCCTCGGATCTTACCATTATGCTATTGCAGCTATTAAGTCATGACGTGTAACGATATGATACTTTCCTTCTCCAAGGTCTACAAGAGCCGCAGGAACATCCTTTGAGATCACTTTAGACAGATCTTTAATAGGCGTATCAGAGGCTACCACTGGTAATTTAGGTCCCATGATTTTCCCAATCACTTGATCCTTCATACTCGTGTCATCCATAATCTCGTTGATTAACGTTGTTTCATCAACCATCCCTACAAATTCACCATCTTTTGTAACAGGAATTTGAGATATTTTATGTGCCCTCATTTTAGCTACAGCGTGCGATACCAACTCTTCAACCCCCAACGTCACCATTGGATTATCTATATGGTTTTGGATTAAATCTCTCGCAGTTTTATGATCTTCCTCAAGGAAACCACGTTCTCTCATCCAATCGTCGTTGAAAATCTTACCTACGTAGCGACTTCCGTGGTCATGGAATAAGGTTACAACTACATCATCTTCTTTGATCTCATCACCAAGTTGTAATAACCCTTTTATCGCAGAACCTGCTGAATTACCTACAAAAATACCCTCTTCACGTGCTAGCCTTCGTGTATATATAGCAGCATCCTTATCCGTAACTTTTTCGAATTTATCGATCAAAGAAAAATTCACATTTTTAGGGAGTATGTCCTCTCCGATCCCTTCTGTTATGTATGGGTAAATTTCATTTTCATCAAATTCACCTGTTTCATGATACTTCTTAAAAACGGATCCGTATGTATCTATACCCCAAACCTTAATATTTGGATTCTTAGATTTCAAATAACTACTTACTCCAGAAATAGTACCTCCTGTACCTACTCCAACGACAAAATGAGTCACTTTACCATCTGTTTGCTCCCAAATTTCGGGACCCGTTGACTCATAGTGTGCAATACAATTTGAGGGATTATCATACTGATTAACATACCAAGAGTTTGGTGTTTCTTCTGAAAGTCGCTTTGAAACAGAATAATAAGAACGAGGATCTTCAGCAGGAACATTCGTTGGACACACTACCACTTCAGCACCAACAGCACGAAGAATATCCATTTTTTCCTTACTCTGCTTATCAGCAAGAACACATATCAATTTGTACCCCTTAATGATACACGCAAGAGCTAAACCCATCCCTGTATTTCCAGAAGTTCCTTCTATCACAGTTCCTCCTGGCTTCAAAATACCGAGCTTTTCAGCATCTTCAATCATTTTAAGAGCCATTCTATCCTTAACGGAATTACCTGGATTTGTCGTTTCAACCTTAGCTAAAACAGTTCCTTTAATGTCTTTGGTTAATTTATTCAGTCTCACCAATGGGGTGTTACCTATCGTCTCAAGTATGTTATTGTAGATTTTCATCAATAGAATTTTGTGCAAAGGTATAAAGTCCTTCGATTAGAACGAAAAATTTGTAAGAATAAATATTAAGATGATCAATAAAAGAAAGTTTGGCTGTAAAAAGCTTTGAATTAACGCTTCAACCTCACTACATTCTCTACTGAAATTGCTTGACATGATTCACATCCTGGAGGCAAAGGAGCCCTACTTGGATAATATTGAAATTGAAGATATGCCCCATCAACCTTGAACATTTCATCAAGGTTGACAGGGTAATAACTATTATCATCATCTTTTTCAAGGATCAACTTCACAGGACAACCTGATTTATCCAAAACGACCTTTCCAATTGCAATATTGTCAGGTGTCGCTTCTACTGAATTATTTTCCACATTGGGCAATGATTCGTCTGAAACCGCTTCACTTGTGTTGCCGCAAGACAGCAACATAGCTATAGCAGGTAGAACTAAAACAGAAGTAAGTTTCATCATGATAAATCTATTTTACGATAGCTACCTTCTTAACTCTCATGAAGTCATCCTTACCAACACGAACAATGTAAACTCCACTCCCTAAAGAAGCAATATCAAAAGAAGTTTCTAGCTCACCGGTTGGAGCTGAAATAATTTGTCTTTCAATTCTGCGACCATCCAATCCAAATAGTTCAACATACATTTGATCTGATGACGGAAAAGCTGAAACATCTACTCTCAATTGGTCTTGATCTTGAACTGCATTCAAAATAGGACTGTCGTCTGAAATTGTTTCCTGATCAACACCCACCTGTTCTTCTAAATTGAAAGAAAATATTTTAGTTCTTCTGGCACCACCATTACCAATATATTCACCGGTAAACCAAAATGTTGAACCGTCTGGATCCAAAGACATGTGAGCGTAGTCACCAAAGCGGTTACCACCACTTTGATAAAACAATCCTTCTTGAGCTATAGTTTCAGGTTGAGACATATCACCTAGAGCATCCCAAGAAAACCTTCCAGTACATGCTAAGCCAGGATAATCGTTAGGACCTGATATTGAATAAGCCAAACCTACATGACCATTATAATCCATCGCAATACTTCCAATGAAACGACTTCTACCATCGTTTGGAGCAAATGTACTCTGTTGATAAACTTCCCAATCCAATGAATCTACATCTTGCCTCAACTCGTACCAACGAATTCCTGCCGTATTTGAACCATCAACATCAACTGCATTACATAACATGACACTGTTGTGTGTAGGCCATCTTAAGTACTGAGCTCTATAGTTGAAAATTGAAGAAATCGCATCCAAACGTTGGTTTGTTCCTTTTTGAACAATGTCATCCCAATTGGTCGTGAAAACAGAATTAAATGCTGCTGTTGGCAATTCTTGGTCAATCGTAATACTTGAGCTATTCGGATTTGTCCAATCTACTGACATCTTCATGATTAATATGTGATCTTCGGTTACGCCTGCTGACCAAGCATCATCTTGGAAAGTAAATAAACTTATTGGCGTTCCATATGGAGGAAGATCACCATCTGCATCTGCAGGAAGAACACTTCTAAACCCATAATGCGTTGCAAAACTTGGCAAATTCATTGAAATCATAGATGCTGTTGGATCTCCAACCAACATCTTCTCTCTTTCAAAAGAAACCACATTCTCCGTAAAAGTGTTAGAAGTCATATAATATCCATCTGACCAAACCGAATATTTTGGGTAATCTGGAAATGATGGGAAACTAAATTCATACAAATAATACGATCCGAGAGGATCAGCTGTTTCGGAAACAGCCAATAGAATTTCGTTGGAACCTGTTTGAAACTGAGTGATTACAAAACGTTCCGCTTGCTGATCAAACATTACGATTGGATCTCCAGAATTACTAGACCCTGGCCAAAGTGTATTAAGTCCAGAAGGTGAAGATGCATTTGATCCGTCTTTATTGAAAACTTTATAAGCAGTATTTACTGCTTGCACATAATAATCTTTACTTACTGCCCCAGATGGATCTGGTGGAAAACCTCCCCCCATTCCACCGACATTAACTCCTAAGTTAATTTGACCTCCTTTCTGTTGTACAGTTTGTCTAACAGGGTCGTATTTTACCGGCAAAGCCGTTGGATCAACAGCCTCAGGTCTCTTTCGACGCTCATGAACATTTTCACCTTCATCATTTTCATAAACCATTTCTTCATCCGGAGTTTGAGGAAGGTTACGAAGTTCTTCTGATAATCCTAGATAATTACCTTGGCGAATTTCAATATTTTGATTTTCTGACTGAGCAACGAGTGAACCTCCTGCTATCAATAAACATATAAGTAGAGTAATTTTTTTCATAGTTGCAATTTACAACTTTTGATATCAAGAGCCTCAACATATTTCAAAGATTTTACTATTTGTCGCGAAAAGTTCCAATATAAGAATCCAATAATCAGAGAAGATTATTCAAACCAAACATCAGTAATCATCTCACTGCCTGCCTGCTGATTTACACGTTCTATAATAACTTGTTTACCATAACTTAATTCATCCCTCATGACGGAGGAGTTCAATTTAATATGTAATACTTTATTAGAAACGAAGATCTTCTCTGTCCTATTGGCAACAGCCTTACCCATCATTTCTTCCCAAGCATTAACGATATCCATCTCTTTCATTTTATCAGACAGACCGTAGGCTCTAAATAACTTATCTATGATCTCTCCGACCTTTTCATCATTCTTACTACGCTTTTTTTCGTTCATGCTATGACTTTTCTAATTCCACCTCTCCCTTCACCTCATTTTCACTAACAAGGAAAGCTTTGTATTCAATATCATTTGAATTAAAAATAGAAGAAATTCTCTCTTTATCGGTATCTGTAATGAGTACCTGACCAAAATCCTGATCATTGACCATTTGCATCAATCGCTCCACTCTCTGATGATCTAACTTGTCGAAAATATCATCTAACAACAATACAGGGCGAAGATTAAGATGATTGCGTAACCATTCATACTGTGCTAATCTTAACGCAATCAAATATGATTTCTGTTGTCCTTGCGAGCCAAACTTCTTAATGGGATGATCCTTGATCGTAAATACTAAATCATCTTTATGAACCCCGACAGTAGTATATTGTTTCTGCTGATCTTTTCTTTCGGCATTTTGCAAAAGCACGCTAAATTCCTCATCGTGTAATTGTGAACGATAATCTAGAGAAACAACTTCCCTTTCATCAGAAAGCCATTGATAGTACTTCTGGAAAATAGGAATGAAGTCTTGAATGAAATCTTTGCGAGCGTTATAGATGGTTTCGCCGTAATTGATGAGCTGGTCGTTCCAAACGCTTATACTCTCGCGATCAAAAATTCCAAAACTTGTCATATTTTTAAGTAGGGCATTCCTCTGTTCGAGCACCTTACCATATTTAATCAAGTCATTGAGAAAGTCCTTATCAAATTGAGCAATAATCCCGTCCATCCATTTTCTTCGGACATCACTTCCCTCCAGAATTAGATTTCGATCATATGGAGAAATCATAACACTGGGAAAAAGACCAATGTGATCAGCAAGCTTATCGTAAGTAACTTTATTTTTTTTGAAAACCTTTTTCGTTCCCTTCTTTACTCCGCAATATACATTTTCTATTTTATCTCCTCTCTTCCACTCCGCCTGCAAAACAAAAAACTGTTCATCAAAAAGAATATTTTGACTGTCTATAGGGTTTAGATATGATTTACACATGCTCAAATAATAAACTGCATCTAGAATATTTGTTTTACCCGCACCATTCGAGCCAATAAAACAATTAATCTTTGACGACAATTCAAATTCTGCCTGACGATAATTCTTAAAATTGACCAGGCTAATTTTATGCACGTATAAATCATCACTCACATGGCAAAGATAACGATTTTAATCGCGGTTTAAAGCATCAATAAAAGAGGAGAAATTATTTTTTTCAACGATGTCTTTAGGACTGTTGATAAAAACTTAGCGAAGGATAAAAAAAAAACTTATTTTTGCAATCGCTTAAAATAGCTAATTATGAGTGATAACATTACGAAAGAAGAGATAATCGAACAGTTCAAAGGGAACAAGATTTTGAAATATTCAACATATGTTGTTGGAGTTATAGCAGTTGCAGTACTCGCAGTTCTAGCCTATCAGAGCTTCATAGCCGAGCCAAACAATGAGGCTTCAAAAGCGGAAATTGCGCAAGGAGTTTTATTCCTAGAGAAAGATTCTACGCAAATGGCAATTGAAGAATTTGAATTCCAAGCTAGTGAATACGCTGGTTACAAAGGTGGAGAAATTGCAGAATACTCTTTGGGAAATTTATACTTTGAACAAGGTGAGTACGAAATGGCCTTGGATGAATTGGAC
>CBFHJL010000005.1:7922-13830 GCA_965656195.1 Brumimicrobium sp. | reverse complement strand
GTGGAGAAATTGCAGAATACTCTTTGGGAAATTTATACTTTGAACAAGGTGAGTACGAAATGGCCTTGGATGAATTGGACAAAGTAGATATCGATGATACCTATTTGATGACACTCGCCATTGGAACTAAAGGAGATTGCTACTCTGAACTCGGTCAATATGACAAAGCAGTAGAAATGTATGTGAAAGCAGCGGAAAGAAGAGATAACGAAGTTACAACTCCTATGTTCTACTTCAAAGCTGGATTGAACGCAGAAGAGGCTGGAGATTTTGAAAGTGCAGCTAAATTCTACAAAAAAATTAAAGAGAACTATATATCTTTCTCAAGTCAGAAAGGAATTGACAAGTATTTGACTCGAGCTGAAAACTCAACAATAGAATAAAAGTGGCTACAGCAGGAAAGAATTTATCTACATACGATAGCGAAAGTATTCCAAACGGTGCCGATTTTAAGATCGGCATTGTTGTTTCTGAATGGAACGAGAATATCACCCGTAATCTTTGTAATGGCGCGAAGGAAGCCTTATTGGAAAATGGAGTGAAGGAAGAAAATATATTAATTCATGATGCTCCTGGTTCTTTTGAACTTCCTCTTGGAGCGCAATGGATGTTAAAACAGGATGATATAGACGGAGTCGTAGCGATTGGTTCTGTTATACAAGGAGAAACAAAACATTTTGATTTCGTTTGCCAAGCTACAGCACAAGGAGTAAAAGATGTCGGATTGAAGTATGACAAACCCGCTATCTTCTGTGTATTGACCGATAATACAATGCAGCAAGCAATTGATCGTTCAGGAGGAAAACATGGTAATAAAGGGATTGAAGCAGCAATAGCTTGTCTTAAAATGATCCAATTGAAAAAGAATTTAAAATAATTAACTGTGACATTAATCAAATCAATATCTGGTATTCGCGGAACAATAGGTGGAAAAGTAGGTGAAGGACTTTCTCCTCTAGACATCGTTAAATTTGCTGCAGCATACGGTACGTGGCTTCAACAAGAAAACAATGCAAAAAAACTCAGCCTCGTGATAGGTAGGGATGCACGAATTTCTGGACCAATCGTAAGTGATATTGTCATTGCTACACTCCGTAGTTTAGGTATAAACATTTTAGACCTCGGATTATCCACTACGCCAACTGTTGAAGTTGCTGTAGCCATGGAGAAAGCACATGGAGGAATAATTCTAACGGCAAGTCATAATCCAAAGCAGTGGAATGCGCTCAAGCTGCTTAATGATAAAGGTGAATTCATTTCGGGAGAAGACGGTAAAAAAGTACTTGAAATTGCAGAAAATGAATCATTTGAATTTGCTGAAGTTGATGACCTTGGTAAATTGACTACTAACAACGAATATATACAAAAACATATTGAGGCAGTTCTGGCACTTCCCTATGTAGATAAATCAGCAATTGAATCAGCTGACTTTAAAGTTGTAGTTGATGCCGTTAATTCAACTGGCGGAATTGCCGTTCCTTTGTTACTCGATGCACTTGGAGTAAAACGAGTAGAAGGTATTCACTGCGAACCTACTGGAGAGTTTGCGCACAACCCAGAACCCCTTCCTGAACATTTAATTGATTTATCCAATGCAATCATCGAACAAGGTGCTGATCTAGGTATTACAGTCGATCCAGATGTTGATAGACTGGCAATGGTCTGCGAAGATGGAAGCATGTTTGGAGAGGAATATACCTTAGTAGCAGTGGCAGATTACGTCTTAACTCAAAAGGGTGGAGCAACGGTTTCTAACCTATCCTCAACGAGAGCGTTAAGAGACATAACCGAGAAGCATGGACATAGTTATTATGCTTCTGCTGTAGGTGAAGTAAATGTTGTTGAAAAGATGAAAGCCGTTGATGCCGTGATCGGCGGAGAAGGAAATGGTGGTGTTATATTACCTGAGCTTCATTACGGTAGAGATGCCTTAGTAGGTATCGCTTTGTTCTTAACACATTTAGCAAACAAGAAAGTTAAAGCGAGTGAGTTGCGAGACAGTTATCCTAAGTATACAATATCAAAAAACAAAATTCAACTTACGCCAGAAGTTAATGTTGATGGAGTATTAGTTGATATGGCGAAAAAGTATAGTGAACAGGAAGTAGACTCAACAGATGGGGTTAAAATCTATTTTGAAAAAGAATGGGTCCATTTACGAAAAAGTAACACAGAGCCTATTATTCGTATCTATGCTGAAAGTGAAAACAACGAGAAAGCGGATCAATTGGCTAAGGACATCATGAAAGAGATTCAAGCCATCATTTAATCCATTTCAGGAATTCAATAATCAAATTGATTTTTTTCTGAACTAACGAATAAATTACATCAATTTTTTTGACGTAATTTGTACCCATTACAACAGATATTCTTGGAATATCGCGTTAATTCAAATCGATTATGAAAGTGTATCTGGATAACGCGGCTACAACACCGCTTGCAGAAGAAGTTTTTAATGAAATGGCTCCGTATTTAAAAAATGAATTCGGCAATCCATCTTCAACCCATTTCTATGGCCGTCAAGCAAAAGGAGCACTAGAGACAGCTCGAAGAAAGGTTGCTGGGCACATAAATGCTCGCCCTTCAGAAATTGTATTCACCTCAGGAGGTACAGAGGCAGACAACATGGCGCTGAAAACTTCCATTGATCAGTTAGGAGTTACCAGAATAATCACATCAAGTATTGAACATCATGCAGTTGGACATACCGCTGAAGATATCTGCAATGGTGAGAGAATTGAATTAACTCACGTTAACCTCGACGAAAAAGGACATGTTGATCTCGTTCATCTAAAATCATTGCTAGGTGGAAGTGATAAAAAAACATTGGTTTCATTAATGCATGCGAATAATGAAATAGGCAATTTACTTCCCTTGAGTGAAGTGAGTAAAATATGTCGAGATCATGGTGCTTATTTTCATTCAGACACTGTCCAAACCATGGGGCATTACGCGCTAGACATGAAAGAACTCGACATTGATTTTATTACGTGTGCAGCGCATAAGTTTCATGGTCCAAAAGGTATTGGATTCCTCTATGTTAATCAAAAAGTGAAGGCGTTACCTTTTATTCATGGTGGTGCACAGGAAAGAGGTTTACGTGGGGGAACAGAAAATCTATATGGCATAGTTGGTTTAGCCAAAGCAATGGATTTAGCTTATGAGGATGTTGAAGCACATCAAGATCATGTTCAAAAGCTTAAATCGTACATGATCGAACAACTTAGATCCATATTTCCTGAAGTAGGATTCCATGGAGACATAACACCTGAGAAAAGTCTATATACGGTTTTGAATGTCTGTTTACCAAAAACTGACAAATCTTCGATGCTTCTATTTACACTAGATCTAAAAGGAGTTGCATGCTCAGGAGGATCTGCGTGCTCTTCTGGTTCAAATATTGGATCACATGTTCTCAGAGGAATTGAAGCGGATATGTCTCGACCAAATGCGCGTTTCTCATTTTCGAGATATACGACAAAAGAAGAAATTGATTATGCCATTTCAGTACTGAAAGAGGCATACGTTAAAGAGCTTTAGTAGGTATTGAGAATACAAACCTTCTTCGTGTGAGTCTCGTTAATGAAGTATGAAACTAATTTACCTAACGTGTATTCTATCCTTACTTTTTGGCTGTAAAAAGAATGAAGAGCCTACATCCTGTCCAATTATTGAACAAAATCATTCAAACGCGGAGAAAGTAAGCAAGGATTATATACAGGCTTATCCAGGGTCAGTTTGGTATTTCAACAATCAAGCGGACCTAGAATGCTATGGTCCTATATCTACAAAAACATACACCCCAGATGGTATGGAGAATGGTTGCGAACGAATTATTGAAGACAATATATTAACGCCTGATCATGAAATCTTTGGGGTTTTCGATGGTAAATTTCAAATCGAAAATGACTTCGATGAAAAAGTAACCTATCGAATGCCTTTTTATGATACTACTTTAGGTATATTCTACACAAGAACTTTATACCGTATGAATGAAGAACCCGGTTATATAAAAGATTATGAACGATCAGTAATTGAGATTAAAGATTCTATCGTTTTAGGCGACAGTACGTATTATGACATAATTAAAGTTAAGCACTCAATTACAACAACTTTGAACAACGGAAATGTGTTGAACGATGAAAAGTTTTATACGCTCGCAAAAAATATAGGCATGGTTAGGTATGAGTACCCAAAAGAAAATGAAGATGTTTTTTGCATCGGTTACTACATTGCAGATTAGTTAATATTCTAAAAAGTTCACCCATTGACTGAACTTCACTTCTCAAGTACCTGAATACTCACCCTTCGATTTCGTTGTCTTGAGTTATCGTCTATCTCTGCTGCCAATTTACGAAATGGACCATACCCTTTGTAAGTAAGTCGATTTCTATCTATTCCTGCCTTAATCAATTCAGTATATACAGTTTTAGCTCTATTCTCGGAAAGATTCATGGTTCCTGTATCTTTATCTAATCCATCTTGTTGAGCTTGACAGCAAATATGTCCTTGAATCTCTATCTTAAGATCGGGATTATCCTTTAATATATCGATTAATTTATCTAACGGTTTGTAAGACCTTTTGGTCAAAATATGCCTACCTGGTTGGAATTCTATTCCTCCCAGATTAAGAATTTCACCAACTTTCAATGATTCTATAGTCGATTGATCAAGGTCTCCATCCCTAGTAACCGATAGGTGGTCTATTTCTTCTTTCTTGTTCAAATCTACGATTGAATTTCTGCTACGATCTGGGCCTGGATCAACTAAATCTTCAATGTCTTTTACAGGTTCAATGATAACATAATTGATAATAACAACTCTATTGAATTTAAGCTCTGAATGAGTTGTGGTCTCCCCTTCTCCTATAACCTTGGCTACCTTAGACGAATCTAAACCATTCTTTAAAAGGTAACTCTCTACGCTTTTAGCTCTATTCTTTGACAATTGGAGATTGAGTCCTTCAGAGCCTGTACTGTCTGAAAAGCCAACTATCTCCAATACACTTAAATACTTCAATGCCAGAAATTCATTTAACTCTTTCTTAGCAACAGTTGTCAATTCGTCCTTTTCAAGTTCGAAATACACTTTTACTTTCTCAGTCTGACCAAATAAAAGAGCACATTGTGAAATAAGTATTATTAATAAGAGGTGTTTCATTTCCATTTTATAATGCATAAGTATTTAACGGTTACATATATCATTACTTTAGCGAACTAGCATTAACCAGTGCCACCCACAATGAAATCTTACCATTCTTATCCATAGAGGGCCAAATTGGTCGAACTACCCCATCTTGAACAGCTATATTCAAATAGTCACCAAGGAACACATCTGAACTAGGCTTGAATGGTTCTTTTGATACCTTCTGCTCTTTTATCGTATTCCCTCCATCTTTAGAATATGCTATATAGACATCGGTTGATGCGTCTTCATAATTTCTTCGATCATAGTATACGAAATAGAGGTTTCCATTCGATTGATCTATATCCATCCATGTAAAGAATTGATGTTTGTTACTGTTATCTTGATTCACTTTGATCTTCTTACTCCAGTTTTTGCCATTGTCATCTGAGTAGATCATCCATATTTCCGTATTCGAAGTATCTTTTCCTTGATCAGCCCAATTCACATAGAGACGGCCATTATTCTCTCCCCCAGACTGATCCACTTTGAGAATGGGTAAACCATTACACCGGCCTACTCCAGGAACTGAAAATGTCCAACCACCAGGATGATCGTGAATTTTTGTCTCTTTAGTCATCCAGTGCTCTCCTTCGTCCTTGGATGTATTCATCATGATTCCGTGTGGCCCCGTCCATGTAACAAAAATATGACCTTGGTTATTAACTGCTGGGACGGCTCCTTCTACAGTAAAATCTCCATCCAAACAATCCCCTTCATAAGC
>CBFHJL010000005.1:5747-7824 GCA_965656195.1 Brumimicrobium sp. | reverse complement strand
AAATATGACCTTGGTTATTAACTGCTGGGACGGCTCCTTCTACAGTAAAATCTCCATCCAAACAATCCCCTTCATAAGCTGAAATAACTTTAGGCGTTGACCAGGTCTGACCGTTATCCAAACTTTTTGCGAATAGAATGCGTGAATGGTCACTTGTATCCTTTGAACCATACTTATCAAATTCAGTCCACGTTAGATAAAGATTTCCTGTAACAGGACATTCGGCTACCCAATGTTTATCTTGTGCTTTTGGCGGTTGAGCTTGAGTAGCAGAAGATTCCCATTGACCACAAATCCATTTACTGCTCTCACAAACTATACGATCAATCCACTGTCCACCTGGAGGGTTAGACAGGTGAAAATAATAATACCGTCCTCTTTCACTTATGTGCATCACAGGATCGCCGTTTACTCCAAATTCTGACTGAATTGAACGACTCTTCCATGTTTTACCACCATTTCTGGAAAAATAGTAGTCATTCATAACTGTTCCCGCAATCATCTTTTTTGGATTCTTCGGATGTATAGCGATAGAAGGCTCTACTTGGGCATATTGATAAGTGGCATTTTGAGGTCGAGTAAGCTGTACAACTTCAAATTGCTGACAATAAGAAATGGTGCTGCAAAACAGCACCATTACAATTGTTAAATATTCTATTTTCATTTACTTCATTTGTTGACGTAACCAAAAATCGCCTAAATCATTCTTCTCGTAAGAAAAATCATACCTAGCGGATTTGATCAATCCCATTTTAAGATCTAAAGTCATCAATTGCTTGTCTCGAGAAATGATCAAATTGAATTCATCCCCCATCATTAAAGAATTTAAAAACTGATTCAAGTCAGACTCATCAACTCTAAATCCATTAAATGCAATAATTTCATCATTTGGACTCAGTCCACCCGATTCTGCTGGACTTCCTGCAATTACAGCACGAACAGTAAGAGCCCCACCTGACTGAGTCAAAGAAGCTCCTAATGCAAGACGATCCTCCTGAACTTGATCAATTTCTAGTCCCAGTGACTTAAAGTACTCGTTGTACGGTACTGTTTTCGTTCCATAAACATAATCATCAAAAAACTGGTCCAAATCTTTTCCAATGAACTCTTCCAGAGACTCCTGGAATTGAGCTGGTGTCATCCCAGTATTCTCATCCTTGTAGTACTTTTTATACAGTAATTGCATAAAATCATCTAAGGACTTTTTACCTTTCGAAGACTCTATGATCATCGCATCTATAGTGACAGCTACTAAACTACCTTTAGAATAGTAGGAGATTGTTGTGTTTCTGCTATTCTCATTTGGTCTATATGCTTTAATCCAAGCATCATAAGAAGCATGAGCAACAGGCTGAACTGAATTACCTACAGAACCTTCGACCCAATTCAATGTACTCTTAAAGCGCTGTAAATATTCACCTTCTGTATAAAAACCAGCTCTTCTAAGTAATAATTCATCATAATAAGAAGTAAAACCTTCCATTACCCATAATAAATCTGTGTAGTTCTCATTATCGTAATCATAATCAACCAATGACTTTGGTCTTAAACGTTTCACATTCCAAAGGTGGAAATATTCATGAGCAACTAAAGAAAGAAAACCAGTATAGTCTCTTCCATCATACGTCCATCTGTTCACGTTAAGTGTTGTAGATGTTTTATGCTCCAATCCTCCAGATCCAACGTTTGTGTTGTGAATAATAAACCAATACTCCTTATTAGGGTTCTCTCCAAAAACAGCAGTTGCTGCTTCAATGATCTTGGCCATATCCTTTTTTAGGCGATCTACATTATAGTTTCCAGGTCCATACATTGCAACATGGTGCTTAACACCTGCCGCATCGAAAGAAAACGTCTCTTGATTTCCGATTTCCATTGGCGAATCTACCAACTGGTCATAATCTTCGAAAGTAAAAGTCGTTCCGTTATCTGATTGTTCTCCGTCTCCAGCTTTAGGAAGAGGTGTTGTGATTTTCTTAAAAGTTTCATGAGGTACGACGGTCAATCTTCCTTTCATATCCATATTACCTTCAGGATACATAAAAACACTTGTTCCATTTAAATAGCCATGTGTTCT
>CBFHJL010000005.1:3252-5647 GCA_965656195.1 Brumimicrobium sp. | reverse complement strand
GTCAATCTTCCTTTCATATCCATATTACCTTCAGGATACATAAAAACACTTGTTCCATTTAAATAGCCATGTGTTCTATCCAAAAAACTTGTTCTAACCGTCAGTTCAAAAGCGTAAACTTCATACTTAACATTTACCTTTTTAGCTTTCTTAGACGTAATCATCCATTTATTCTTTCTGATTTTCTGAACAAGAAGATCATTTCCATTTTCATCAGTTGCTCTAACGCGATTGATGTTCTTGGCAAATTCACGAACCAAATAAGAGCCTGGAGTCCATACAGGCATGCTCATTACGATTGATTCTTCATTAAAGTCTTCTAGTGTAGTTTCAACATGAAAATAGTGCGTTTCAGGTTGAGGCATCGTGAGTTTGTGATGAATCGACTGCCCAAATAATTGTGTTGTCAGTAATGTAAGAAATAACAGTAAACTGATATTTTTCATAATATTTGTTATTGATTTACCCCAAATATACGATTTACACATAGAAAACATTAGCTTTGCTGAAGAGAATCAATATTTCAAACACATGAGAAACCTGTTCTTATTAATCGCATTTTCGACTTTACTATTCGCTTGTAAAGAAGACCCGAAGCCAGTCGATAACAATGACAAACAAGAAAATAAAGAAGTCATCGAACTACGCAACAAAGTCGAGCAGTTACAGCTTGAAAACACCATGAAGGATTCAGTCCTGAATGAGGCGATATCTTTCTTCAATGAGGTGCAAGCCAACTTGGCTAAGATCAATATTAAAGAAGACGAAATACGTGTAAGGAGTTCAAACCCTGAAATCACCTCTGAAGATCAGCAATGGATTCTTCAAGAGATTCAAAACATCAACTTTTTAAGAGAGCAGAATGCAAAAAAGGTAAGAAATCTTCAAGGCAAGATTAAAGATCAAACACTTAAGATTAGTGAACTCGAGAACATGGTGGATCGTCTGGTTTTACAGATTCAATCACGTGATGAAGAAATCGCATCATTAAAAAGAACGCTTGCAGATTTAGACATGGAGTATGCTGAATTATTCGACGAGTATCAGGAGCAAGTTGAACTCGCACTTGATGTAATGAAAGAAATGAATACAGTACATTATTCCTACGGAACATTAGATGAATTGGTAGAAAATGGTGTTTTGGTTAGAGAAGGTGGTTTCATTGGAATAGGCAGAAAGACGACTATAGCAGACGACATGAATCAGGACTATTTTCAGCACCTTGACAAAACGAAAACGAAACAGATCAATATTATAGGTGAAGATCCCGAAATCATTACCGATCACCCGGTTTCATCTTACGAATGGAAAGGGAATAAATTGATCATCACAGATGCTGAAAAGTTCTGGAGAATATCTAATTATCTTGTAGTGACCGTAGAATAACCTCGATTCTCTTCGAATCATTTTGATAAACGGTAAAGCCGTATTACTACTGAGGTTGTATTTTTGTTAAAAATGAGATAATGCGAATATCCCTACCTACTATCTATTTTATTGGAATCACACTTTTTTTTCTAAGCTGTTCTAAAGATTCGACAGAGGATGAGTATACTCTCGATTCAGACAACTCAGCAGTTGACTGCAACCTTGGAGAAATAAGCGCCTCATCCGACGTCATTGGTTTTGGTATACTCGATAGATTACCTGGCATATGGAATGGACCGGTAACATCTCCTACCCCTCTTGGTAGTTACCCTGAATGGATTGTCGATTTCAGACCGAATCATGAAGCTCAGATATCGGCGAAAAATGAATTGGATTCTATCAATGATATTTTCATGAGTTTCTTCATCGTAAAACATGATTGCAAGTATCAAATAGGTTTTAGAAATGGAGGAGGTTTCGCTGGACAACAACGAAATTCATATATGATCATTGACAGTTTGCAAGAGTCTATGAACGAGGCATTCTATCGTTTTATTGATCCCGCAGGAGGAGCAAAAAGAGTAACAACTGATGTCAAATTTAAAGATGACAGTCTGATCATGCATGTATATACAAATGACTACAATACGCTCACTGAACCTATCACACATATGGTATGGAAAGCCGACTTGAGGGATCAAACAGCGGCGCAAAGTGCAGTAAACAACTTTAACTTTCCTCAAAAGAAGTTAGTGAAAGATTTTTCTACTACATTCGATGGACTTGAGGACGCAGTATTTTATTCTCCAAACGATGATCCTTATCCTGAAAGTGAGCAACCACATTTAGGACAGTCTCAGGTTAATATTAATATTAGCAATCCTACTACAGTCGATACAAATAAGAAAGTGCTTATAATCGTGACAACTGAACCTCTTTTTAATGGAGTACAATTTCAAGTTGCCAGCCTAGACTTCAGATCAAGATATGTTTTTATAGATGCAGGAAGCGGATCAACAGGGTTCAA
>CBFHJL010000005.1:0-3152 GCA_965656195.1 Brumimicrobium sp. | reverse complement strand
CAATTTCAAGTTGCCAGCCTAGACTTCAGATCAAGATATGTTTTTATAGATGCAGGAAGCGGATCAACAGGGTTCAATTTCAACTATATGCATCCAGGGAATTATTATGTTAATGCGATTTATGATGAAGATGGGAGTAATAACTTCTCGAGCGGAGACTATATAAACGGTAGCTTCGATCAATCATTTACGCTTGACCCAGAAGGTCAGGCTACAGTGCCAGTTACCATAAATTTCGAAATCCCTTAATCTTTTGGGTAGGCACCCAAATCATACATCGTCACCTCATACTTTTCGTAAAGGTTGATCATCGTATCCAACATTTTTTTTGCATCAAGTAGCAAAGCTTCGGCATTACCAATCTTAACTTTATCTAAGACACCATGCTCCTCTAATAAGGGGATTAAGTCATCACAATTTCTCTTTTTTGACCAAACAGGGTCATGCACTTTTGTTTTCATGCTCTTTTCGGACCCATCAGGAAACTTTACGTTTACTTCAAAGAGCTCTGGATAATATACAGGATATTTAAAATCATCTATTGCATCTTCAAGTGTGTGCAGATTTGTGCCAGCATTGTCCAACGTAACTCCGATCATCAAGATCTTGCCTCCTTGTTCTGCAACGCGATAGAAAGGACTGTTTTTGGTGTAAGGTGTTTCTTCCCCAAAATGTTGGTCAACAAAATATCTAGCATTAGGACCAATGCAGCTAACAGGTTCAGTTGGATGACAGCTTCTAATGGAATCAGGGTGAATTCTAAACGCTTCTGTGATCGCACCGAGTCTACTTTTGTCGTTATTTACATTGAATACAGAAAGATCTTGTATGTACTCGAGTTGGTAACTCGCATTTGGTGAATTGGGCATGAGTATATGACCTGTATCCCCTACCGTTTCCAGTAAAGCATCAACAACCGTTTTAGGTCCTCCTTCGATGAATCCCATTTTAGAGAGTGCTGAATGTACAAGAACGGTATCTCCTTTTTCAATTTTCGCTGTCCTGAGCTGATCTTTTAGATCATTTTTAGACCAACCTTCATTATTCGCTTTTTGAGATGCGATTCTTTTGCGCGTCTGCTTTTTCTTGTATTGACGATAAGAATCAAGCAACCATTGAGGTGTTATACTGCGAATTAAATTTCTCATGTTAGTTCCGAAATACAAAACGATATGTTATAACTCCCTGCTGTTTTTTGACGGCATTCCCATCATAATTAAACCTTGATTTCAAAGCATAATCTCTTGCCTTCTCAAGCATGCAGGACGTTGCGTTCTGAGTTTGACCCTCCATCACCTTTGCAGCAATAACATCTCCACTCTGAGCGACCTCTACAAGTACTTTCACTACTCCATTTACATCACCACACGTATAACCAGGATTTCGCACGTACCAATCATTATGATTCAGGGGATGTCTATTATCTAATTTATACGAAACCATGGTTTGTCCACCAACGGCTTCATTGCTCCCTGACTTTGAGTTGTTTTTTTTATTCTCCTCCTGGGAGTTCTCTTTCTCAGTTTCAATATTATCGTTTGCTGGATTTTTAGAATTTTGGGTTTCCTTCTGTCCTAAAACCTCATTCTTCAAAGATTCGAAAAACTCATCTTCAATACTTTCAGCACTACCCTCCGTAGATGTGTACTTTATCTCTTTATCAAAAGATCTCTCACGTTTATCATTTTCATTTTTAACGAAAGAAGAAACCTTTTCTTGAGGTTTAAATAGTTCTTGCTCTTGAGGTGTTTGAATTTGATCTGCAGTGATTTCAATGTCATCAGGCGACTCAACATTTCTCCCTTGAAAGTCCCAAGTATCATACTCTATGGCCTCCTCATAAGTTGCAATCTGAAAATAAACGAATACAGCGACGTGAATCAATAATGTAATCATGATTCCGTATTTATGCCGCTCAATAAAATCAGTTAACCTATGCATCTAGTCCTTTAACGTGATAAGTTCATTTTTTGTTATATCGTAGTACATTATCTCTTGTTCGTTTTCACAACGAATCAACCCATTGCGGACTTCAGAAACACGAAGGAATGTTTGATCAATTACTTTCTCTCCTTTAGGGTTTAGCAGTCCCATTCTATTCTCAGACCTGAAGATAAAATGATCAAAAGCGATCCGTGTTAACTCTGTAAAATTGATGGGAGTCATCTCCTCTCCATTTAAATCTATCAGACCTGAAAGCCCCCCTAGCTCAACAATAGCCAAACCATTGACAAAAGGATAAGCATAGTCATAATTATATTTAATCTTCAGTCTAACCTTGGCATCGGCATATCCCCATCCATCGCCTTTTGTAACAGGAATCAGTTTACCATAAGCTCCAATCCCCGTGAAAATAGCAGGCAATATGTTCTCTCCTAAACTATCCATCAAAGCATAGCGTTCTTGTCTAAATACTTTTGCATGGCCATTTTCAAATTGAGCAAACTGGAAGTAATTAGAATATTCATTACGCTTTAGATCAATAACGATTTTGGAATTACCATCAACATAACCATACTTCCCCTTTTTCGAAACAATTGCTCGGTTTTCTTTAAGCACTCCAATTCTATCATAATAATGATCTCCAATCATTCCGGATGGACCTACAAATGTGCTACTATCTCTTAATTTCAACACAAATATAGTATCCTTGAATCGTCTTAAATCCCCCTGTGAAGTTTGTACTAGGAAAGAACCATCATTGTTGATGAAGCCAGCAACACCCTTAAGTTTAACCTTTGCCAAACCATTTTCAAATGTAAAAGCCTGATCGTACTGTGTCGATATGGCAACTGACCCATCTGGGGTATAGTATTTAAATCCTTTCTCATTCTCTGCGTAAAAGAGACCTTCGCTTAACACCCCAACATCCAAGAATTCAGGTTTGAGAATGTAGTCACCCGTTGTTCCTATTAAGCCAAAGTATCCATCTTTTTCAACAATAGCAATACCTTGATTAAAGTTTTGAGCCTCATCATAAATACAGTCAATGACAATTTTACCACTTTTATCAATATACCCAAACTTATCATTACACACTACTACCGCGAGACCGTTAGAAAAATTACTTGCATAAGAATAGTCAGCATCAATCATTAATTGACCTTCCCTATTCATGAAACCGTAATTTGTATTCTTTTTGATCAAAAACA
>CBFHJL010000004.1:35126-53199 GCA_965656195.1 Brumimicrobium sp. | reverse complement strand
CCTGTTCCATTTCCCGGGCTAGTCGGCAAATTAAAAAAGATGCCTTGATTCGTGCCACAATCTATTGTTCCTTGCAGTGTCCACATGTTTGATGGTGCATTACCGTTAAACTGAATATCATAATTGTAAGCTACATTATAATTGTAACCGTTATTACAACCACTTTGTGTTGGAACAATACTCGTAAGTTCAATAGCAATATCAACACTGTAGCTTTGTCCTGAAGAGGCACTTACCGTTGTCGAGTAATCTATAGTTTGAGAAAATGAACTGGAGGTATAAAACCCAAAAATACATAAAAAGAAAAACCCAGATAAAGGGGTTAAGATAGCTTGTTTCATAAGAGTAGAAAGTTTATAACGTTTTAATAATCTGTAAATTACCCCCCCCCGATCGAGAATTCCAAGTTTCTATTGAAGAATTTGGTGAATCAACAATTTAAATGAGTAAATGATAGGTCTGGTTGAGAGTTTGACATAAACCAATTAATGTTCATGATAAGTCTTCCTTATAGTAAGGGAAGTAAAAAATCCGTGAATCAATAATGATACACGGATTTTTGCGCTATTGAAGAAATCACTATTAATCCTTAATCTTAATGACCTTGATTTCTGTAACTTTAAAATATTCTATAATTAATCATTGATTTATCCTTTTTTGTAGATTTACTCGCAATACAAGAAGAAAATGGAAATAAAATTTGCAGGAGCAGCTGGTACAGTTACAGGAAGTAAACACATTATCACATTGTGGGATAACAAAAGGATACTGTTAGACTGTGGTATGTATCAAGGATTGGGAAAGGATACACACAAATTGAACAGTGAAGATTTCGCAGAGCCACGTGAAATTAGTGCCATTGTTTTATCTCATGCACATATTGATCATTCAGGGTTGATTCCAAAATTTGTGAAAGACGGTTATGAAGGCGATATCTATTGTACTGAAGCAACATATGCTCTTTGCGAAATCATGTTGAGAGATAGTGCTTACATTCAAGAGGCAGATGTTCACTATTCAAATAAACGTCACGGCAGAAGTGAAGAGGAAGCGTTTGAACCGCTGTATACAGCAAAGCATGTTGAACAAGCTCTGGAGCAATTCGTAATTGTGCGGGAAAACGAGAAAGTTAAAATCATTGATGGAATCGAAGCTACATTTATACCTAATGGACATATATTGGGTAGTGCTGCGATCTATCTAAATATAGATGAACTCAGTGAGAAACATACATTGTTATACACTGCCGACATCGGTCGCTACAATACGGCATTGATTAGAGACCCTGAACCTGTTCCTCAAGCGGATTATGTGATCTGTGAATCCACCTACGGTGATCGTCTTCACGACAGAACAGTAGACGCTGAACAGGCACTACTCAATACACTTCTGCATACCTTCAAGGAGAAAAAAGGAAAGTTAATTATTCCTGCTTTCAGCCTGGGAAGAACTCAAGAGCTGGTATTCGCGCTAAATAAATTAGACCTTCATGGGTTATTACCTGAAGTAAAGATTTTTGTCGATAGTCCTTTGGCAACTGACGCCACTGAGATCACTCGTAAGTATTCTTATCTATTGAATAAGGACGTACAACGATTTTGTCAGTCTCGGAAAGATCCATTTGGATTCAATAAACTGTCCTATACGAAAGAGATCAAAGAATCCAAACGTTTGAACATCACTTCTAAACCTTGTGTTATTATCTCTGCCTCTGGAATGGCTGATGCAGGTCGAGTTAAACATCACATTTATCACGGAATAGAAGACCCTAAAAACACTGTACTTTTTGTCGGATACGCTGAGCCAAATTCACTCGCAGGAAAACTTCAGCGAGGAGATAAAAAAGTAACCATTTTTGGAGATGAAAAAGAGGTCAAGGCGGAGATAGTTTATATCAAATCGTTAAGTGCACACGGGGATTACGAAGAAATGATCAAGTACCTTTCTGCTATGAATGCTGGTAAGGTTAAAAAACTGTTCCTAGTTCATGGAGAGCGTGAGGTTCAAGAACACTTTAAGGAAGAGTTAAAAAAAGTAGGTCATCATTCCATTGTGATTCCATCAAAAAACGAGACCTTTAGTACATGATTTCTAGGCTTTTTTTAATTCAGTTTTCTTTTGTCCTTCTCATAATGGGAGGGTGCACGCAAGAACGTAGCAAAAAAAAAGTTGAAGTATCAGAACCTCCTATCGCAAGTCAACTAGTCAACTGGTCCTCTTTTAACGATGTTGGTTTTCACAATATTAGTTTTCCCACATGGTTTAATAGTGCTCTTATAAAAGCAGATAGTATTTCACACTTGAAACTCTCTGTTTATCGATTTCAAGAGAATCAAAACACTAAAATGCCAAAAGACACATTTCCCGATGAGATTTGGACTTTTACATTCAATACAGAGGGGACGGTAAAAGAAATCGTAATGGAAGAGTATTCTGAAGCAATACTCATTGCTAACCATCAGTTTGATTATAAAAAGAGTCCAGATTCACTCGGCTACAGTTCTCCGAATATCTCAACGAAATATCTGTTTAAAGAAAACCAAAATAGTATACAAGGAATTTTTGATCAAGTAGAAGACCTTAAGGTTTTTGATCGACTCATCCTTGATAATATGGACAGCCTTTCAATAACATACAAAAATGCACTATCAACTCTTTCCGAAAAACACATATATATTATGGACTCCTCTAGTTGGAATGTTCACTTCATAGATAAGCAATTTAAGGCAAATGGAAAGTATATATATTATTACGGTCAACCCAACGATTATGTTGAGAGCTTTAAACTGGATAATTTAGTTGACAAAACTATAAAGCAGCGAAGATCCTATTACGACAATGGTGTCATTAAATTACAAGAGCATCATGATGGAGGTTTCTATAAATCAAGAAAGTTCATATACAATGGAGATGGTATTTGCACCATGTTCGAAGACAGTATTTTTAGCACTGGTAAAGAGTATGTTAACGGAGAGCGATCCATCATAGAGTTTCAAAAAAAGAGCCTTCCAAAATGGATTCATGTTTACGCTATGGAAGACACCTTGCGAGAAATTCAAAAAAGAAAATATGGCTTCTCCTATTCATATCGTCGAAAATAAATTGTAATGAGTTTCTTAGAACGCTTTGTTTCGTTTTTTTTACCTCTTGGAATAGGTCTCTACATCCTCATCTCTACTTATTTTGGAAGTGATTTGTCAGTATTGCCTGGTGACCTTGGTGATACACGTTTCAACCTATTCATTCTCGAGCACTGTCATCAGTACTTCACTGGTACTGTAAATGATTTTTGGAACGCTACATTCATGTATCCTGAGCCCGAAGTTATCTCTTTGTCGGACAACCTTTTAGGGAGTGCGCCGATCTATTCAGCGTTCAGATTAGGAGGGCTTGACATTTTTACATCTTTCCAATTATGGGCAATCACATTGGCTGTATTGAACTATACCAGTGCCTATTTGCTTGCCGCATATCTCTCTCGCAAGAGCTGGTTCTCCGGAGTCGCTGCATTCGTTTTTGCTTTTTCTATTGGGCTAGCAGCTCAGATGAATCATGCTCAGACATTTCCTAGGTTTGCTATTCCCTTAACGTTGCTTTTTCTTCTCTTATGGAAAGAAAGAGGTCATTGGAAGTGGTTTTTCTGGGCAGTGCTGGCACTGACATATGTATTCTATTGTGGAATCTACCTTGGGTTTATGACGCTAATTCCATTTGCAGTGTTATTCATATTTATTGTATTTGAAAATTGGGCAGTTGTTAAAAATCAATTGACTACACTAAAAACAGCAGTGCTGTATAGTGCTTCTTTGTTCCTGAATCTAGTCTTATTATATGTTTTGTTCGCACCATACTTAAGAAGGTCTAAATCCGGTGATCTTCATACATATGAACAAGTAAAGCACAGTATACCAACTTTAGAAAGTTACTTGTCAGCCCATCCTGGAACTCTTATTCATTCACCCGTCGAGAATTTTATCGGAGGAGATCAAACTGCATTTTGGGATCACTGGTTATTTTCAGGCTGGCTAGTTACTATAGCAATAGTGGCAATGATTTATTTTTCGTTGAAAAAAAGTGTCTTTGATCGAATATCGTTTTCCAAAAGGAACTTATGGCTAATCATGATTTCTGGTGCGATCACGTTTACCTTGTTTCTTAGGGTTAGTGATTACTCACTATACTATTTCATACAGCTTCTACCCGGTTTTGGCGCGATGCGTTCGATGACAAGAGTCATAAACATAGAGCTTCTCTTTTTTGGAATTGCTTTAGCTATTGCACTGACTGTATTGGCCAAAATGTGGAGAAACTATCGGGTGTTCATTTTTCTTCTAACCTTGCTACTATTGTTCGTTGAAAACAGTTTAGACCCAGATTATGCTAGTACAACTCCGAAAAAGGTGATGGTAGAACGTCATAATGAACTGATTTCAAAAATGAGAGAAATTCCTGAAGGAAGCATTATTTCGTATGAGCCAAACCTCGAAAATCTTAACACACACATAATTCATTACCAATTAGATGCTATGCTTGCCGCGCAGTCTTTAGGACTAAAATCCATCAATGGATACTCTGCAAAAGCGGCCTATGCATTTGATAAATACTGGATGAATCCAAATAAGGAAACTAGACGAATATGGTTTAACCAATTTGATGGCATGGACGAGAAGAAAATATACGTTGTGAAATGAAACACAGAATTTATCAGGTTGACGCCTTTACTAACTCTGTCTTCAGTGGAAACCCTGCAGCAGTTTGCCCTCTTGAAAGCTGGTTGGGTGATGATATTCTTCAAAAGATTGCCGCTGAGAATAATTTAGCTGAAACTGCATTTTATGTTAAAAAGGATCATCATTATGAAATTCGTTGGTTCACACCAACTGTTGAAGTAAACCTTTGTGGACATGCATCATTAGCAACTGCATTTGTGTTATTCAATTTCGAAGGTCATACAAGTAACGAGATCCATTTTCATTCAACTTTTAGTGGTAAACTCAGTGTGTTTAAGGATGGTGATACATTAACCTTGAACTTTCCTGCCGACCAGTCATCCAATATTGAAATATCAGAAGACATTAAACGCTGTTTTTCCATCTGTCCATTAGTTGCACGCAAAGGTGAAAAAGACTATTTGTTGCTTTTCAAAAATGAACACGAAATAAAGGAATGTAGACCCAACCTTGAAATGATTATTCAGTTGGGAGGCAGAGGAATTATAATTTCTGCTCCAGGCGAAGAAGTGGACTTTGTATCACGCTATTTTGCTCCTCAATTGGGTATTAATGAAGATCCTGTCACTGGTTCTGCTCATACTACTCTAATCCCATACTGGGCGAATAAACTACAAAAGCAAAAGTTAACTGCTTTACAGCTTTCTAAAAGAGGAGGAGAATTGAATTGTACATTTTTAAGTGATAGAGTGGCTATTGGTGGCCAGGCTAAACTATATATGAAAGGTGAAATTTATATTTAGCGGGATTCATCTTTTGAAAATAGACCAATCACTTTTATAATTAAGCGAATTCCCCTATCTTTCCGACCGATCAAAAAGCAAGGAAAATGATGGAAGGAAAAGTCTCAAGTTACTTAGAAGAAGTATTAAAAAACATGCCATCCGACTGGCTGGAGTTAACAACGCATAGATTAGATATTTACAATGAAGAGTTGGCGAAAGTTGAGTTTATTGAAAAGTTTGAAGCGCTTTTCAAAGCAGGAAATTCTCAATCTTCTTCTTTGCATGAGTTGCCTACTGCTTACGATTACATTAGGCTAGGTCATCCTTTATCTTCAATACTAGAATGGGCAATTGCAAAAACAAATGGCTTAAATACTGCCAATGTAATAACCTTTTCATCTCAAACGATTCCTGTTTTAGCGGTCCTACGGAAAAACCTTTTTGATCAAAAAAACACACAAATTTTATACACTGGAGATCTTCCACATTGTTTTGACACAGAGGTATTCAAAAACGTATACGGATATAGCTTTGAGTTGAAGCAAGTAGACAGCGCAGCAGATGCTGATAACTATGATGGTAGTACTATTTTCATTTCTCAACAAGACAAAGTTGGAGAAGTTGATCTCAATTCCAACATTGATTTTTATGTAAGTATTCATGAAGACTTAGGAAGTATCCTTTTGATTAATGGTGCTGAAAACGACCAATATGTTTCTGATATACAACATGTAAGACGAAGAGAAACGATTGCTATGACTCCAGCTGATAGCTTCTCTGCACTACAGTTATTACTTGGTAGATCAGTAGATCCGGTGGATAGAGAGAAACTGGAGGAAAAAAAATCAGACGTAATAGATGAAATTAAAGGAATCACAAAAGCAAGTTCAGGAGCAGTAATTGGTTCTTGTGGTCTTTCAGTACAGTATGCAATCATGATGGGACTTATTCACGAAGCTAATGAAAAGCATCCTGGGAAAGACATTAAGATTATTGTGCCTCCAAATTGTTATGGTGGAACTAACGATCAGGCAAGACGTGTTGCAGCGTGCCTTAAGCATGTTGAAGTTATGGACCTCCCTGTTGACGGTGATCATGATATGGTTCAAAGTACAGACCTTGTTTTAGATCGAGTTGCCGAAATGGATGCCGTTCCTTACATCATTGCAGAAATACCAACCAATCCAAGAGTAGAAGTTCCCGATCTTGAAAAACTGGAAGAAGCGCTGAGTAAAAATAGAAAAACTACAACAGGGGAAAAGGCTATTGACCCAGTATTTATATTGGATCAAACCTTCTGCCCGAATTACAATTTCCTTGGAGAGGACCGTATCTTATCATCAGTACAAACAATTTCTTACGTAAGTGGATCAAAATTTCCAAGTGGTGGGAAATGTACAGCTGGATACTGTGTTTCCAATCACAAAGCAGAAGGATTGATGGACAAGATAGAGCAAAACATGATCTTGTGTGATAATGAAGCTACTGCTTCACAAATTTCAATACTTGCACAGCAATTACCGTCAATGATACAGAGAATTCAAGACGCCTATAAAAACACACGCGAATTTGTCTCTTTTATCGAGGCTTGCCTGCCCGATGCAAAGATTAACTTTGTCTCAGAGGAACTTGCTCATGATGGTTTTACCCCTTCCGTTTTTTCACTGGATCTTCCAACTAAAGGAGATACGCACGAAGAGAGAGAAGCTTATAAAAGAGAATTAAATCAGAAATTGATCAATATGATGATTACTGAGATTCCAAATGAAAGTAAGTACTGCGTTAGTTACGGACAGTTGAAAGGATGTTATTGGACAATTCCAGCTACATCGACTCAAGGTACTACCAAGGAGGACGACAAGGATTACATTGCTAGGGTTTCTGTTTCACCAGATTTAGATCTCAAGAAACACAAAGAGGTATTTGCAGATTTTGTTAAGCAAATCAAGAAGTAAAAACTCTTTTTGCTATCGCTTTAAATCCTGTGAAGAACACCTTGGTCCGTATGATCTTCTTGAAGAAACTCATCTAACAATGATGCGACTTCTTCAGGAGTTCTGAGCTCGTCATTTTCTTTTAGATCGACGAAGTTTTGTTTATTAGAAAAGTCGCGTTGATCGCTATTGCGAATGGAATGTTGCATGTCTGTATCTACAACCCCTGGTGCAATGCTGTATACTTTTGTATTCTTTCCTAGTTCTTTAAGTTCCTCAGCCATTGTTTCAGTGAACAAGTTGACTGCGGCCTTAGAAGCGCAGTAAGCCGCCCAAGAAGGCACAGGACGTCCTCCTGCACCAGAACTGATATTCACAATAGTATCGACATTATCAGATCCAAATGTCTGCAGAGTATAACTGCATAAAAATTGAGTGGCAACAATGTTAACCATGCTCACGTCTGTATAATGGGTAAGAGTCAGTTCGTGAGTTCTTTTGATCTCTCCCAAGATACCCGCATTATTGAATAGTCTTACTGGATAGTTTTCAGGGTCTACGAATTGGCTTAAGTCAAGATCATATAACTGTTGCTTTTCCGTAAAGTCACATTTTACGAAAGTAAAGTTGGAATGATTAATCTCATTATTACGGGAAATGCCCACTACTTTTTGACCTTTGTTCAGATAATAGTTGGCTAGTGCTTTTCCTATTCCTCTTGATGTTCCTGTTATAATATTTATCATGATTCATTTACATCTATAAATCGCTGAACATGTTTCGCTGTACCGAATACGACTAGAGTATCACGTGATTCAATCACGGTGTCACTATTTGGCACACCTATTACGTGTTGTTCAACTTCGTATTGTCCTTTTTTCTTAATATCATACTCTCGTTTCATCGTAACAAGCGTCAACTGATATTTGTTTCTGAAGTCAATATCATCAATGGTCCTATTTATTGTCCCTTTCGGAGGTTTTATCTCAGCAATTTCATAGTCATCAGGCAATTGCAAAAACGATAAAATCGAAGGATTCAATAGTTTTTCACGAATCACGAATGCAACCTCATCCTCTGGAGTAAGAATCTCCTTAATTCCAATTTTCTCAAGAATAAGGCGTTGATCATTTCCACTTGCCCTGGCAATAATCCTTTTTACGCCCAAATCAATTAAATGCACAGACGTAAGTACCGTTGCTTCAAAGTTTTCACCGATGGCAACAACGGCCGCATCCATTTCCTGAATGTTTTGTGCAGCGAGTGCTTTTGCATCAGTCGTATCCAAAGTAACGGCAAAAGCAACATCATCTTTTATGTTCTCAATTTTCTCCTCTTTATTATCAAAGGCAAATACTTGTGCCCCTTTTTCAGCGAGTCTAAGGGCTATTGTAGAACCATACTGCCCTACTCCAATTACTGCAAATTTGCTAAATCCCATTTTTACTATTTATGCTAATGCTTGTTTTAAATCTTCTATCAGATCATCTACGTCTTCTACTCCTACACTAAGTCTAATCATCGAGTCTACAATTCCAGCAGCTTCTCGTTCTTCTTTAGGAATTGAGGCATGTGTCATTGTTGCAGGATGACAAGTTAATGACTCGACACCTCCTAATGATTCTGCCAAGGTAAATATTTCAAAGCTTTCCATCACTTTATGTGCTTCTTTTAAGCTGTTTCCTTTCAGAGAGAAAGAAATCATTCCTCCAAAATCAGACATTTGATCTTTTGCAATTTGGTAGTTCGGATGATCTTCAAATCCTGGCCAATAGACATTTTCCACCTTTGGATGGTCTTTTAAAAAATACGCTAATGACTTACCGTTTTCGCTATGTCGTTGCATTCTTAAATGAAGTGTTTTCAAACCTCGAAGTACTAAAAAACAATCCATAGGACCAGGAATGGCTCCAGAACTGTTTTGTATACGGTACATTTCATCGGCTATAGACTTGTCATTCGTAATTAATGCTCCCATCACAACATCCGAGTGTCCTCCTAGATATTTTGTAACAGAGTGCATGACAATATCAGCTCCGAGAGCTATTGGGTTTTGAAGACAAGGAGTGGCAAATGTGTTATCAACTCCGAAGATTAAATTTTCTTTTTTTGAAATCTGAGATAGTGCGTTAATATCAATGATGCTCATTGTTGGGTTGGTTGGAGTTTCAGCCCAAATCAACTTTGTATTTTTATTGATTTTATCTTGAACATTGGCAAGATCATTCATGTCTACAAAATGAAACTTAATTCCAAAGTTCTCATAGATCCCTTTAAAGATTCTATACGAACCCCCGTAAAGGTCTGCAGATGAAATAACTTCATCTCCTGGCCTCAACATTTTCAGCACACAGTCTAAGGCAGCGATTCCGCTCCCAAAACAAGCACCATATTCAGCGTTTTCAAGTTCAGCTAAAGCAACTTCAAGAGCGTGTCTCGTTGGGTTTAACGTTCTAGAGTATTCATAGCCTTTGTGTTGGCCAACCTTATCTTGAACGAAAGTACTTGTTTGATAAATAGGGGTCATGATAGCTCCTGTAGCGGTATCTGGTTCTACACCAGCATGAATAGCCTTTGTGCCAAATTTCAAATTCTTTTTTCTCATGAAGTATAAAGCTCCCTCTGTGTGCTAACAAAAGTAACGATACTCCATGAGAATAACAATTGCGGTACCTAGTAGTTAGGATTGACTATCTTTTCAATCTAAAATGTATATTTGTTAGACAGAATAACATTGCTATCCATGAAACTTCTCACACTAATGCTCACTATTGGAATTTTTTCATTCTTCTCCAATAGTCAATTGAACCTCCATGAACTAAAGCCTTCCGAAGAGTTTACAAACATTCTAGTTCAAAAGGTTGGGGGTGACAATTTATCTACTCAATTCGTAATTTGGGTAAAAGATACCGTTAGAACACACTTGCACGAAGAGCATACTGAATCTCTTTACGTTTTAAGTGGCAAGGGTATTTTTTACATGAATAATGAGCGATTTGAAATCGGAGCGGGTGATTTTGTAGCAATTAAGAGAAAAAGTTGGCATGCTGTTAAAGTAACCTCCAAAGAACCTCTTAAGGTATTGTCTGTTCAAGCACCTGAGTTTCTAGGAGAAGATAGAACATTTCAAAAATAGCTTTTATGATCAACATTCTCAAGGTTCCAAAAACAGATCTACCAGATTTCTATGAGAAATCTAAATTTGCACTTACATGGCGTATCGCCTTGATGTTCTCTACTGTCATTATCTGCTTATCAACGGCGACATACTTTATGGATGATCGCTTTTTTTACTATTATTTATCTGTTCTAAGCGTAACCGTAGGCGGTCTTTTTTATCTCAATCATTACAAGTCTTATGCATTGGTTGCTAAAATTATGCTCTTAGGGGCTACAACCGTTATAGTATTCTCAGTAACGGGTGTTCAAGATGCAATTCATATCATCGAGGCATTGTGGATGACTGTTATTATTCTTACCGCATTCTTTACATTAGGTAGATTGTGGGGTGTGTTTTTTCTTATTGTAAGCTCCCTATTATTCTCCTATTATTTCATCTTCCTTTTTAGCGATACAATTCACGATAGAATAATCGCGAGTAAAAGGCAGGATGTAATGATGACCATTGAATTCATTTTTGCCATGTTTCTTATCGGATATGTAATGTATCAATTTGGAATTGTAAATTCTTATGCGCGTAGAAAAAGTGAAAATGCTTTTCTAGAGTTAAAAAAAGAGAAGAAAGTTGTAGAGTCGCAAAATCAGGAAAAAACAGTATTGCTTCAGGAAATTCATCATAGAGTAAAAAACAACCTACAAGTTATTATCAGCTTACTTAGAATTCAATCTAATGAATTAAAATCGAAAGAAACAATTCAAAGTTTTGATGATGCCATCAGTAGAATTCTCACGATGTCCTTGATTCATCAAAAGATGTATCAAAAAGAATCTTTAGCCAACATAAATATTAAAGATTATTTGGACACATTAATTGCTGATCTAATTGATGCAAATTCTACCGCTGTAAATGTTGATTATAAGATCACCTCATCTTTAAAAACTGTAGGGGCAAAATCTATCGTGCCGCTTGGTTTAATCATTAATGAGCTTGTCTCGAACTCTCTCAAACATGCTTTTAATGATAAAGGTGAAATCACTCTTACAATTGAGCCGTTTGAAGGGTCTAGATTCAAACTGACCTATGAGGATAATGGAAAATGGAAGGATATTGAGGGAGGTTCTTTTGGAATGCAGTTGATTGATGTTTTCACAGATCAGTTGGAAGGAAAATTTGAACGTAAAGTGACAGACACAGGTACCCATTATTCATTTGAATTTGCCAATCTTGACGAATAGATATCCTTAAAAAGGATGTATTTTTGTTCCAAATGCAACATTTACACCAAATTCTTGTTATTGAGCAACAATGAAATCCACAGAAAAATTTGGAACTGAACCCTTAGGAAAGTTATTGCGACAGCAGGCTTTTCCTGCTTCTGTAGGGATTCTAGTGATGTCTATCTATGCCATCGTAGATACCATATTTGTTGGTCACCTCGTAGGGGCTGACGGTATAGGAGCAATAACGGTAGTTTTACCGATCTCTTTTTTGATTTCAAGTATTGGTATGGCTATTGGTGTTGGAGGCTCCTCAGTGCTTTCTAGATCACTAGGTGGAAAGGACAAAGAAAAAGCATATCACACTTTCGGTAATCAAATAATGATGACGGTTACGTTGGCAGTCTTTTTTGTACTTCTTGGTTCATTTTTTATGGATGAAATAATCTCCGTTTTTGGAGGCAAAGGAGGAGTAAAAAAACCAGCAATCGAATACTTTTCTATCGTTTTAATTGGCGTTCCCTTCTTGGCTTGGGCAATGATGAGTAACAACGTAATTCGTGCCGAAGGCTATCCAAGAGTTGCTATGTTTGCTATGATTATTCCTGCAATTTCAAATTTGATTTTAGATCCAATTTTAATGATCGGTTTCGACATGGGTATCAAAGGAGCGGCTTGGGCTACGACAATCTCTTATATCGCCAGTGCAACCTTTACCTTTGTCCATTTTTTTCGAGGTAAATCAGAATTGAAGTTAAATTTTGAATATTTGAGACCTTCTGCTCCTATAATTAGTGAAATAAGTAGTTTAGGAGCTGTAACTCTAGCGCGGCAAGGTGTGATAAGCATACTTGCTTTAGTTCTGAATAATTCGCTTTACTACTATGGAGGCGAACAAGGGCTATCCGTTTATGGTATCGTGAATCGAGTGCTGATGTTTGCAAATTTCCCAGTTTTGGGTATAACACAAGGCTTTGTTCCGATTGTTGGATACAATTTCGGCGCACGTTTAAAAGACAGGGTGCGCACTATAGTTCGTCTCTCTATTGGTTGGGCTTCCGGTTTTGCCATTCTAATCTTCATTGGGTTGATGGTTTTTGCGGGTGACATTGCATCACTGTTCACAACGAATCAGGACTTGATTGAAGAAACAACCCCGGTAATTAGAACCGTGTTTCTCGCCACTCCATTACTGGCTGTCAGCTTAATTATAAGCGCCTATTTCCAGGCAATTGGAAAAGCTTTGCCCGCTCTATTTCTTGCATTAACAAAACAAGGGTTTTTCTTAATCCCTTTGGTACTGCTTTTACCATTTGCTTATGGATTAGATGGGATTTGGATGTCTTTCCCAATTGCAGATGTCGGAGCTGCAGTGGTAAGTTTTGCATATTACAAGCTCAAACCTACACGTTATCCAGATGGTAACATCAGTGAAAATCCAGATATCATTGAAAATATTAAAGGTTTGAGAACAGCCAAAGAAATAGAAGAGTAATATGGGTAAAAATGTAGATTTAAGAAAAAAGGAAGCCGAAACAAGGGTCTTTAAAGCTGTATTTCCAAATACGACGAATCACTATGACACACTCTTTGGTGGAACAGCCTTACAATTAATGGATGAAGTCGCTTTTATCTGTGCTACTCGGTTTAGCAGACAAAAAGTGGTAACAGTGAGTTCTGATCGAGTAGACTTTAAAATGCCTATTCCAAGTGGGACTTTAGTGGAGCTCGTTGCGAATGTAGATAGTGTGGGGAAATCAAGTATCGTTGTCGGAGTTGATATTTTTGTTGAGGAAATGTACTCTGAAAAACGAGAAAGAGCAGTGCACGGAGTGTTCACCATGGTTGCTGTTGACGATGAGAAAAAACCTGTTTCAGTTGTTTAATTTAGATGAATTATGAAAAATAAACTCACCCCCTTTCACCTTGCTGTTCCGGTAGACGACCTGGAAAAATGTAGAGCTTTTTATGGAGATGTTCTTGGTATGCGAGAAGGTAGGTCTTCAGACCATTGGGTAGACTTTGATTTTTACGGACATCAATTTGTAATCCACTACAGTCCTGAACGAACTAAACTTCATTATAACCCAGTTGACGGAGATCAAGTACCTGTTCCTCATTATGGTGTTGTTTTACATATGGAGGATTGGAAAATCTTAGCCGATCGTTTAAAAAACGCAAACGTAGAATTTGTATTAGAGCCAACCATTAGGTTCAAAGGTAAACCTGGTGAGCAAGCCACTTTATTCTTCCTTGACCCAGCGAATAATGCGCTAGAATTTAAGGCCTTCAAAGACATGGAAAGCTTATTTGCAAAGTAAAATCTATTTTCTTCCTTTAAAAGTATAACCAATACTTTCAATAACATCTTTCACTTTACTTTCTTGGACGTCTCCTTTTATAGATGCTTCTCCTTTCTGAAGGTCTACTGAAACCTCTTCCGCTCCCTCTATATTTTTTAAGTTCTTGTCGACGTTAGCCACACAGTGATTGCATGTCATTCCCTCTATACTATATGTTGCTGTATTACTCATATTCTCTATTGTTGTTATTTTTTTAGGTATAAATTTTAAGATTTCTGCTTGGGCTATTAAGTACACCATCAAAACGCCGGAACCCAACATTAACCAATGTGGTAAAATATGATGCGAATGAGCATTTGTATGTTCAGGGGTAAAGTAAGTAAACCATTCCTTTGGTAATGCATAGTCAATGATCAATCCAAAACCAACCGCTCCAACCATTATAGAAACCAAGTATTTTATCGTTGTTCGCTTTCCTATAGTTTGCCACAAAACCGTTAAAGTTGCCACATTCGTGGCAGGTCCGGCCATTAAAAAGACCAATGCTGCTCCCGGAGAAACACCTTTTAAGAGTAATGCCGCAGCAATTGGAACACTAGCCGTTGCACAAACATACAGTGGAATACTAGCAGCTAAAACGATAAGCATATTGAGCCAAGGGCTACTTAAATATTCCGTAAAGAGAGACTGAGGAACAAACATCGTTATTAAAGTAGCAAGTACTAGTCCTAAAATCAGCCATCTTGAGATATCTTGTAAAAATGTTACGAAAGCATATTTAAAAATACGGTCAAACCAATGATGTTCTATCGTTGGATTATCGTCTTCGCAATCTGAACATGATTCAACTTCAACATTTCTATTCGAATCGTCTTTTTCTCCTTGATCTGCCCAAATCCCTCCCAGAACACCCGTTACAAAAGCAATGATTGGACGCACAATTGCAAAAGCCCAGCCCATAAGAGAATAGGTAACTAAAATACTGTCTACTCCTGTTTGTGGAGTTGAAATTAAAAAAGAAGATGTTGCTCCCTTGGAAGCCCCTTGTTTGTAAAATGAAACACCTGTGGGTATAACACCACAAGAACATAACGGCAAAGGAACACCCAATAGAGCTGCTTTCACAGCACTTCCTATTCCAGGCTTACCCATATTTCGTTGGAGCCAGTCTTTTGAGAAAACCCCATTGAGCAGGCCTGCGATTAAAAAGCCCAATAAGAGATAGGGAGCCATTTCTATAGTTAGATCCCATAATGTTACAAAGAACTCAACTACTAATTCCATGGTTCAAAGTTAAGTAAAATTGAACCATCACAATAAACTAAAAAGGTTTCAATTATTGTATTGTTACTTGCATCACATACTTAAATATCTATCGATTCAAGTATAAAGCAGTTAATGATTTTCTATTTTTGCAGTATGAATAAAACGCGCATTGCAATATTCGCCTCGGGAAACGGATCAAACGCCATACGGATCATTGAGCACTTCAAAACTCACGAAACAATCGAGGTTGCCGTTCTTCTGAGTAACAAAATCAATGCTGGGGTGTTGGAGCGCACCAAAAATGAATCTATAGAACAAATCATAATTAACAATGAACAAGCCAATGATGGAGAGCTTCTGTCATCTTTGATGCAGCAACGAGATATTAAGTTTATTATCCTAAGCGGTTATTTAAGAATGATACCCGCCTCGTTTATTCAAACTTTCCCTAAACAAATCATCAATATACATCCATCTTTATTGCCAAAATATGGGGGTTCAGGAATGTATGGTTTAAATGTTCACAAAGCAGTCAAGGAGGCTGGCGAAGAAGAAAGTGGAATCACAATTCACTTAGTGAACGAAGAATATGATAAGGGAAAGATCATTGGACAGCATAGCGTTGAATTGAAAAAAGAAGATTCAATTGAAGAAATCCAAAAAAAAGTGCAAGTGTTAGAGCATAAATGGTTTGCCAAAGACATTGAAAAATATATACTCGAGAACAATGCCTAAATACAGAAATCTAACTTCAGAAGAACTGAAAGACCTAGAAAAAGAATTTATTGAATTCTTAGTGATCAATGGAGTTACTGCTGATCAATGGGAGGTCCTCAAAAAAGAAGATAAAGAAAAAGCAGAAGGAATACTTGAGCAGTTCAGTGATGTTGTTTGGGAAGGTGTATTGCGTAAAACACATTTCTTAGAGCATCGTAGTCCTCAAGAAGTAAGGACTTTTCAATGTTTGCCTGGTAAAATGATACTTATGGGGTTGAAGATTGATGACGAGTCAATCGACCTTAGAACAACAGAAGGACTTAGTAAGGTTCAAGCAAAAGCGCCTTCAACCTCAGTATACACCACGGAAAAAGTATACCACAAGAAACGTGAAGAAGAGGTCTTCGGACTTATTCAAAGTGGTTCTGTGATCTCAGATGGAAAGGTATTCAAGAGTATAGCTTTGATCCTTGCGGAAACAAAGTCTTAAGCAAGGCGTACATTAGAATAAGGCGTTGGAATAGTATGCAAATTCTATAGACTGGAAATGATTAACAGCCCAAATCGAACCGTTGCACTGCGTGCTGAACGGCTTTTCATCCTCAGAGCCTTGAGCAAGCTCAGACTTTCGAGCATAAAAAAACCGCTGGATTAAAATCCAACGGTTCTCTTTGTAGCGGGGACCAGACTCGAACTGATGACCTTCGGGTTATGAGCCCGACGAGCTACCAACTGCTCCACCCCGCAATATATCTTTGGTATTATTTATCTTTTTTGTTCTGATCGTTATCAGAGAACCCTCAAAAGGGGAGTGCAAATATAGAGTATTTCTTTGAATTGACAATAAAAAAAATGAAATATGAATATTTAATATTACTCCATATATAACTTTAGCACATTCTCTAATGCCCGCTCAACCCATCTAGAGTACTGTTCTCCAGAAGGATGAAGCTGATCTTTCGCTACGAGAGAGTCGTCTTCAGGTACCTCTCTCGAGATATCCGTGATGTTTATGTATAGCACACTATGTTCCTTACATACCTTTCTACAAATCTCATTGTAAGCATTTAATCGCTTTGATATTTGTTCTTGTTTTGCTGCTCCAAAAGGGGTGTATCCATAATCTGGAATACTTAAAACAAAAACACCGTCCTTGCCAGTCTTGCTATGCTCTATGGCAAACAGCAGACATTTTTCGAATTCGCTGACAAAGCTTTTTGGTGAACGCCCCTGATATTCATTATTAACTCCTATGAGTAATGAAACCATATCATACTTTTTCTCGCTCACCTGCTCCTTTGCAGCGTTCAGCAAATCATCCGTTCTCCAACCTGTTTGTGCAATAATTATGGGTTCACTAACCATCAAACCAGAACTGTCCATTGCAGATCTTAATTGTCTTGGCCATTGTTGATCTACTTCAACCGACTCACCTACCGTATATGAATCTCCCAGCGCAAGATAAGTTAGCGAGCTGTCAGTTGATTCTGTTTTCTGACTGTATACGCAGAAAGTGTTCCACAATATTACGGATGTTAGCATAAAAATCTTTGAAATAAATTTAGTATCCATTCGTGTTGGTATTAGTTATAACCGCTTTTAAATTCACTGGTGATGTCTATTGCTCTAATAACAGTCCCTCTGAGATTTAGAAGCACTGTAAGCAATTGCGGATTCCAACTGATCTAAAAAATCATTAGATAAAGACTCCGCCTTCGAATATAACTTAGAGCGATCTTCTGCATTAATTTCTAATGCTCTTGACTCCTTTTCTAGACAATCCAATTTATCTACTAGCGACAAATTTTAAACATAATTATACATTTCCAATCACGTAGAGCTGGTCAAGATTAGGTTGAGGCTTTCCTCCTTCATCTTCCAAAGTAATCGCAAAAGCTGCAGCGCTACTAGTAGTTTTAGAAATTTCAATAAAGTTTGATTCCAACTGATTATTGGATAAAACACCCATGTCTTTGGGTTTACCATCTACAATCGCCCAAAGCTGATATTGCTTAGCAGTAGGAGTTGATGGCAAATTATTGACATTCAGAACCACTCGG